>JAFGPK010000009.1 GCA_016936235.1 Candidatus Fermentibacteraceae bacterium | reverse complement strand
GCTGGGATACCGAGGGACTGTCCACCGGGAACGATGTCGATTACTTCAGTGATCTCGAGAAGGATGTGCTGCTTCATCTGAACATGGCCCGGACGGATCCCGCGAGGTACGCCGAGGAATACATAGAGCCGAGGCTGCAGTACTTCTCCGGAATGCTCTATCGCGAACCCGGAAAGCCCATCCTCATCACGGCTGAGGGAGTCGATGCTCTGGAAGACTGTATCTCCGATATGAAGGACATGGATTCCATGCAGCCTCTGTACCCTTCGGAAGGGATCGCCATGGCTGCACTGGATCATGCCCTTGATCTATCGAGAACCGGTGAAACCGGTCACACGGGAAGCGACGGCTCTCAGTTCTCCCTACGTATAGAACGGTACGGGGAATGGAGGAACACCATAGGAGAGGTCATCTCCTACGGTCCGTTGACAGGACGTGAGATAGTCCTGGGACTGCTTATCGATGACGGTGTCCCGGACGACAGCCACAGAAGGAACGTGCTCAATCCCGCCTTCACCCTGGCGGGTATAGCGGTGGAGGACCATTCCGCATTCGGTAACGTATGCGTGATAGATTTCGCCGGTGATTACACATACGCGGGATATGAATGACGCTGATGCCTTAAATTATCATGCTGCATCATTAACAACTGATTGAAAGTGCCCGGACAATACCCACGGGCATTCACATCATGCCCTGATGCGCTGATGATTCCTGAGCCTGTTCGCGGGGAATGGCGGTATCAGGAACGGGCGGCCGCCTGCAGCGACCGCCCGATTTCTTTTCAGCCGCTGTTCCTAGCGGACCTTGGTGAACCTTGCGACAGAGGAACCCGCTTCGTCGCTCACCACGGCGAAGTAGACGCCTGAAGGCATGTTGACCGCGTTCCATGTATATACACCGGAGAATCTGTCAGCCCGGACCCTTCTCCCGGTGAGGTCGAACACCTCTATGGAAGCGTCGCTGCTGAATCCCTCCGCCGTGATGATCACGGATGAGGCGAAGGGATTCCTGTCGACAGTGATCCCGCGGTTAACAGGGGCTGAGGAGCCTTCCTCGATGCCCGTTGAGACATCCAGCTGGTAGATGGTGTCATCATCGGGATTGGACGCCCAGAGATAGCCGCTTGAGTCAACCGTCAGTCCGGCGGCGGCACTTACGGTGGCGCCTTCGACGCAGCCCACCATCATACCGCTGGTGTTAAAGGCCAGTATGGGGCTGTCGGCATTGTCCCTGGCAATCCAGATCCCGCCGCTGAACCAGGCGGTATCGTACCTGGTGCTTCCCAATCCGGGGAAATTGCTCATGTAGATACTGCTGGTCGAACCGGATGTGCTGAACTGCTGGATAATGGGGTTGCCGGAGTAATTGTTGCCGTGAACAAGAAGGTAGCTTCCATTGTTTGCCAAACCCGTCACCGACGAGTAAATGGAACTGCCTCAACAGTAGACGTCGAACATCCCGAGGTAGCTGCCCGAAGTGTCATACTTGTACACTTTGCCGTAGTTCGTGCTGAAATGCATTGCGACGTAGAGAGTGGTGCCGTGGAACGTGGCGCCCCCGGGAACGGGGTTATAGGAAGACGGCTGATCCGCTACATAGAAGCTGGACAGCACCGTACCGTCCGATGGATCCAGCTGATAGACGTTCTGGGTGGTTCCATCAACTGCCCAGAGGCTGGTCCCGTCCCACGCCAGGGCCGAGATACCCGTGTCCGGAGCATCGAAGCTGTTGACAACTGATGCTCCCGATGCCAGGGCAGGGAGTATCAGAGCAATCAGTAGAATTATCTTCATCAAGTTCCTTTCCAGCCAAAATGAACACCTGACGGTGAATACATACTACGGTCATGCAATATGCCGCTTCGTTTCCAGCAACCGCATTCAGGTTGCCGGTCACCAATTTCCTACCTGTTTAATAATAATACATGAGTTCGTGCATGAAGGTCAATGGCCCGAAGGGATGGATGATTTGCATATTCCACAGGGCAATGGAATATTCGTTCCGATGAACGGACCGTTCAATCCCTTCATGACAGGGAGAAAATGCCTGAAGAAAAGCAGGAGTGGTTCCTTGACCGGAATTACTGGCGGGAGAACCGCAGCCTGATCTGGAGCAAGAAACTGACAGAGTCTTCCGGGAAAGCTGTCGATAGAGTAGTGAAGCTGCTTGACATGAAGGAAGGGGATTCGGTTCTCGACCTTGCGTGCGGTTTCGGAAGGCACTCACTGGAATTCGCCGTAAGGGGTTTCAGGGTCACCGGGGTCGATCTCAACCGTGAACTGATCGATGAAGCCGGGGAGAAAGCGAGATCGCAAGGCCTGGATGCGGTATTCGTACTGGCGGACATGCGGGATTTCGCTGAACAGGATTCGTTCGATCATATTGTCATTCTCTATAATTCCTTCGGATACTTCCGGGACCCCCGTGACGACATGCGGGTGCTGCGCAACTGCCTCACCTCCCTCCTGCCCGGCGGGAGGCTGCTTACAGGCGTGGTGGGCAGGGAGGTGCTGCAACGGAGCATGCCTTCAAGAAGCAGCCGGTACTGGCGGGAAGAGGGTGGCCTTACGGTCCTTGAGGAGAGCACGGTTGACGAGGACTTCAGCTGGATCGACAACAGATGGATCGTCCTCGAAGGCGCCAGGAGGCGTAATTGCGAGTACGGGATGAGAATTTACAGTGAAGAGGGCATGAGAGATCTTATGAGGCGTGCGGGTTTCGATGAAATATGCGCTTACGGAGATTTGAGCGGGGCTCCATACGATGAAGAGGCTCACCATCTGCTCACCGTCGCGCGGAAACCACCCGTCCCTGAGACGGGAAGAAAGTAGCGGAATAATGAGCACTGATAACCGGCTGGTCCTTACTGGTCATATTTCGTGCTACCCGGATCCGGTCAGATTTCATGAGGGGGAGGAAGTCGTTGTCGATCATGGGGACGACGAATACCCGGGGTGGGTATGGATAGAGACCGGCGACGGAAGGAAGGGATGGGCCCCTGAGGAATACCTGGAGATCGAGGGGGGCAGGGCGAGGGCCCGTTGCGGCTACGATTCCACAGAACTCGACACCCGCAGGGGTGAGAGGGTGTCAGTGGTCCTAGAGATAGCTGGATGGAGTCTGGTGGAGAACGAAACGGGTGCCAGGGGCTGGGTTCCCGGGATAACACTTGGCAATCCGGAAAAATAATGGCATCATGTCGGTAGCGGAGTATCGATGGGGGTTCTGATAGTATCCTAGTGGAATTGCGCAGACAATACGCAATCGGGAAACCTGGAGGGGATCATGGGTATCCGAGTGTGGGTGGAACCTGAACGCAGACTTGTAAGAATCGAGATCGTGGGTGATTCGTCGACCGCTGAGATAATCGATGCAATAGACAGCGCTGTAAGCGATCCGAGGACAGAGCCGGGATTCAACATTCTCTCCGACCATACTGGAGTGGGCGAACCGCTGACCACACCCCAGGCACATGAGATGGCGGACCATTTTCATAAGCTCATCGACATCATGTCGGGCTCAAGGTGGGCCGTAGTCTCCCGGAAGGCCGCATCGATCGGAATGATGAGAATGCTGGCAGTACTGCTGAACAACATCCCAATGACGGTGGAGATATTCGATTCCATTGAAGAAGCGGAGGAATGGCTGTTCAGCCCTGATGCGCCCGAGGTTCCGGAACCGTAGATGCTCACCCCGTGGAATCCCCGGGCGGAAAACGGAATTCGCAGCAGGGACCGGATTCAACTCCCGCGCATACTTCTCATGGTCATAGCCTGAAACCTATCTTGCAGCCGAACCACGGGATGTCGAAGGAATTCGCGTCGTCGTTCTCGAATGCGTGCATATAGCCCAACTCCAGGGCCAGCGAGAACCCGGAGCCCGATATGTAATGCACTCCTGCGGGTAAGTACACGTTAGGTCTTACTGTGGGCTCATCACTGTCGTCGCCGAAAAGATTCAGTTCGAGATCCGGTATCAGGCCTCCATGAACCCCGATGTAAGGTGACCATCTCGTGTCCGGATCGTCTCCTATGAAGTGGTAGTTCAGACCGGCTCCGAATATTACCCCGAGGGAAAGCTCGAGATTGAGCTTGTTGCTGATATACGTATCGAATGAAGCCCCTCCGAAAACCACGCCTCCAAGATCGAGGCTGATCCCGGACTCGTAGATATCCCTGACATTTCCCTGCGCCTTCTGGGCCGGGCAGACGGACGACAGGAAAAGAACCGCCGACAGCAAAGCGAACAAAGCCAGCCGCATGATGGATCCCCCCTCCGGAGTTCGTACATCAAAGTCATATCATATGTATATATAAACTCTGATTCCCGGGATATCCATCGCAGTATCGACAGATGGAGCAACAGCAGTACCGATTGTTAACGCACCGGGCCGTAATCAAAAGGTCATGGATCATGGTCGTCGAACCTTATCTCCACCCTGTTCCCTGAGAAACCGGTGATGGTGAAACCCGTGTCCAGTGATGCCAGGTCATCCAGCACTTCGGCGCTGGATGTCTCAGAGACCACCTCCATCGTGGCCCTCGATCCGGTCAGGTCCCGGCTCACTACATCGATTACTCCCCTTACTCCGTTCAGGATGTCGGCCCTGAGGTCCTGAACGATCTTAAAGTCAGCGTTGGAGGCCACGATAACAGTGGTGTTCTCACCGCGGACCCATCCTTCCAGAATAGCGGACTCCAGGTAACGGGCCGTGCTGTCCGCGGCCCTGGACCTTGCCAGGCTCTCGCTGAAAGGGAGTTCGATCGTTAACGCAGAGCCTGCCATGAGGCTTCCCGTACGAGTATTGACAGCCCTGGTGCTGACCGAGTACCGGTGCACGTCCCTGGGAGATCCGGCGATGAGCCTTGATTCCATATTGTGCAGTGCGGTGCCGGATACGATTATCTCCGCTCCGGCTTCAAGGCCCAGAAGGGCGGCGGTCTCATCATCACCCTGCAGGATGAGCCTGAGCTGGTCGTCCTCCAGGATCTCCCGGACGGCAGCCGCGTCGACTACGGGGAATCCCTTCTGCCGGAAGTGGTCAAGGACCGCCGTCTCGAAGAGGGCGGCATCCATGAGGACACTCTCCTCCTCCGGATCAGAGGGGGATGAGATTTCGATGATCAAGGCCATTATGCGGGGCCTGCCCTGGCCCGCCAGCAGAATGCCGATGGCCGTCAGGTCATCCTCTATTTCCCCGGTTTTCACGCAGGCCCTTATCGATACGCGGTAAAGATCCCCCTCCAGGCTCTCGCTGATGATGCTGTAGGATGAAACGTACCCGTGTGACCTTGAGTAGATGTCGTCGGAGATGAGCTGGAAGTTGCTGACCCGTGTCTCCGAGTCTATGTAAGCGCCTACTCCCTGCTCCACGGCATTCCTTATGGCGTCATCCAAGGCATGGTCCCGGGCGATGTCCAGGGAGGTGCCCGAGACTGCCGAAACACCTTCCGCCAGAATCTCCGTCTCGCCGGCTGCAGGCACAGCGTACCGGTCCGGATCGGGCCGGGACCCGTCCGGGTATCCGCCTCCGCGAGTTACCGTCCGCCCGCCGCATGAAGCGAAGACGCAGAGCAGAATCACTGAGGCTACCAACCGCATCGGTCTCATCAGCCCCTCCTAGATCACGCTGAGAAGGAACTTGCCGGCGCCCATAAGGAACGGCAGCCCGGTCTTGAGCCATCCCAGGGCATCCGATTCCTCCCTGCCCAGCACGATGTCGGTGCCCAGCTGACCCGTGATCTGCCGGACGTTCACAACCAGGGGCGAACCTGAGAAGGCCGGCTGAGAGAGTAACGCGTCAAGGTCCGAAATGAACTGCATTGCGGTCTGACCTCCCGCGCCGAGGTATGAGGCGTACTGACTGGTGTCTATGAGGAGGTTGCCGTCGGCATCGTATATCTTGGGATACATCGACGGCTGAAGCCCCGCCTGGCTCCCGTCGAAGACAAGGGCCGAATACTGCTGCAGGAAATCCCTGGTCTGGTCGGACATCGAGACCGGGACCGGTCCCTGTCCGGTCAGAGCCTCGCTGATAGCGCCCGAGAGACCCTGGGAACCGTGGATATCCATCTCCAGCTCGACTTCCACCGTTCCGGACAGCGAGTCGTAAACGGCCGGACCCAGCTGTCTGGCGTTCCTCACTACTCCCTCGACCCTGGTGTAAATCACATCGTAATCAGTCATGAAGTTCTCCACACGGGTCTCGGAATCCACCCTCACCCCCTTTACCGCCTCCAGCAGGTTCCGCTGGGCGACGACTACGGCCGCCCTCTCGGCCATGAGCCTGGCCTGGGCCCGGTTGGTATTCCGCGTATCCACAACGCCTGTTCCGGTTGCTCTAACGGTGTTGCCGGACCAGTCTATCTGCCCTTCGGAGGATGATTCGGCGACATCGCCAGGTATCGAGAAACGGACGGGTTCGAACTCCGGCGCGAGCTCCACCGCTTCCGAAGATGTATCCGAGTCTTCAATCGCAGTGATCGCGTGATCCGCTTCGGGCACCCGTTCGGAGCTGGAAGCAGTGGTGCCGCAGGCTGAGAGAAACGCTGCGCCCAGAGCGAGTGTACTGATAATGAGTTTCATATCGGGTCCTGTTCTATCTGAAGAGACCTATCAGGGATACTTCCGTGGCCATTTCCAGAGCGCTTTCCGCTCCCTCGAAGCTGCTTCCCCGCCCGGTGGATGTGTACAGCACCTCGGCGGTCTGCACAGAAATTATCTTGACGTGCACGGTGGCGTCTCTCTGATCAGGCTCGTCGTCCCAGAAACCGTCATGGGTAACGGAGCCGATCCTGATGGTCATTACCGCTTCCGCTCCCAGCAGCCTGCCGAGTTCCACCGCCGTGGACGGGTCCACCACCCCGGAGTAGGAGAACTCCTGCTCCGTGAGGAGCTGGTCCACCACTGACCTGTCGATCAGCGAGAACATGCCTGTTCGAAGGAGTGCCATTCCCGCGTAGTCGCACAGGAAGTCAGCCTCCATCTCACTGGAACCTCCGGATGAAGGGGGCAGCACCACGGTTCGCCAGACCGCTCTGGAATCCAGCACCGGTGACCTGGCGTAATCGGCAGGAACGCCAAGAGCGGCCATCTGTCCGGCGGTATTGCATCCTGCAAAGGTCATTGCCGCGGCCAGCAGGACCGCGTCCGCGAGAAGATTCAGTCTCAATCCGGCTCCTTCCAGTAGAGTCATCGATCAGAGCGCGACACAAGGGTTATATATCGCGAGAATCACTGCGGTTCCATTGACGCCAAGGGTTCTGCAAGCTTCAGCAGAGGCATGCGCGCAGAAAAAGACCAGGGCCGAGGGGACTTCGTCCTTCTCGGCCCTGATCTTCAGCACCTGTAATATCGGGGTTTCAGTCTGTCAGCAGTAGTGGTTCCCGATTCTGCATTGAGTCCTGTCTTACTTCTTCTTGGCCTTCTTGGGCTTCTCGGTCTTTACAGGCTTGGCCTTCTTCTCCGGGATCTTCTTCCCAGCCATTTGAAACGTCCTTTCTTGCGCCCACCATTGGGCACATGAGTAATATACAATTAAACAAAAAAGTGTTGTCAATACCTTTTGCATCTCCTTCATTAACTTAGTTTTTATTTCTCTTTATTGTATACTTTAATTATACACGATCCATGGATTCGAAGAAGAGAGCGACAGCGAATCACGGTCACCCGCTGATTCTTCTGATGCCGGCAGAAAACATGTATAATGCCGACAGCGATTTCATTCGTGACTAAGCTTCACGAGTTCGTTGAAGGGAGATCAGAATGCCGAATATCGAGATCGAAGGACCCCGGCTCGGGGACATGGATAAGAAGAGGAAAATGGTGGAGAAGATCACCGATGCAGTCCAGGAGGCCTACGGTCTCAACAGGGAGGCCTTCGTGGTGATAATAAGGGAGAACCCGCCCGAGAATGTCGCAGTGGGAGGCATCCTGCTCGCGGACAGGTCCGGTAAGTGACGGACCGAGATATGGACCGAATATCCATCCGGCCATATCGGCATAGGGATGAGGAAGCCGTGATCAGGTTGTGGGAGGAATGCGGTCTGGTGGTGCCGTGGAACGACCCTGGAAAGGACATCCGGCGCAAGATGACGGTCGGGCCGGGAATGTTCCTGGTGGGAGTGTCGGAAGATCGGGTGGTGGCCACCGTGATGGCCGGTTACGAGGGTCACAGGGGATGGATCAACTATCTGGCGGTCCACCCGGACCTCATGCGGAGGGGCATCGGCAGTCTTCTGATGGAGAGAGCCGAGCACCTGCTGAAGGAAGCCGGCTGTCCCAAGGTCAACCTTCAGGTGAGGTCGTCCAATCGACAGGTGATAGAGTTCTACAGAAGCATAGGCTACAAAGTCGACGATGTGGTTAGCATGGGAAAGAGACTGGACGCGGATGAATAGGACGATCGACACATTCTCGGACTTTCTGTCGTTCTGGGAGATGTTCGGAGAAGAGGATATCGAATCCCGTATCAGGGACTGGGCCGGGGAGTACATGGCGAAATGGCCGGGACTACTTGAGAAACAGGTGAACGATTACAGCAACATGTCCCTCGACTGGCGGGAGGTCGCAAGGGAGAGGATATCAAGCCCTTCTTCGGTTCCTGGTTCAGTGTCAGCGGAAGAAAACACTGCGGCCATTACCTGGGCCACGAGGTCATACTGGAACTGGAGAAGACAGCCGACATCAGAACCGTCGCCCGGATCGAGGATGTGGAACCAGCCGTCACCGGCGTCCTCGAAGGAATGATAACGGCGGGATAACCCGGGTGACGATCCCTGACGGATTTTTGAAATGAAGGAGACTCACCGTATATTAGGAGCAGCAGGTGCAACTGCGCCTGCCATCCTTATCGGGGCTGAACGAAGAACACCTGCGGGGGGGATCCTTCCTTGAGCATCATCAGTGTGGACGGTCTGCGGAAGACCTACGGAGACCTGGTGGCGGTGGACAACATCTCGTTCCAGGCCAGGAAGGGCGAGATACTGGGCATACTCGGTCCCAACGGCTCCGGAAAGACCACGACTCTCAAGTCCATCCTGGGGCTTATAACCTTCGACAGCGGTTCCATTACGGTGAAGGACGTTAATGTCCAGAAGAGCAGGACAAGGGCCGTGGGACACATGGGAGCCATCCTGGAGGGAGCCAGGAACATCTACTGGTACCTTTCCCCGAAGGAAAACCTGATATACTTCGCCGGGATCAAGGGTTACTCCAGGAGATCAGTGACCTCCAGGATAGACCGGCTGCTGACCGAACTGGGCCTGGATGATGTAAGGGACAAGGAGGTAAGGGAATTCTCCAGCGGCATGAAGCAGAAGACCGCCCTTGCCTGCGCCCTGGTCCATGATCCTGAGATCCTCCTCCTGGACGAGCCTACGCTGGGACTGGACGTCGAGACCTCCTCCTCGGTCCGAGGTATGCTCAGATCGCTGGTGAAAGACAGAGGCAAGACCATACTGATAACGTCCCACGACATGTCCTTCGTCGAGTCCGTGTGCGACAGGGTACTGATAATCAGGGAAGGCAGTATCGTTTCACACGAGACCATCACGAGCCTCAGGCAGAAGTTCGCGAACAAGATATATCTCCTCGAGCTGCGCGGTCCCGTGGGCGAGGACTTCCGGGGCAGGATGACGGACGACTTCGGAGGTGTGATCGAGCAATCGGCCTCGGGGGAGGTGACCGTGAACCTGCGCCTGGATGCGCCGATGCAGCTGCTGGACGTCCTCTCGATGGTCCGTGAGCACGGGATCACCCTTGAAGACATCCGTGTGGTGGAATCAAGCCTGGAGGACATTTTCCTTGATCTGATCGGCAAGATATGGGAATAGTCAGCCTCCTTGCGGCGGAAACCAGGATGACCCTGTGGAGCATGAAGCGCTACATGTTCAACACGGTCTCGATGGTTGTGGTGATGTACGTCATCTTCATAGGCATGTTCTGGGGCGTGAAATCCATTGCCGGGGAGAACATGCAGGCGGGTTCCCTGGATTCCATGGTGGTGGGATACGTCCTGTGGATGAGCGCCATGTTCGCTTTGCAGGGTACGGGAGGCATCGTACTGGAGGAATCACAGAGAGGGACCCTTGAGCAGCTCTACCTCTCTCCGCTTGGTTCGGAACTCATCTTCCTGAGCAAGGCCATCCTGGCCACGCTGTTCAACTTCTTCTTCATCACTGTGCTGCTGTACCTGGCCATGCTGACCACCGGCAGGTACCATTCGGTGAACCTGCCCTACTTCTACGGGATGCTGCTGATGTCACTTCTCTCTCTCAACGGCATAGGGTTCATGATGGGCGGGATAGGCCTTATCCACAAGCGTGTAAACGCCGTCTACGGCATCATCTCCTTCGGCATGATCGGCCTCATGCTGCTGCCCGTCTACCCTTTCACCACCTACTCCCTCCTGCCCTTCCTGGCGGGAGCGAGGACCATAAACGCGCAGATCACGGGTGAGGCCACCTTTCCTGCATGGTGGTACCTGTACATAGCAGCCAACAGCATCTTCTACCTCGCGGTGGGCATACTGGTCTTCAGGCTCTTCGAGAAACGGGCAAGGAAGCTCAACAAGCTGGGGCAGTACTGACCTCGCGTCATTCACCGCCCCTGTATGAAGTGAGTGGGGATAACCGCGTCAATGTGCAAAGAGGAATACGTAGGATCGGGCTGCGGCAGGTCATCCCATGACGGTCCCTACGATCTGCGGACGACCATTTCCGATATCGAGATACTGAGAGAGCACCACGGCATTGAAGAATGGGTGGCGGGGGGACATTCGTGGGGAGCCAATCTGGCCCTTGCGTACGCCATGGAGCATCCCGACAGGGTCACGGGGCTGATATACATGTGCGGCAGCGGCGCCCAGCATGACGTGGACTGGCGGGAAGGCTACCAGCGCGCTCTGTACGAAACGGGCGAGAGCAGGCCGGACGATGCCTGCCCGGGCAACGACGAGGTCAACGTCCGGGTCAACCGTTCATGGTACGACTATATCAAGGCGCCGGACTTCCTGAAAAGGATATCGGAGCTTGACGTGCCAGCGGTGTTCATCCATGCCGGGCGGGACATTAGGCCATCATGGCCGGCGAGACAGCTGGCCGCTCTGATGAGGAATGCCGCACAGATCAACATGGAGGCGGCGGGGCATTATGTCTGGCTCACCCACGCGGGTGAGACGGAAAGCGCATTGAGAGCATTCCTGGCTGATACCACCGAGAGGCGCGGGAGATGAACAGGCTCTCAATGAACGTTCTGGAGGAGGATCTTCAGGATGCGGCCGCATTCTGTCGGGAACAGGACCTTGGAATCGAAGTTACCGCGTTCGCATTCCCGGAGAAGCTGGACGGGGATGTGGATTCCCTGGTGGATTCTCACAGGGCAGCAGTCGAAGGAATACACCCCCTGAGTTTCCACGGCCCGTTCTTCGATCTGATCGCCACGAGCCCTGATCCCAGGATTGTGGATGTGGCCAGGCTGAGGCACGAGAAAGCCATTGCGGCAGCCGCGGCTCTGGGAGCAGGGTACTACATAGCCCACACCAACTATACTCCCGTGATAAGGAACCCGCGGTACAGGGATGGCTGGACGGGAAGGATGCTGGATTTCTGGATGCCCCTGGCGGACAGGGCTGCCGGGAGTGGAATGGTCATCTGTCTGGAGAACCTCTGGGAGCCTGTACCTGACACACTGCAGCAACTCCTCGAAAAGGCGGACCATGACAGTCTCAGGATGACCCTGGACAACGGCCATGTCCTGGTGTTCTCCCGGCTGTCAACCACGGAATGGGTTGAAAGGCTGGGTCGCTTCATCGTCCACTGCCATCTGCACGACAACATGGGGGAGATGGACGAGCATCTTCCGGTGGGCGAAGGGATCGAGGACTGGCAGAAACTCATCCGTGCCCTGAAGCGACATGCGCCGGATGCATTGCTGGTAGCGGAATCAGACGGTCTGGCAGACAACATGATATCAATAGAAAGACTGAAGGAATTAATGAAGAATGAACGGGATGGACAGAGATGACCGAGACTCTTCTCGAAGGGGGGCTGTAATGCCGCAGCTCGTGAAGGGGGGCAAGCATGCTTTCGCATGGTCCGTCGTGGGTGAGAATGGACGCATACCGATACCCCCCGAGGCTTTCAGGGAATACGGGTTCCATGAGGGAATACAGCTGGCCGTGCTTCCCGGCAGCAGGACCTCCGGCGGATTGATCCTCGGCTCTTTCAGCTCGCTCCTGGGTTCTCCCATGGGTGCAATACTGGAAAGATGCGGAGGATTCGTCGAAGGGAGAATCCCCTGCGGCATAGCCGTCCGCTCCGGGAAGAAGGTCCTGTGCAGAGTGACGGTGAGCGGCGGAGGAGTGGATATCCCGGCCGAGACGCTGAAGGACTACGGCGTCGGCATCGGAGACAGGCTCCTTGCGGTCAGGGGAAGCGGACTGGCCCTTTCGATGATCCTGAAGGGCCCAATCATTCTTGAGGCGGTGAAACATCCGGAACTGGAGATTATCCATGAATGATCCCAGCCGTTCACGAACTTGTGTACGCAGCGTACGAGAACAGATCCCTCCATCCTTCCCTGATGGACGACATGGGGATCGAGGAGCCCCTGAGGTCGTGGCTGGGGGAGCACGCGCCGATCGGGACCTGACTGCATATGGTCCATTCGGATTATATCCTATTGATATGATATGTTATATGCTCATTGCCGCAATGCACGGACTTCGTAATGATATCAAATGCTCATTAATCAAGGATCACCGTTAAAGGAGGTTGAGAATGGAAGGCAGAGAGATGAACATGCCGCTGCTCGGGGACGAATTTCCGAAGATGACGGTGAAGACCACCCACGGGCCCATGACCATACCCGACGACCTCAAGGGGAGCTGGTTCGTGCTCTTCAGCCATCCGGCTGATTTCACGCCGGTGTGCACCACCGAGTTCGTGGCGTTCCAGAAGAGGTTCGACCAGTTCGAGGCGCTTGGATGCAAGCTCATCGGCATGTCGGTGGACCAGGTCTTCTCCCACATCAAATGGGTGGAGTGGATCAAGAGCGAGCTGGACGTGGAGATATTGTTCCCCATAGTGGCCGCCAACGACGCCATAGCGATGAAACTGGGAATGCTCCATCCCGGCAAGGGCACCAACACTGTGCGTGCGGTCTTCATAGTCGACGCGAAGGGAATCGTCCGGCTCATCATGTACTACCCCCAGGAAGTCGGAAGGAACATGGACGAGATAGTCCGTGCCGTAAAAGCACTCCAGATCTCGGACAGGCAGGGCGCCGTGCCCGCGGGATGGCCGGAGAACGAGCTCATCGGGAACAGGATAATCGTTCCGCCCCCCTCGGACGAAAAGACAGCGAAGGAGCGCAGGGGCAAGTACGAGTGCTTCGACTGGTGGTTCTGCCACAAGCCGCTGGAATAGCTCACAGGATCGCGACACAGGGCCTTCCCCTCTTCGGGAAGGCCCTTTTTTCGGGAGCGGATGTGAAATCCGACCGGGCCGGAAGGTGGATTTTGGACAGTCACTTCATGTTCACGGACATCGTCGGATCCAGCAGGCTCTGGTCGGCACATTCCAGGGAAATGCCCGACATCCTCCGGGAACACGACAGAGTCCTCGGCGAGAGCGTCCATGAACATAACGGCAGCATTATCAAGCGCACGGGCGACGGTATCTTCGCAAGTTTTGCCGATCCCTCCGACTGCATCCGATGCTCCCTGGACATTCTCCAGGGGATGAACTCTGTGGAGGAATCCTCAGGAGTTGCGCTGAGGATACGGGTGGGGATCCATGCGGGATCCGCCCTGGAGAGGGACGGGGACCTGTTCGGCCCGGATGTCAATCTCGCCGCGAGGGTAATGGGGGTTGCGGCGGGGGGACAGGTCCTGGCAACGGCCCGGGTTTTGGAGAGCGGATTTCCCGCCGGGATAAGGATGAGAGATCTCGGTTTCCACGTTCTCAAGGATGTCCGTGAGCCGGTGAGGCTGTACTCGATAATCCACCCCGACCTCGGGGAGAGGTACAGCTGGTCCAGGCGGGTCCTCTCCGTACCGGGCAACCTGCCCAGGGAGCAGTCTCCCTTCGTGGGCCGCGAGATAGAGGTACTCCGGATCAGTTCCATGATGCGTTCGGTGGACTGCAGGCTCCTTACGCTCTCGGGACCGGGAGGCACCGGCAAGACGAGGCTCTCCATCAGGATAGCGAACGAGCTGTCGCACATGTACGGCGACGGGGCGTTCTTCGTGCCTCTGGCCGAGCTGGAGCGTAACGAGAGTATCGCGTCCAGGATAGCGCTGGTCATAGGATTCACCCCGGAGGGCAGCGGCTCTCTCGACGACCAGCTGGCAGAACATCTTTCCCGCCGGGAAATACTGCTGGTCCTTGACAACTTCGAGCATCTGACGGACCAGGCCGGAACAGTCGGTACCCTTCTCGAGAGAACGGACAGGCTGAATATCCTGGTGACCTCGAGACAGCGCCTGAGGCTGAGGGCCGAATGGGTGTTCGAGGTCCCGGGGATGTCTCTCTCGGAAGAGGGAGAGACGGACGGAGACTCGGACAGCGTTGAACTGTTCGCCCGGACCGCAAAGAGGATCTACGGATTGGATATCGCACATGGTGAGAGAAAAAAGGTGGAGGGCATCTGCCGCACGGTGGAGGGAAGCCCACTGGCCATCGAGCTGGCCGCGTCGATGTGCGGTATCCTCTCCCTTTCCGAGATAGCGGAGCAGGTCATGGATCCGCTCTCCATGGAATCCGTGATGAGGGATCATCCGGACAGGCACAGCAGCCTCGAAGCGGTCTTTTCCTTCAGCTGGAATCTCCTGGAGTCCTCTCACAAGTCCGCCCTCTGCCTGCTCACGGTGTTCAAGGGGGGATTCGACAGAAGGGCCGCCGAATTCGTGTGCGGCATTGGAATACAAGTCCTGCTGGCGCTCAGGGACAGGTCACTGATATGGCAGCTGCAGGAGGGTTACTTCGGTATTCACGGTACGATAAAGTACTTCGCCGAGAAGAGGACCGATGTGATGGAAGATCCGGCAGCAGTGCGTTCAGCGCATTCGGAGTATTATCTCAATCTCCTTGCTTCAAGGGAGAATGACCTGGTCAGGGGGGACAGGATAGGCGCCCTTGCGGACCTGGAGCGTGATCTGGAGAACATAAGAGCGGCCTGGACCTGCGCGGTGCGGTATGGGAGGACCGATCTGCTCCGGGGTTGCCTGAGGGGATTCGTGATGCTCATGGCGGTCAAGGGTCAGTTCCGCGAGGTTTACGGTGTCCTCGAGGATACTATCGAGGCGCTGGATGAGAAGGATGCCGAAGTCCTGCTGATGGCGGAACTGCTTGGCCACCTCGGATGGGCCGGATCGCACATCCTTCCTCTGGATAGTTGCATTCCACCGCTGGAGAGGAGTCTGGAGCTCTACAGAAGCGGCGGCGATGACAAGGGTCTCGCCTACGGCCTGAACAACTTCGCGAACGTACTGAACGTGAAGGGCGAGGACGAGAGAGCGGAATCCCTCTACAACGAGAGCCTGGAAATCAGCAGGAGCATAGGGGACCTGCTCGGAATGTCGGCCACCATCAACAACCTCGGGATACTGGCGGAGCGCAGGAGCGATCTTGACAGAGCGGAGGAGCTGTACAGGGAATCCGCCGAGATATGCGGAAGGCTTGGCAATCAGCACGGCGAATCAATGAGCCTGACCAATCTCTCCACGATCATACGGGACAAGGGGGACCTCCGGGGTTCCATGGAACTCCTTGACAGAGCCCTTTCGATCCAGCGGAGCATAGGGGACGATTTCAACACATCCCTGATCTGCTGCTACATGGCCGAGATAATGATAGCCGAGGGAAGGCCGGAAGAGGCGGAGAAGGTCCTCCATCGGATACTGTCGTGCCTGGAGGCGCAGGGACACATATGGTGGGTTACATGGGTCCATCTCCTTCTGACGGTGGCGGCTCTTGAACGCGGGGACCCTGAATCGGCGCGCGCTTCCTTCTCACGTTCGGTGGAGCTGTTCGATGCCCACAGATGGAGCCAGCATCTCCCGGAGATGATGGCCGTCTCGGCTGTCTTCCTGTCAGAATCCGGACGCCCCGATGAGGCGATGGAAACCGCTGCCGCGGCGCTGCAGGGGGGAATGCTCTCCTCCTATCTGAAAGGGAAGGTCCAGAGGGTCCTCGGAAAACCGGCATCGCTTCATGGAACAGAAAGTGAATCCGTCGATGTGGACAGCCTGATCACGCTGCTCAGGTCGGTCATATCCGGTAAGTCTCCCTGATCTGCAATCCCGCCAGCTCATGACATGCAACGGGATACGGTATCCGGTATGGTTGATCGACCGTGTCCCTCACTTCATATAAACCTGATGTATGTCATGATACATATAATCATCAGCTGAATGGAGATATCCTCCGTGACAGCAGCAATGGCAGTCGCGCCCGGAGACCTGCGTCCGGCCGTACATACGCTCGGTCATACACAGGTCAGGCTGGGCGAGGTTTTCGGCGGCGTCAGACCGCTGCAGCTGAGATGATGCGGCAGCTGACCCTGGTTACGGACCTGCTTCTGGAGCTTTTTCCTGGAAGCCGATGGAAGCTTGCCCGGGAACCGGGAAAAGCTATACGCCGGGCCGGTTTTGAAGTGGTGAGTACCGTCCGCAGCAGGCACCTGCAGAGATCGGCAGGTTCACGGGACACGGTTCCTGCGGCGGATGCTCACAATCATCCGATCCAGCGCCTGAAGGAATCTCGACCTGTCCTTTTTCTCGAAGGGCCCGGGGCCGCCCGTTACCATCCCCTGTTCCCTTAGGTCGTGGAGCAGGTCCCTGATGGACAGGACGTCACCGATATTCTCCTCCGTGAATGGACGGCCGGTGTTCCCCAGAACATGGGCACCCTTCTTCAGGCACCTGTATGCCAGCGGTATGTCGCCGGAGATCACAATATCGTCATCGCCTGCCTGCTCAGCGATGAAGTCGTCGACCACGTCCGCGCCCCTGTCCACTACGACCAGCTCGATCCGGCTCGACTCAGGGGTGCGCATCCATGAGTTCGATACGAGTATCACTCTGAGACCGTACCGTCCAGCGACCCTGTAGATCTCGTGCTTCACCGGGCATGCATCCGCGTCGACGTAGATATCAAGCAAAGGTCAGGGCCTCCGTCATCTTCCGGCCTCCTGTGCTAAACCTTGAACCGTGTCGAGGTCATCTCTCCCGGCCGCATGAATTCCACGTCCTTGACATGGAGTTCCACCAGGCAGTAGGAAGGATCCTCCGGAGACTCCCAGTACTGGCCGAAGAAGGGGATCCTGGCGGACATCCTGCTCTTTTCTTCGGGGTCAGCGGCTATCCGGGCTCGTCCCGAGCAGCGGAGAGTGCCACTGAAGTCTCCCTTTTCCAGCATCAGCGAGAACTCGAAACCCGGATCCTGCTCCAGCTGACGGACCTTGGCGTCCGCCGATCCCGTGCATAACCAGAACCTGCCATCGTCGAAGATCAGGCTGACGGGCCTTACTCTGGGGCTCGTTCCATCCCATGTGGCGAGATGGACCGTCTGAACCGGCCCAAGCCAGGCCCAGGCTTCGCTTTTCAGCTTTGATTCCGTATCGGGCATCTGTTCCACCTTTCCATCACGGCGGCGCTTCCTCCGCCTTCACGCCCGGCGTAAAGCACCCTGGCGGATGATCCGTCCGGCACCTGTCCGTCTAATATAAGCACTGGGCCGGGTTTTCCATTACCGGGTAACACTCGGAGTCCCGTTGGGGGATACTGATGATGACAGGTTTCTTGCGGCGGCTTCCGGTGGGTATTCGAAAACATTAGTATCGGGAGGAGAGCGGGAATGATCCCCTCGGGCTCGTTCCCGGTGTCCTCCAGGTCCTTTTGAATGAGGAGAGAGAAGCCTGATGCATAGCGGCAGCATTGCAGCACTTGTTTCCGTCCTGTTCGGCCTGATGCTCGCGGACCTGTTCTCAAGTGCGCACCGTCTTTTACGGAGCAGGAATCGTGTCCGATGGCACTGGCTGCCTATCCTCGTTTCATGGTACGTTCTGGCCACTGTTCTGAAGAACTGGTGGGCACTTGTGGCAATGGAGAACATCGATGCCTGGAGCGGAGGCTGGATATTCCTCTTCTACGGACACCTGCTGCTCCTCCTGTACCTGGTGGCGGCGGCGACCCTGCCGGACGAGGTTCCGGCAGAAGGGATAGACCTCAGGAGCTTCTACTTGGAGAACCGTACCCAATTCTGGGGCCTGCTGTCAGGGGTCTACCTGATAATGCTGGTCTTCTCGCTCCTGCACCCCGCCATCGCAGGGGCTGCGATATTCTGGCCACCGGTCATCTCCAACTTCCTCATGGGAGCGGTATCCGTTTCACTGGCCTTTACGCGCCGGATGGCCTACCACTGCACGGTCGTGGTCCTGATGGTCCTTCTGACCATCCTCGAGCTGGTCGGCAAGTTGTAGCCGCCTCCGGCCTCCTGGCAGAACCGGCGGGCCGGGCACAGGTTCACAGGCGGTCAGTATCCCATTCAATGTATCCCGCCTGATCCTGGAGGACGGGTCTCCGTCTTCACCGGGAAACTGTTACCAGGGAGTCGAACCCTCGGCAGACCTAGTACTGGAATATCACCAGGACCGAGTCGGTGTCCGCGTCTATCACGGCCGTCATCTGTTCCGTGGTATCGGGCGACATGAACTGCAGGACCGCGACGTTGAATACCCATGGGAACTGTGAATAGTCGTTGCCCTTGACTATCAGGGCGTACTCTTCCCAGTCGCTGTACTGCGAACCGAGCTGTTCCCTGGCGGCGCTGACCCAGGGACCGGCGTCATCGTAGGCCGGCAGTTCCCCCGACGGTACCGTGGGGTCGCTCTCCCACAGGATATTGGTGGTCCCTATGTACTGGACCATTACTATCAGGACGTTGTTGGAATCCGCCTGGTCGCCGTAGTAGAACTGCCATGGTATGGCGGTCTCCGGCTCCCCGTCTTCGTTCACGTCTATGCACGAGACCAGGTAGAGGTGCCCGGCGGGGAACTCGGTATCCCGCACCCCGTCGGCTATAGCCTGTCCCCACCCCAGGCTGTGGTCATCGGGGATGATGCTTCCCGGTCCCGTGGAATCATCGCCGCACCCCGCCGCAAGCAGCCAGGCGGCAAGGAGACATGCCGCCGCTCTGAGTATGCGTTTCATCTCATTTCCTCCCTTGAGCCGTTCCAGGCTCGAAGTGGTACATCCATCCGCCGGATCGCTTTTCATTATATCCCATGGCCGTTCCTAATGCAATGTCCGGGAATACCCCGGTGTCCGGTTCTTTGACGGTGAAGCCGCGCCCGGATATGTTCATCCGGTATTGAAAACCTATCATTCAGGGGGGGTCCAATGAAGCCCAAACAGACGCTCATACTGGTCCTGGCCGTGTTACTGACCATAATCATCATCCAGAACTCGGATGTGGCGGTGGTCCAGCTGCTGTTCTGGAGGATCAGCATGTCCATGATAGTATTGATATTCTCCGTGGCTCTGATCGGGTTCGCCATAGGCTGGCTGACCCGTCACAATGCAGCCGAGAGGAAGAAGGGGGAATGAGCTTCCCCTCAGGGGGCGGCCCCAGGCGGATCAGCCCTGGAAGCAGGATCAGGTACTTCGTGAACAACCTGCTGATAAGGAATCCCGCCTGGCAGATACTTGCCCTGGTGACTGTCTCCGCCGTGATAATAGTCCTGGGAATGCTTCTGGTGGGAGACCTGATCCAGGGCAGTTTCTGGTGGTCCTTCACTCGGCTGCTGGACCAGGGAACCTTCATAGGCGACAACCAGTACGAGCCGCAGGTGGCCACCGTGGGCGTCATGGTGACCATAGGCGGCATACTCGTCCTCTCTCTGCTGATAGGTATCTTCTCCTCAAAGATAACCGAGCAGCTGGACGCCCTGAAGCGCGGCAGGTCCACGGTACTGGAGAAGGACCATTACATCGTGTGCGGTACCGGGGACAGGCTCTACGAAGTCACCCGTGAACTCCTGAGGGCCAGGGAGGAGACCAGGAAGGACGGAAAGATAGTAATCTTCTCAGAAAGCTCCAGGGAGGTGATGGAGGAGATACTCGCCCAGCGTCTGGGAAGGAAGAGCGTAAAGCAGGTCATCTGCAGATCGGGGAACACCACCGATGTGGACTCCCTTCAGCTGCCGTGCTTCCAGAGGTGCAGCGGGTTCGTGATAGTGGGGGATGACGACAGCAGGATAATCAAGACCCTTGTCGGGATCAATTCGCTCCGCGAAGGCAACAGGCCCGTGGGTGTCTGCGAACTCAGGAGCAGGTCCAGGGAGCGGATAGCCGGTATGGCATTCCATGACATCCACTGCGTTCCAGTAAGGGAAGTGGTTATGCGTCTCATCGTCCAGGTCTGCAGGCAGCCGGGGCTCAGCGCCGTCTACAGCGAAATACTCAGTTTCGCCGGCAACGAATTCTATATCGAGGAGACGCCGGAAGCGGAGGGACTAACGTTCGGCGAGATAGCCCGGAGGATACGCGGCAAGGTGGCCGCCGGGATCATGTCAGACGGGAAACTGGAGCTGAACCCCGCTCCGGAAACGATATTCAACAGGGGGAACAGCCTCCTTGTCCTCGCCGAGGACTCGAGACCCACGGTGTTCAGCCGGGAAGAGTCCGGAACAGATGATCTGGAGGACCTGGGCAGGGACACCTGCAGGCAGCCGCTGCGGATGCTGGTCCTGTCCGGCCAGAGCAGGAGGTTCACCCTGATGCTGAGGCTCCTGGAAGAGTACTCCGTGGACGGCGCCGAGATAGTAGTGGCGGGAGGCATACCCTCAGACGAGGGTGAGGCACTTATGGAAGCCGCCGGCGCCTCCGGCAGCACCCTTCGGTATCTGCGGACCGACAGGACCGATCCGGAGTGCATCGAGTCCCTTCATCCGGAGATATACGACAGCATCATGGTGGTCTCGGGCAAGGCGCCGGGGATGACCGATGAGGACGCCGATTCGGAGTGTATAGTGTCGCTGCTGATATTGAGGGACATAGCCGACAGAATGGGCGGAAAGTGGGGCGCCACCGTGGTCTCGGAGATACGGAATCCCAGGAACCGCAGACTGGCTTCAGCCGCCGGTATAGACGATTTCGTGATCTCCAACGAAGTATGCAGCATGATAATGGCCCAGCTTGTGAGGCAGCCGGATCTCAGGCCGCTGTACGATGAGATCTTCGATCCCGAGGGGTGCGAGATACAGCTCAGGTGCCCGAGGGTTTACGACTCGCGGACCTTCGACCGTCTGATCGTCGAGGGGCTGGCCAGGAGAGAGGTGGCCCTGGGATGGCTCACGGGAACCGGCTCCGAAGCAGTCGTGAGTCTCAATCCTCCTGGATATGCGAGCCTTCCGGATGACGGCAGCACGAAGATCATCGTGATCGCCGAACGCTGATGCACCGGGTCCCCGGTGTCAGCGGCGACTCCCGTCAGTCCGGTGCGGGAAGATTCCTTCTGATCACCTCGTACACGGTCGTATTCTGGTTCCTTCTCCCGGGGTTCATCGTAGCGGTATCACTGATGCTCGACCGGTGGCTGGAGCTCGGTTTCCAGGCTGGTCATGCCCTGACACTTCCGGCATCAATCCTCCTTGCAGTCTTCTTCCCGGTCCTTATCACCGCCGTGGTCCAGTTCAGGCTGCAGACCGGTGAATGGCCGATCTCGTCACTTCCTTCGGACCGGCTTGCCCTCAGGGGTCTCTACAGCATATGGAGGCACCCCGTCTATTTGTTCTACTGCCTGTGCCTCCTCCCCATCGCCGTGCTTGTCGGCTCGGGGGGAATGCTGCTCCTTGTGCTTCCCGTATTCTACTTGGTAGTGGTACTCCACGGATCCAGGGAGGAGAGGGATCTCCGGCTGAGACTGGGCGAGTGCGCACAAGGCCGCCAGGAGAGGACCGGAATAATACTGCCCCGTCTGCAGACGCTTCTGAGGCTTCCGGTGCTCATACTGGTCAGGACCCTGCTGAGGGTGAAGGTCAGACACACAGGAACTGTTCCCGGGGAGGGGCCGGTCTTCATACTCGCTCCGCACAGGAGCTACCTGGATCCGGTGTTCGTGGCCTGCGCGACCGGAAGGTATCTGAACTTCGTCACCACATACCAGATGTTCAGGAACAGTGGTGCTGCAGTTCTCTTCAGGCGCCTCGGCTGCATTCCAAGAAAACGGCACACCAGGGATATGGAATGCGTCAGGCTGATCGCCGGGACGATCCGACGGTGCGGGGCCGTGGTGGTGTTTCCCGAGGGTGAGCGATCGTGGACAGGCGGGGCCGGGCCTGTCAAGAATGAATGCCTGAAGCTCCTTGAGCTCTTCCCGGACGTACCGGTGGTCCTTATGTCCATCACGGGAAGCTATGGCATCTGGCCCAGATGGAGAAGCTTCCCGTCATCCGGCGAAGTCGCTGTCAAGGTTTTGGAATCCCTCAGGAGCTCGTCCTGCACCGATCTTGAAAGCCGGGTGGCTTCAATGCTCCGCGACCTGACGGAACCGGCATCACTCAGCAGAAGAAGGACCGCTGGCAGAGGAATAGAGAAAGTGCTCTACAGGTGTCCGGCCTGCCTCCTGCAGAGCGGATACCGCCATCATTCCCGGGGATTCCAGTGCCGGGCATGCGGGCAGCGCTTCAGACTCGCCGGGCTCTCCCTGATCCTCGAAGGGCAGGATGGTTCCCCTGAGGAATGCAGCATTCCGGTAGCGTACAGAAGCATCCGGTACTCCGCCGGAGTGGGGCGCGTTCCTGATGTCCCCGCGTCATGCCCGGGGGTTGCCATGTTCTCGGGACCTTCCGGCGGTTCGTTGACCGGAAGGGGAAAGGTGGCCGTCAGACTTGATGAGGAGACTCTGAGGCTCGACGGCGCTGTGACCACCGTGATAAGACTGGCGGACATCAGCAGCGTCACTACCGAGGGTTCCGAACGGCTCCACGTCCTGGACGGGCGGCACGACCTGCTCTACCAGCTTCGTTTCACCCGCCAGAGCGTTCTCATGTGGCAGGACATGACAATCTCCATGGCGGAGCTCTCCTCGGGACGGGCGCCGAACAGGAGTTGAAGGAATGGATTACGGTAGAGAGATAGCGGGAACCAGACCCCCGGACTTGTTTCCCAGGCTCAAGAACAGGCTGATGACACGGCTGCAGGACAGTATCCTGAAAACCTTCAGGAGACTCGAGAAGGCTCATCACGGCGGCAGGCTCTTCTCGGCAGCAGCCAGGAAGCTGATCGGAGCCCACCTGTATTCACTGAAACTCGAACTCAACACACGGTGCACTCTCAAGTGCAAAATGTGCTACGTGAAGCACGACGACAGCGCCATTCCGATGGGACTGCTGGACAAGGTGTTCCGCGATCTCCGCGGCTGCGGTGTCAGGATCGAGCTGCTGGGCGGAGAGCCTCTTCTCAGGGATGATATACACAGCATAGTACGGGCCGCCAGGGAGACCGCTCTGTCTCCCGTGGTGACCCTCTACACAAACGCGGTCCATGCCGATCCAGTGACCAGCCGAAGCCTTGCTGAAGCAGGGCTCCACGGAGCCCTTGTCACAATGGTATCCCATCGTGAAGAAGTCCATGACTCATTCTGCGGTGTCGAAGGAACCTGGAGGCGCACCCTGGAGGGGATGGGACATCTAATGGATGCCGGTGTGAAGGTCTATGCATTCACAGCCGTCCACAGGGAGAACGCTGGAGACGTAAGGGAGATCAGCCGGTTCGTCCGAGAGGAGCTGGGCGCCCACTCCGTCTTCTACCAGTACATACCCCAGCTGGCGGACGACCCGCTGGCGCTGGGACGCCGGGAATGGGCGGGGATCAGAGACTGGATAGTGGACAACACCGACGGATCGCACATGGACTTCGTCGGGGATTTCTACAAGCTTACAGGCAGCGCGTGCTCCGGAGGTAATTTCGTGCTTACGGTGAGGTCCGACGGTTCGGTCCAGCCCTGCCCGTTCGTATACGACATACCCCTTGGCAGCATACATACCGACGATATCTGGACCATCTACCGGAACCGCTACAGGGGAACGAGGCTCAGGGAGTTCAAGAGACTTCCGGAAGAATGCTCCGCCTGCACCTACAGGTCGGTGTGCACGGGAGGCTGCAGAGCCTCATGCGGAATGCTGTCCGGTACCTATCTAAGCAGGGACCAGCGTTGTCAGGGACCTTATTCGGAGCCCTTCGACGGGAACTCGGTCCTGAAGAAGGTCCCGACCTTCTTCTGAAACCCGCGGAAGATCCCGGTCTCAGGATCTCAATCAATCGGATAGACCGGCTCTTCAGTCCTCCGGGGAGATCCCTTCAAGAAGCCCCATTATCTTCTCGAGGCTGTCGGGAGGCTCCAGGCGCACCAGTTCCGCCGCTCGGGAAGAGTCGTCGGAGAGGGAGTAAGTCAGGGCTATCACCGTGTCACCCTCCATCACGCACATCTCCAGCCCCGAACCGGTCACCAGGGGTGATTCCCATACCTCCATTCCGTCGGAACCGGTGTAGGACCTTGGCAGGTCGAACGTGTACCATGCTATGAAGTCACCTTCCCGGACATCAGCACCGTGCAGGACCTCAAGCACCCTGATGGTGTACTCCATCCTGTCCATGTAGTCCATGGGGAAGTGGACCGCCTGCACCACCTCCACGACCAGTATGTTCTCCACAAGACAGACAACCTGATCAAGATCCATATAGAATATCTGGCTGGCCATGAGGGACGCGCATCCTGTCAGCATGACTGCCGTAGATCTCATAAGTACCCTTTCGCCCGGGACGGTCCTATCTCTTCCTTATCACCCTGCCCTCGGCCATCACCATTGACGGGAAGGCGGCAAGGTCCAGGGGGTGGCGGTCCCATACGAGCAGGCTGGCGGTCATGCCCTTCTCCACGGAACCGAGCTGGTCTTCCAGGTGCAGTATCTTCGCGTTCCTGTAGGTTATCACCGATATGGCCTCCTCCGGCGACATGCCTGCGATCAGGAAGAACTTCAGGCTGTCCCTGAGAAAGGGGGACCAGATCACGGGATGATCGGTCATGAGGCCGTAGAACGCCTTCGACTTCATGAGCAGCGCCGCGTTCTGGTAGTAGGCGTGCTTGAGCTCCACCTTGTATCCCACTGATCCCATCGGACCGTACACCACCGGGATCCCCGCCTTCCCCAGCTCATCGAATATCTCCCTGTGGAACACGTCGCAGGTGTGGTCCGCCGTCACCTTCATGCCGTACTTCTTCGCAAGCTCTATCAGGTACAGGACGTCATCCTCCTTGTGAACGTGGACCTTGGCGGTCTTGCTGCCTTCCAGTATCTCTATCACGGCCTTCTCGGCCGGGCTGAAGGTCTGGTCGTACTCCAGGTCGACGGCCTTCCTCTGGAACTCCTGCTCCTGCTTCGAGAGTTTCTTCTCCTTCGAGTCCAGCTCCAGCTTGTGAAGATCCCTCTCCTTCTTCAGTACGGCCTTGCTCCTCTTGTTGATCACTTCGTCGAACTTCTGCTCCAGCATGGCGTAAACGCCCATCCTGGTGTTCGGACGATCGCCCTTCCAGTCGGTGGTGGAGCGCGGATTGAAGCCGAGGGCCATCTTGTAGCCGTAATCGCTGACCACGGCGTCCTTCCTGTTGGGGCTGAAGTTCCTTATGACCCTGGCCCTGCCCCCGAGGAGGTTCCCGCTGCCCGGGACCACGCAGCTGTACAGAACGCCGAAGTCCACCGCGTCGCTGAACGCCCTGTCATCGAAATAGATGCTGTTCAGCGGGTCGTTTACGGGCAGGATCTGACCGAGGATATCGTTGGTCTCGGACTCGGTCCAGGGCTCTCCCTCCCTGTCCATGCCGATGTGGGAATGGGCGTCAATGAAGGCGGGTGTAACGAATCCGCGGAAATCGGCCCTCATCTTCTTCTTCACCACATCGACTATCCTGCCTCCCTCCACGACCACGGTGCAGTTCTCCTGCTTCCCGTGGCCGTCGTAAAGGACATCGGCGGAAATGAGTATCTGTCTGCTGGTTGCCATGACCAATCCTTTCAGTAACTTTCACACGTCCCGGATACGGTTCCGGATCGTGAGAATGAGTTTTGCCTGAGATTATAACTTCCCGCCGGACCTAAAGAGAAGCCGTGAGCCTGAGGTAGAGCCTTGCGCTCCCCAGCCCTTCGCTGAGGGGGAATCCAGCCGCGGCGTCGGCATGGAATATTCCGCTGTAGCCCCTTATGCCCAATCCCGAGCCCACCGGGTACCTGAGTTCGTCGGTGTCGGTCCTGATCACGGCCAGGTCCGCGAAAAGGTAAATCCTGGTCTCGGTCTCTCCGAGAGAGATCTCCGGCCGGGCCACCGCATATCGGACACCCCTGAAAGCATTCTCCGGGTAACCCCTGAGGGTGGTCTGGCCACCCAGCTTCTTCAACAGACCTTCGAACCAGTCTCCCTGCATTACTCCTCCGGCCAGGACCTTTCCTCCGAAACCCAGCAGGCCGCTGTAGACATCGGCCCTGAATGTCAGTTCGGCCATGGTCAGTATCCCGGAGGAATCCTGACCCGTTCTGCTGCCGCTCCGGCCCTCCAGGTCAAGCTCTATGCCGCTGAAACCCTGGGGGACCCGCCTGCCCCGAAGGTATCCGATCCCGGCCAGGCCGTAATCGTACTCCTGCCTTTCGCCGTCGGGAGGGAAACCCCTCCACAAGCCCGCGCCGGCCCGGAGCTCCGTCCGGCTGAGGCTCCAAATGCCCGTTATGCTCCCCTCCCTGTTGACCCAGGCGCTTTCCGGCGTGTCCTGGGACAGCTCCAGCTGAAGGGAAAGGGGGATCCCGAAGAGCCAGGGTTCCCTGTAC
Source organism: Candidatus Fermentibacteraceae bacterium (assembly GCA_016936235.1). Classification (GTDB taxonomy): domain Bacteria; phylum Fermentibacterota; class Fermentibacteria; order Fermentibacterales; family JCC-6; genus Aegiribacteria. The sequence goes on along the minus strand of JAFGPK010000009.1, from coordinate 35,268 downwards.
CTGAGATAAGCGTTGAGCCCGCCCCACTCTGTGGTCTGCCCGGAGATCTCCAGTTCCCTGGCGGTCCCGGCCAGGTTCAGGAAGAGAATCTCACCCATCCCCTCCAGGTAGTCCCCCTGCCAGTCCATGGAAGCTGAGAAGTACCCGGCGCTTCCCTTCTGAAGCTGCTGGACCAGCACCAGATTACCACCCCTGCCGAGAAGGAGCTGTGTCGGCCCCACAGACCCTACGAAGCGTATGCGCTGGAGCCTCGATACCCACTCCTCAACCGCTTCCCTGCTGTAGCTCTCCCCGGGTTTCATGGGAAGAAGCCTTATGAAGACCGACGCTCTGGTCCCTGGCATGCCCTCGATCCTCACTTCCTCCAGGAGGGCGTGCCTCCCGGGCACGGTGTTGACCGCAAGGGTATCCGCAGAGGTGAAATAGTATCCCGCGGAAGCAAAGGGGTACCCCTCCTCCAGATACCACTGGAGCATCCGTTCCTGCAGCAGGGCTATGGATGAGTCGGACACTGTAACGGAATCGATGTCGAGCTGGTACAGGAGAGGGAGGGGCGGGCTGCCTTCGATTACCACCTGCACTGGGTCCGCTGCAGAACCGGGAACCGTGAGGACGCAAAGAAGAAGGATCATCATCAGAAGTTCACCGTACCCTCAAGGCCCGCCCTGTGGTTCCAGCTGCTGCCGGCCGGTCTTCTACCCCAGTAGAAGAGGCTTATGTCAAGACCCGATGCCAGGCTCTTCCCCACCCTGGCACTGGCCCTCCATGTGACTCCCGTGTCGTTACCGTCGAAGAACCACGCAGGAAGCTCCCCTTCTCCAGGGATGTAGCCGGCGGTGACCCTTGCGGTGGCGGTCCAGCCGCCTCCGGCCCAGGAGAGGTGTGGACCGGCTTCCAGCATGTAGCCGGACAGGTCGGAGATCACCTCCCGGCGTGATTCCCAGGCGGTGAGCAGACCCGGCATGAAACCGGGGGCAGCCTCCACCGTCGGATCCACTTCCAGCCTGATACCTCTTGTATCCCTGGGGGAGTAGAGTTCATCCTCCTCCCTCCATATTCTTCCCGAGATGTCTATGACCAGTTCCTCGAAGGGTGTCAGCTCGGGCGCCGCTCTCAGGGACCATCCTCTCTTCTCCCTGAGACCCGCCACGCTGTAGGAGATCCTCTGGTCGCTGTATTTCCCGGTGAAGCTCAGCCTGGTCAGGAGACCCTCCCTCCATCTGAACCAGGGTGAGAGGTCCAGACTGTATCCGCCCTCCTGGTCGACATCGAATGCTCCGTAGAGCAGCAGGGCCTTGGCCCTGTCGTCACCGTTGCTGGAGGCGAGCCTTATCACGGCGCTCAAACCGGAAGATTCCTCAACGACAGAAACGGTGGTCTCGAGTGTGGCCGAGGTGACCGTCTGCCCCTGGCTCCCGGGCTGATAGCTCACGATGTAGTCACCGTCAGGGTCGGGGTAGTACTGACCGCTTTCCGGGTCGTAGCTGAAACCGCCCTCGCCCTCCCCCACGAATACGTAGACCACGTCAAGGGACCGACTGACCGTTCCCGAACCGCTGTACACCGTTTCAGACCAGATGTCATCAAGTGTGCCTGTGATGGTCATCCTTATGGCATCCGCCTGCAGTTCCCCGCCCAGCTCGTAGGAAGTGGAGGAGTGCTCGATGCTGCCCCTGTACCTGAGCTCGCCGAGGGGACCCGAGCCTTCCAGCCGCGCCCGCCATAGGGTAAGAGGGCCCGGCGAGAGACCTCCGACCCTGGTGTCCTTCCTGAGCTCAAGCCTGAGCAGCGCTTCCGATGCCCCGCGTGAAAAGGAGAGACCAGTGAAACCGGTCCTGACGGAACCGGAGAGGCTGTCCTGCCAGGACTCCCTGGAGAGACTGAAACCGGCGAAGGGCTTGAGGTCGCCCGATACGGGAGTGCCGGAAAGGTCCATGAACGAAGTCTCGCCGCGGGCGAGGCTGTCAGTGCCGTTCCGCCTCAGGTATCCGGCTCCGGAGGTCAGGCCGACCCCGGCCGCCACGGGAGTGGCGCGGACCCTGTACCTTTCAAGCACGCCGCCCTGTTCCATGAACCGCCCGGCGCCTTCGAACATCAGTCCCCGTCCCCCGAGGTTCACGGTCACTATGTCGTCGTTGCCGGAATGGTCAGGGGGAAGGGACCAGGCGTAGAGGGAGCTGTCCGCCTCCAGCTGACCGGGAGGATTGTACCCGCTTGAGACCAGTCTGCCTCCGATTCCGAGTCCTGGACCGTCCTTCCAGAATTCCAGCCTTCCCGACCCGGAGATGTACGTACCCTCTCTTGTGGTGGCGTCGGGATTGAACATGTTGCCGGTCCTTCCTGAGAATGCTGCTTCCACTCCCAGGTCAAGCAGGTCCCCTCCGTAGGCGAGGGACATCCCCCCCGTCCTGTAACCCACGGGTATCTGCACGTACTGCCTGGGCAGATGGGTGCCGTTCCCTTCCCCCACCCACAGGTATCCGCCTGTGGAACTGTCGTAGAGGTAATCTCCCCCGCCGTCCGGGGGGCGTCCGAACACCACGCTCCAGTCCCCCTGCTCGGGACCCCGGTACACATAGTGGTCCAGGGAATCCAGAGAATAGTCTCCATGGCCTTCCCCAACGTACTCGGCGCCGTCGATCCAGGCCTCCGAAGGGTCCTCCCCCGCCCGGCTCAGCACCTCCTCCGCCTCCTCCGTAAGTACGAATCCCAGGGGAGAGCCCCTGTCGTCCTCACTGTAGAAACCTTTGACGTCGATCAGCAGGGGACCGGCCGAATAGCTTCCGGAGCCCGTGACGAAATCCTTCCGGAACCCGTCGCCTCTCTGGAAGAACGTGATCTCCGCTCTCTGGTCGCTCCTGATCAGCCTTGTGGCCGTGAAGGTGATGAGCCCGGCGGTGTACTCCATCTCGTAGTCCTCCGTGGCGCCCCGCTGAAGCAGTTGGCCGTCCAGCCATACTTTCTCGCTCCCCGGCACGATCTCCCAGCCGGAGGTCACCTGGTATGGACCCTGAATGCCCTCCCGGGTGTAGAATACGGTCCTCTGCCTCGTATCGCTGGAGGTCCCGTAACCGGCCCCGGCGGAGTATGTGTCCGTGAGTGCGCCGCTTGCGTCAATGCCGCTGACCTCTCTTCTCCACGAAAGAGGGCCGGTCTCGCCGTCCCCGCTTCGCCATTCCATGTCGCCCAGTCTGGCGTTCCAGCTGCCTCCGTCCACAATGAAGAATATCCTGTCCAGCTGGGAGACCAGTTCCGACGAATAGGGACCCGAGGCGAGATTACGGTCCGTTACGCTGCCTGAAACGGTTATTCCGGGTGCTGCCGTGCCCTCCACGGATATCCTGGTGCCCTGGTCGAGACCTCCGCCTTCGCCCACTGAGAAGCCTATCCTCTTGGAGCCGGAGATGTACAGGCCCCGCTCGAGGAAGGGATTGGCCAGGTACGTGGGCAGCTGTTCGATCTCCTGCCTGTCGGCGAAACCCACATCGAGGGTGGTGGACGAGGGGACGCTGAGGTCCAGGGTCTCGAAGCTCAGTGTGACCGTGCTGCCGGCGGGGGGAGGGGGGGACAGCAGAACGCCCGTCCTGGAGCCGGATGTGCCGGGGACCGCGTCCAGGGTGTCCCCTCCGACAACGGCGGTCAGGGTTCCCGGGGCGATCCAGAGAGAGTCGGGGATCTCCAGGAACGATGAGCCGTCACTCTGGTATTCCAGTGTTATCGATGAAACGGCCAGCAGGACAAGGGCGATCATGCTCACCTGAGCACCATGGCCCTCTCTTCCCCCGGAGACCAGAGAAGGCAGTACCCCCCCCCGCTGGAGAAGGAGATCCTGGAGAACTCCTGTCCCGCTGGAAGTCTGAAGAGCTCCGTACCATCCCTGGTGCACAGACAGGAATCAAGAAGCACCACCAGGGTCTCCCCCATCGCCGACCACGCGCCGGATGCCGGCAGGGGCTGGCGGGCATGGAACTCCCCCAGGATCATTGACTCATCCGGCGCCGAGTAGACGAACCTGTCACCGAAGGGGACCAGCCGGCCCCCGCCCGAGCCCTGCAGCCTGGCCACCTCCGTATCAGGGTTCCTGAGGGACCTGATACTTCCCTCGGCCCTGGAGACGTAGATTACGGAGAGCCCCGATATTGATATGTCACCGGGCAGGCTGCCGGCTTCCCAGGAGTCCATGAGAACCCCGCTCCTGTCGTAGCGGTAGACCATGTCCGTCACTTCCCCGGTGGCGTACCATCCCCAGGTCTGGTCGACGCACATTCCCCCGGGCAGCACTATCTCGCCCAGGTCATATTCGGTGGTGGAACCGTCGGCCCATGCTATCACGAGATGGGGCAGGCCGCGCATAAGGAGAAAGACATCTCCGGCACTGTTGATCTCGGCCTCCACAAGGTCCCCCCCTGGCAGCTCTATGTAACGGAAATCCTGAAAGGCGGCGGAAGACAGCGTCGGCTGGAGCGCGGCCAGGAACAGGGAGAGGAAAAGCCGTGTAAGCGGAACAGGTTTACCGGACAACTGCGAACGAACCGGTTTCCACTCTGCCTCCCTGGCTGAATCTGAAGAAGTAGGCGCCCGAGGAGAGTTCGGATGCCCCCGGATAGGCAAGCGTGGCCTCCCCGCTTCCGACGGAGGGGAACTCCACTGTCTCCACATACCCGCCGTCCAGGGTGAATACGGACAGTTCCGCATCTCCTCCCGAGGACCAGATCTGGATGTACAGAGTCCCGGGGCATGGCTGGGGGTAGAGGGCGAACTGCCCTGGGGCGGACACCACTGAACCCGCGGAAACGTCAAGGTCCAGACCGCTGAAGGAGCTGCACATCAGAAGGATGTCGGCGGTCTCGGGAAGGGGTACGGCCACATCGTTGGCTGATCCTGTGTCCAATGTCCGCAGCAGTCCCTCATCATGGTCGAACAGGTATGCCCGCATGTCCCCGAGGCCGGTGCCGTCAGCCCTGAAACTGCCGGACAATCCTTCATCCACCGTGCAGTAGCTTCCCTGGTAGGAGGACATCGAGCCGCCTATGTGCTGAAAGGGATCCGATTCTATCACGAAGCTGTAGTCGAGGCCGGGCCTGTTGCCGGGTGACACCGTATCGTAGTCGGATATCCTGAAGGAATCCCAGCCGTAAATGCCGTTTCCGAAATCGGGATCGTCTATCCAGCAGGCCAGCATCCAGTCGGCCAGCACCTGGTCCATGTCCGGGGTCTGTCCTGTAACGTCGCGAATGGCCTGGCTGATCCCCGAGATACCTCTGTCGGAGACCCTGAGGGACCTGTGAAGGAAATCGTCCCCGCCGTAATTCTCCCACAGGTATGAGAAGAAGAGATAACCTGCGCCGTAGCCGGCCACGTACTCAATGTCGTCGGTGAGGTTCGTCCATTTTATGGGCGTTATTCCCCCCACCTCCAGGAAGGTCTCCACCTGGAAAGCCGGGAAACCGCAGACGAAGGTGCCGGACTGGGCCTGGTTCTCTATCACCCACAGCTCCTCCGAGCTGAAGGGTCCGATACCCCACTGGATGAGGTGGACGAACTCGTGGGACGCTGTGTAGGCGGCATCGTACTGGTCAGCCGGGAAGCAGTCTATGTACAGCATCTCCACCTCGTTGGAATGTCCCCCGTAGTAGAGGTACGCCTCGGTCTCGGTGAACTGGTTGTAGGGACTGAAGAAGCCGGCTATGTAGGCTCCCCCCTGCTGGGGATCGAATCCGTCCCGAATGTCAAGCACGAGGAAATAGACCTTGGGATCGTCATCGATGGCGTCGGGCGGCTGTCCGAATACATCTATGTCCTTCTCGACTATTCCCCCGGGTCCGGAAGGGGTTTCTGTCTCCAGCGCCGCCGCGAAGGCGCTGACGGCGTCCTGGTCGTAGTGGACGTCCCACTGGGAATCCTCCACGAAAATATACGTGTGGTACCCTACGTACCTGCAGGTTGCCGGCGTGAGGTAGAACCTGGGAATAGCCTCGCTGTAGTCTATTGACCAGAAGTTGATCGTGTCCCCCGGCTCGTGGCCCCTGGTCCCCGCCAGGGGACCCGTGGGCGTGTACGCCGGATCGTGTCGCCTGTCTATCTCCATCAGGCCCGGCACCCGGAGCGTCCCGTCGGTCCAGTAGACCGCGGGAGAGGCGCCCAGCATTATGGCCAGCATCAGCGCGGCCATCAGAACCTGGCTCCGATGGAGAACCTGAAGGACGAGAAGTCGCGCCTTTCAGGGAAGGAAAGAGACGTGTAGATGCCCGGGGCAGTCTCGTCCAGAAGGGACGCGTCGATGACGCTGACCGCCCTGTTCACCAGGGCGAAAGCGGCAATGTACAGGCTCCTCCTGAACCACTCCCTGCTGTCCTGGAGGCGGCTGGCGAACTGGGCCCTGGCCGCGTCGGAGGACCAGTCCCAGCTTTCGTCTCCGTATTTCGCGTGGGATTCGTAGTAATCGCGCTGGGCTTCCGGATCATCCGGATAGTAGTACCGGGCCAGCCTGTGAATGTAGTCGTTGTACTCCATGCTGGAGTCGAAATCCGACAGGTCGTCGAGGAAATCACCGGACAGGCCGTCCACCGAGATGCCCGCCTCGGACATGGCCAGCCAGGTGTAGTCGTCGCGTTTGAAGGTGCCCTCCAGGTACGAGAGGCCCACGCCGGTCCATGTGACCAGGTCCAGGCTCATGAAAACAAGCCCCCTGGTCCCGTGGCCGAGGTGCATCTGACCCCACCCCGGCAGCAGGGCCGATCTGAGCATGGCCCCTCCCCGGGAGCTGACCGCCTGGGCGGTCCCCGCCGTCAGCAGGACTATCAGCAGCATAAGGGCACATGTTCTTCTCATCAGTTTATCACCGCCGCGTGGAATATGGCCTCTGTCGAACCTTCGGGGGAGGATATGCCGAGGCTGACGAAGTATACCCCGGGCGCAAGATCCTCCGTATCCCAGGTCTCCTCCCAGGCCGAGCCGCCGGGGGCGCTGCCGCTCATCATGGTCACGAGGTCGCCTCCCATGTTGAAAACCCTGATCTCCCAGGTGCAGTCATGGCCGGGTCGGAACCTTATGACGCCGCTTCCTGTCCGGACCGGGTTCGGATAGACGTAGAAAGAGCCCTGTTCGAGAACCGAGCCCGAGGTTTGAAGCGGGGGAAGGTCCTGGCTCCACCAGCAGTTGCTCCCTGACTGGTCCCGGCCCGTGAACCATCCCTGGGGCTGGAAACCCGTGTTCCAGCAGTATACGGTTCCGTTGCTCCCCGCGGCCGCTGCCCTCCATTCGCCGGTACCCTGAGGGTCCCAGATCACCGGTCTTCCCACAGGCCTGTCCCCGACGGATACCGGGAAGATTCCGCTCTGTCCGCCCGTGCCGTCGAACAGGCAGACCCTTCCGTCATCCATGGTGACCATGGCGAAGCCGGAACCTCCCACGCCGCTGCGGCCGCTGCTGTAGGAAGCCACCAGACTGTCCTGCTCCAGATGGGCGGGCCAGTCCTCCAGAGTGGCTCCGGAAGCTCCCACAGCCGCAATACCGTCCCATGTGAGGATAACGGTCTCCAGCCGCCCGTCGTCGTCGGGATCCGCAAGGCAGGGAGAGGAGAGCGGAGGCGAGGGAAGCATCGCCGGAAACCCCGGCAGCAGCTCCCCGGATCCATCGAATGCATATATGCATTCCCCGCTTGCCGCTACCAGATCAATGTCTCCATCCCTGTCTATGTCGGCGGCCATCGGGATACTGATGTTCTCTTCACCCGGGGCCGCCGGCCAACCCTCCGCCTTCCGTCCGTCCAGTCTCCAGAGGTGCACCCTTCCGTCAGACGTGGTTGCCGCAAGGCCCGGCCGCTCTCCATCAGGGTAGACGGCCAGTCCGGTCACGGGCGCCTGAACCTGCACGGGCCATCCGTTGACCTTCTCGCCTGATTCGTCGAACATGTGTATTCTCTGATCGTTATCAGCCACAGCCACGATGCCCAGTCCGGAACTGATCAGCGCCTGGACCCCCATGACTCCTCCGGGGAGCGTGACCGGCCATCCGCCGGGCTCGTTCCACTCCAGGTCCCGAAGATGTACCCGGCCGTCGTTCCCGCAGACGAGCAGCAACTGATCGCCTCCGGAGAGACTCCCCGCCACTGGCGGAGCCGTGATCCCGAGACCCATTGACTGGGGTCCTTCCCCATCGATGCCGTAAGCGAGTGCTATCCCGGTGGAAGTGGTCACCACAAGCCTGTCGTCCATGCCGTCGGCATCTTCCCAGAGCACGGGTCCGTAGCCCAGGGGGCCGGCATGGACCGGCCATCCCTGACATACGGTGGACCTTGTGACCTTCACGTCCATCTGGTTCCCCGGATCGTCCAGTACTTCCACGGTCACGAAGGTCCTGCCGCCCCAGCTGGCGTCGCTGGAGGGTTCGGAGGAGGGAGAGAACTCCCATGCGTAGCCCGAGGGGAACCAGGGGTCGAACTCGCTTCCCTCGTATCCGTAGATGTCCGGCAGTGAATAGTCGAAGTCCTGTATCCCGTCCGCCTCCTCCAGGTCCACGCCCTTGTGGTCAGGATCCACGTTAACGATGTTGGCTCCCACGTAGTCGCCCAGCCGTGTCTGATCGATGTGCCATATGAGCACCCCGGAACCCGCCAGGCCGAAGTCGTGCTCGTCCACCCCGCACATCCCGTCTCCGTCCGGGTCCCGCTGCCTGTTCTCTATAAGGAGGTACTCGGTCCCGTTGAGGGGGACCATGAGAATGGAATCGTCCGGAGCAAGGGTGAATGTTCCGCTATCCACCTCCTTCGGAGAGTCCCATCCCAGGAAGATCCTGCACCAGGCGCCCGGAGCTGAAGGCCAGTAGCCGCTCATCATCCACTGGCCGTAGCCCATGAGGTCCCAGCCTCCCACTCCGACATTGCCGGTATAGGTGTCGTAAAGGTCTGGAAGCCCCAGCTGGTGGCCGAACTCGTGGACTATCGTGCCCAGGACGCCCAGCCCGAAACCGTCCTGGGATTCCTGTTCCGGCACGATCATGCCCTCGGCGACGTATACCCCGTCATTCGTGGGAATGCCTCTGTAGCCCTGACCCGCTCCCGGGAGGTAGTACGTCAGATCGGAGAGGGTGAGGAAAATAGAGCCTATGTCACCAGGGCTGTTGCGGTAGATGTCCGCTTCCTGGCCCGATCCTGCGTGAATGACTATCACAGCGTCGTACTGACTGAAATCGATGTCCTGGTCCGCGAGGAGCACGGCGTCGTGAAGCAGGAGGCATGAGCCTTCAACATAATACGCGTCGTCTCCGTAATGCATCATCTGGTGGTCCGCGGTATAGCAGCCGTCAAGCTCCGACGGGTAGATGTCTATTTCCAGGACCAGTTCTCCGCCGCTGACATCCTCATAATAGGAGGAGACATCGTCGGCTATCGTCCGGAAGTAGACCCGGTCGTGGGGAGGGTCCGCATCCAGGTCCATCCTGCCGTTGCCGCTGGTGAGTTCCGTGAAGTCCTCGAGGAACTGGACCCTTATCATGCACACGTTCATCGTCTCGTCGGTACCGTCGCGCGAGGCAGGTCCGGTTATTGCCCTCCCATCGGAAGGCCTTTCGTGCAGAGGGGGCATAATCCCGGTCACCAGGGGGGGAGCCGCAGCGGCGGCTCCCGTCAGGACCAGCAGTATTGAAGGAAGGATCCTGGCCATCGGCGGCTAGAATCTAACCGAAAGGGAGTACTTGGAGTTGTACTTGCCGGAGCCCTGGAGGTTCTCCTCCACAGGTATGAAGGCCATGTCCAGCTGGAATCCGGAGTACTGCAGACCGGCGCCGAACGTCGGCCCCTGTATCGTCGAGATGCCCTCGGTGTCGTGGATGTACCCTGCCCTCAGAGCCAGAAGGTCGTAGTACCAGAACTCCGCCCCCGCGCCCCACTTGTTCTCGTTGAACTCCTCCCCCAGGCCGTCCTCCACATTAGTCAGGATCTTGCTGTAGTCGGCGGTGCAGCGGAGCCTGGAGAGGTGGCTGTCGAAGGGGATGTAGGCAAGGCCCGCCCTGAGGGTCCGGGGAAGAGGGTTGTTCTCGGTATTCCCGCCGTAGCTCATGTTGGGTCCCAGGTTGGAAAGACAGGCTCCGATGTTGATCTGCCCTATGTTCTGGATGCCCAGCTGCTGCATCGGAAGCCGGTAGAGCACTCCGAGGTCCGCCCCGAAGGAAGTGCCCTTGCCCGAATCCTGGTAGTAGAGGTGGTCGTAGATGAACTTGAGGCCAAGTCCCACCGAAACGCCCTGTGCGACCTCGGTGCCGAAGGAGCCGGTGGCGGCGATTCCGTAGGAGTAGAACTCGCCGAGTTCCTGCCCGGACTCGGTTGTCTCCAGCTGCTCTCCCATGGACATGAACGTTATGTTGCCCCCCACGCCTCCCCAGCCGTCAATGTAGTTGGAATAGCCGAGGAATTCGTAGTAGAGGTCATTGGCCAGCTGCGGCAGCCAGTTGCTGTGCTGAAGCGTTATCTCCTGGGCGGAAGTGTCGGCAAAGGCAAGGCCGGCGGGATTCCAGTAGGAAGCCGTGGCATCATTCGCCAGGGCCGTGAAGGCCTCTCCCATGCCATTGGGCCTGGCGCCGGGAGTGATGGTCATCCATATCACGCTGGCGGTGGACCCGTAGGAAACACCCGCCAGAGCCAGAACAACGGTACAGATAAAAAGTCCTTTTATCATGGTTCCTCCTGCAAAGCACCGAAGTCCTGCTTCGGCATTATGTTATTTCATCAGAATACTGAACACTGCATTCGCGGGTCAGGTTCCGGCGCCATTGCCGACGCATGGCGTGCCATATAATTCCATGGCGGTTCATGTTCTGCTTCCACTATTCTCTCATGACGGCCATGATCCCCGTGACCTCTGATGCATCGCCGGATTCCGACAAGGAAGCCGCGGACACCAGGAAAATATAAGCACCGCTGGCGACTTCATCTCCGTCAGCATCCCGGCAGTCCCACCAGTACTGGTTATATCCTGCACCACCCTCGATGTTCCCGAAACGGGCCACCCGTCTTCCGGCCACGGTATAGAAGGAAATCTCCACCGTCCCAGGGGAGGTCTGGGTCCAGTTTATGGACGTGCCGTCAGAACAGGGATTCGGGTACGGGAATACATCGAAGATCCCGAAACTGTTGTCCTGGGTCACGGAGAAATCCATCTCCGCTTCGGAGATGTTCAGCAGGCCGTCCGCGGCCCTGAGGCCCAGAGTATGTCCTCCGGGTTCGAGGACCCCGATGCCGCAGCTCAGGTTTCCCTCGGTGCTGGAGCCCCTGTTGTATTCGAAGTAATCCGACACATCCTGCGGCGTCCCGTCGATATAGAGGGCCAGCTGAAGTCCCACGTTCCCGAGGAGGTTTATCCCGGAACTGTCCGAGAGCTGGGCGCGCACGACTATCTCGCCTGATACTTCAGGACTGGCGGAGTTCCTGTACCCCTCGATCCAGAGCTCGATCTCGGGACCCTGGGCATCCGCCGAAGGATTGCCTCTGAGAAGCCTGGCGGGGTATGTGGAAGAAGCCGCCAGTCCCTGTCCGCTGATGAAGGTAAGCTGGGTCCTTGCCAATCGGCCGGTATCGGAGTCAATGGGGACGAACATCTCGGCTGAGAAACCCGGTCCCGCCACCGCGGTCCCGGAGAAGAACCTGCCGGGAATGGTGAGATAGCCGATGGGAAGGTGCTCCCTGAAGGTGTAATATGTGTCAGGAGTGCAGGATTCCCAGGCTTCCACCATTAAAAGCCCCTGGTCCGGAGCGGTGCCAGTGACCGAGTTCCGCTCTCCTGCGAAGAGGGAGTCGCCGTCGATCTCGAAAGTGTCCCATGGGTAGGCCAGGGGAACGCTGCCGTCACCGAAGAGGATGTACTGGGCGTTGTTGGTGCTGTAACCCGCGTCTATCTTGCCCATGAGCACGCACATCCCTATCGAGGACTCCCGCCTGGTGAAGAGGTGGCTGAATATCCGCCCAATGAGGATCTCGTTCAGGGGACCCGTGGTCTTGTCCGAAGCTCCTAATCCAATTATGGCGCCGCCTGCGGGAGAGGTGGTCACCTGCTGCCCGATGCATTCGGTGGAAGGGTTCTGGAACCGGCCAACGTCACAGGAGCCGAAGAAGGCCGCAGGAAGGCGGGGACCGCAGGCAAGGAGCCCAACGTCCTCAAGGTAGAGGAGACCCTCGTCGGCCAGCTGGTCGAAGGAGCCATGACCCTGATAGAACGCCACAAGAGCCCCCCGGCTCCACAGGTCTATGAAGTCGGATCTGGCTTCCGGCTTCTTACCGCTGCTGTTCCAGTCGTAGAAGATCATGTAGAGCTTCTCGGGTCTGAGAACGCCGGGCAGTGAATCGGTGAGAAGCCTTTCCACTTCCTGCGTATGATACCTCTCGTCGCTTGAATGCAGGGGTGAAAGCTCGTCATCCGCCGCTCCTATCACGATGGTCTGCCAGGTTCCCCTGTTTCCCCCTTCGCGGTACTCACAGGAACGCTCCACCACCATCTGGAGATCCGCGGCATTTCCAGTGCCTATCCTCGAAACCGCCAGCTGGGGAACGCTGCAGCCCTCTGTGATGGCGAACTCGTCATCACTGACGAGGTTCGTTACTCCGATGTACTGGATGTCGATGTGGGATATCTTCGACGATACAAAGTTCCTGGGGTCCCAGGTGCCTCCCCCCACGAGCACGAGGTCGGAGGGTATCGGGTCCCAGTTATCCACAATGTAGGAGACCATGGCCCTGATCGCCCCGGGGTCCCGGACCCCGCCGTTGAACTCCTGGTAGACTTCGGTGGCAGAGAAAGAGAGGGCTCCCTCCCTCCCGGCAAGGGGATCGATATCGTCAAGGAACTGGTCAGCGGCCACATAGACGCACTGAGCCCCGCCCGCGGAGCCCATGATCCTGCCGGGCGATTCATACCTGACCTCCGCCGGCGAAGGCACGGCATCCTCATCGACTATCCACAGCTCCCTCGACAGCCACGACCCCGGGACCTGGAACTCGAAGCGGAGAGGATCGTCGGGAATTATCCTGTGGGCAAGCGTGTCCCCTCCCACGAGGAAGACGAGGGAATTCTCCAGCCCGGCTTCCCAGGTGAATTCCTGCCTGTCGTAGAGGTGCCACCATTCCAGCGGTACATGCGACAGGCCGGCGGCGGTGCTTCCGGACCACGGGAATACCTCGAACCAGTCAAGATACATGATGTCGCTGCCGAACTCCCGGACTATCTGCAGCGCCAGACTGTTGCCTCCCGGCTGGAACCCTCTCACATCGATGACGGGCTGGAAGAAACCGGTGCCGTTCCATGTGGTATCACACATCAGCTGCGAGTTGACGAAGATACGGATACGGTGCTGTATGCTATTTGTTGACGCTATTCTCATCCTGAGCTGACCGCTGCCCGTGGCTCCCGGAGCATCGAAATCAAAATAGTGCCAGCTGTCCGAGCTGCCCTCGGAACGCATCCAGGCCCAGTCGTCCAGGAAACTCACCGTTCCCCTGCACCGTTCGATGTTCTCTTCGTAATGGTTCCGGCAGAGGAAAGTGTCCGGCATGGCGGGAGCTCCTGTGAGGACACCGTCCTGCACTTCCATCCTCTTCCCGTCCTCCCCGCCCCATGAAAGCCAGTAAGTGTTGCGGTCGTCGAACATATGATCGTAATGGTCCGGCATGATCTGGCCCAGGGTTTCCCACCATGCGAGTCCCCGACCGAAGAAGCAGAAGCTGTCCCCCTGATCGAAGGACCCGTCGCCGCCGTCCTCGACCATGATGGGCACCGGCAGCGGTGAGTAGACTACCTCCCAGGGCGTATCACCCATGTCCCTTCCTCTTCCGCAGAAAAGCGCCAGGCTGGACGATGGCGTTCCCTGGGCCTGGGGGACATCGGAGCAGTCTACTCTATAGATACCTGCGGTATCGACTTCAATTGCGTACCACGGCAGACCCCAGAACGGGCCGGGCCCCTGCCTTGTCCTTGGTGTCTCCCATACGAGATCACCTCCCTGAAAGAGCGCATCGAAGATAATGCCCGATACTCCTCCGGCAGGTGCCGGTCTGCCGGCGTCGGGATAACTCACCCTTACCCTGAGTCTGTCGGCCGTGACCAGGCCCCCGGCGTCCATCACCGCAGGGTGCAGCCTCAGTCGGACGAATCCGGACCTCCTGAACAGCCCTGTATCAAGTATCTCGCCCCATGATGAAGGAACCGTGCCTTCCCGCGCGGCGCTGTACACATCAGCGCCTTCCGGGGAGACGTCGACCCTTGCCACCGTTGTCGACCGGCCGAGGGTTCTAACTCCCTCCGGGAGCACCTCCAGAGCTATCTCGGCCCCCGGGGGGACTGCCAGCATGACATCCCTGCACGGCAGGAGGACCCTGCCGTCAGGTCCCGAGAACGAGCAGCCGGGGGCCGTGTATCCGATCAGATCCTCGCCGGCATAACCAAGGGGGACCGGCCGGGGGCATTCCCAGGTCATCACGGTCTGCGCGGGACCGACTTCCACCGGGTCCATCGGCAATACTTCGTCCGATCCCGCCGGAATCCCGGAGAGGGCCAGCAGCAGAGGCAGGAGGCTCATAGAAGGTTCTCCATCCTAAGGTTCAGAGTTCCGTGAGTTCCAGCATCGGCGAGTCGCCATTCTCCTCACCGGGGAGTTTCTCCTCCTCAGGTATCATCTCGGACTTGATGCGGCCCTCCTCCATGTCGAGCATCTTGCCCTGGGAATCGACGAATGACCTGATCTGGGAAAGCACCGAGAGCCGCCTGTCCTGAAGTTCCCTTATGGTCTCCGTAAGCACCTGGACCCTCTCGCGCGCTTCGGATATGAGGTTCGAGGCCTTCACCTCGGCATCCATTATGATGAGTTCCGCCTCCCTGTCGGCTTCCTTGCGGGCCTGGGCGGCACTCTGCTGCTGCTGCACAAGGACATCCCTCACGGCCCCCTCCATGCGGTCGAAGTCGGAAGCCCTGGCCCGGAGGACGGTAAGCTCCTTCTCGGCTTTCTCCAGGTTCTCCACCAGTTCCTCCCAGGCCGATGCCACCATCTCGAGGAATGCCTCCACCTCGTCGACATCGTATCCCCGCATGGTCTTGCGAAAGTTCTGCCTTCTAATGTCCAGTGGCGTTATACGCAAGGTGATTCTCCATTCCCGTTTGTGAAACCCCGTTAAAAGCACCTTTGAGCACCGCACACGCGGGTTCTTCCTCGAATGATAATAGTCCCGCATCCCGGCAAGTCAATTCCGTCAGATCCTCCTTCTCCCTCCGAACAGGAACCTGCCCAGCCTCACCGTGGTCGCCCCCTCCTTCACCGCAAGTTCGAAATCGTCGCTCATTCCCATGGACAATTCATCCAGAGGCACGCAGCATCTCTCCCTGAGCCTGTCCCGGAGATCCCGAAGAAGAGCGAAAGCTTCCCTGACTCGACTGAGGGACCCGTTCAGCGGGCCGATGGTGAGAAACCCGGATACCTTCAGGCCCAGTTCCGCCATCTGTCCCAGCACCTCTTCCAGCAGCCCGGCATCCGGCTGGAAACCCAGCTTCGAGCCTTCGCCTGAGGTATTCACCTCGAGGAGAAGACCAGGCTGGACCTGATCCCTGTCCACCGTCCTCCTGGCTATCTCTCCTGCTATCTTCACCCTGTCCAGCGAATCGATCCAGTGGAAGTCCCGGACCGCCTGGCGAACCTCCCGCGTGTGAAGGGGGCCGATCAGGTGAAATTCCGCCGCTTCCGCGCCTACGGCACGGATCTTCCTTCCCCCCTCGCTCACACGGTTCTCGCCTATGAGCCTGACCCCGGCACGGAGAGCCATTGTGACAACCTCCGGGGGATGCGTCTTGGTCACGGCCATGATCCTTACATCACGGCCATCCTCCCCTGAGGAACCTAAAGCTTTACCTACGAGTTCCCGCGCCAGTTCCAGGTTGTCCCTGACGGTTTCCATCGACAAGTCCAAATCCACCTCCCGGTTGAGGGAATATGAGGAAACATGCCTTTGCTGTCACACGGGGATCGTTTATAGTAATGCAAATGTTTTGCGATAAGGAGGTTTCATGGACCTGGAGCACATATGGGCAAGACTGCGGGAGAAGGGTCTGCGAATGACTCCTCTGAAGAAGGAGATCGTATGCCTGTTCCTCTCAGGCGCCTGCGGCCTGTCCGCCAGGGAGATCCTGGGGGAGCTTGCCGGCAGCCCGCACATCTCATCGGTGCACCGGTGCCTCGCATCCCTGGAAGGGGCCGGTTTCCTCAGACCGGACAGGAGCGAGGAGAGTGCGCTCAGATACAGGTGCTCGAGGTCCTTCTACCCCGACCACGGCCACTTCAGGTGCGAGGATTGCGGAAGGCGGTTTCCCGTCAGGTACAGGCTCCCGGAGGATTTCCTCAGGGAGATGGAGAGATCGGGGGGGTTCATCATAGCCGGTTCAGACCTTTTTCTGGAGGGGAAGTGCGGAAGATGCTCATCAAAGGGAAACTGATACCGGCAGTTCTTCTCACTACCGCGTCGATGTCGCTCTTCACCGCGGGCTGCGGCAGCGGAGGTCCCCGTGAAGCCGCATCGCTCGCCGAAGGAAGCTTTTCGGACTCGCCGATCTCCGCCGCAGTAAGCGTTCTTCCCCAGGGCTACTTTCTTGAGAAGGTGGGGGGGGACAGGGTCGAAGTCACCGTGGTGGTCCCGCCGGGAGCCAGCCCGGCGACCTATGAACCGTCGCCCTCGGACATGAGGGCCATGAGCGAGGCGGAGGTCTGGTTCACCGTGGGAGTGGCCTTCGAGGAACCCTGGCTGCCTCGTTTCACAGGGTCCAACCCGGACCTGAGGGTGGTGAGCACCATATCGGAGATAGAGAGGCGGCCTGTGGGAAGGTACTCCATCGAGTCGCTTGACTTCGATGACGTCGACGGTGACCGGGGGCATACCCATGATGAGGGCTCCCCCGACCCCCATGTCTGGCTTTCACCGGAGCTCGTCAGGAGCCAGGCCTCTGTCATGGCCCGGGAGCTTGCGGCCATCGACCCGTCGGCGGCCGATTTCTACATTGAGAACCTGGAGAGTTTCCAGCGGGAGATAGATTCTCTTCAGAACGGCATTCACTCTCTCCTGGACACCCTCTCCGGAAGGAGTTTCATGGTCTTCCACCCCGCCTGGGGTTACTTCGCGGACGAGTTCGGGCTGATCCAGGTGCCCGTGGAGAGCGGCGGGAGCGAACCGTCGCCGGGTGAAATGGCCCTGCTCGTGGACTACGCGAGGGCCAACGGCATCTCCACGATATTCGTATCCCCTCAGTTCAGCACTTCTTCCGCCCGGGCCATCGCGTCGGAGATCCACGGTGAGGTATCGCATCTGGACCCCCTGGCCCGGGACTGGGCGGACAACCTGCTCCGCGTTGCGGAACGGCTTGCCGGAAGGGAGTCTCGATGAACGGTTGTCCCGGGCCTGAAACGGTCATAGAGCTGGACGGGGTCACGGCGGGTTACGACAGGAACAGGCCCGTGATAGATGCCATCGACCTTACAGTCTGCAGGAACGATTTCCTGGCCGTCATCGGGCCCAACGGGGGTGGTAAGACCACGTTGCTCAAAGTGATGCTGGGACTGCTGGTCCCGTGGGAGGGAACGGTGACGGTGCTGGGCGGTACACCGGACGGGTCCAGGGGCGCTGTGGGCTACGTGCCCCAGGTGATCCCGGAGGAGACCTTCCCGATAACGGTCATGGACGTGGTGCTGATGGGGCGCCTTCAGAGCGCAAGGAGGCCCGGCAGGTTCGGCCGGCGCGACAGGGAGGCGGCGGTCCGTAACCTGGAACGCCTCGATGTGGGGGAACTGGCGGGATCAGACATGAACTCCCTTTCTGGGGGTCAGAAACAGCGCGTACTGATAGCAAGGGCCCTTGCCGGGAGTCCGGAGATACTGCTGCTGGACGAGCCCGTGGCCAGCGTGGACCATGAGACACAGGAAAGCTTCTTCAATCTGCTCGCCGAACTGAACGAAGAGCTGACCGTGGTCCTCGTGACCCACGACGTAGGAGCTGTGTCTTCGCATGTGAAGAACATAGCGTGCATAAACAGGCTTCTCATAAGCCACGGGGACTCGATCTCCTCCGAATCGGTGGCAAGGGCCTACGGATGCCCCTTCGAGCTCATCTCCCACGGAGGCATACCGCACCGGGTCCTGGGAAGATCCGGAAAGGTGCAGGACTGATGGGCATACTCTCCTATACCTTCATGCAGAATGCCCTGGCGGTATCCCTTCTCGCCTCCATCGCCGCAGGCATCATAGGTACGCTGGTGACTGTAAACAGGATGTCAGCCCTTGCGGGAAGCATTGCCCACGCGTCCTTCGGCGGACTGGGGCTGGCGTATGTAGCCGGATTCAACCCCCTCCTGGGAGCCACGGGCTTCGCGGTGATATCCTCCATGGGTATCGCGGCGGTATCCTCACGCAGCCGCAGGAAGGCGGACACCGCCATGGCGGCGGTATGGGCCACGGGAATGGCAACGGGACTCGTGCTGATCAAACTGTCAGGCACCTACACAGCCGACCTCATGAGCTGGCTATTCGGAAGCCTGCTGGCGGTATCCCCCACGGACATACTCTACGCCGCGATCCTTGACCTGGTCATTCTCGCAGTCGTGGCGGGCTTCTACAAGGAATTCCTCGCGGTGGCCTACGACCAGCAGTACAGCAGGCTCCAGGGCGTTCCCGTCACGCTGTTCATGGTGGTGTTCCTGATACTCACCGCCCTGACCGCGGTGCTGCTGATGAGAGTGACGGGACTCATAATGGTCATCGCCATGCTGGCGATACCCCCGGCGATCGCCGAGATGTTCACCGGCAGCCTCTGGAAGATGATGGTCCTGTCATCGGTTCTCGCAGCGCTTTTCAGCATCGCGGGCCTCTTCCTGGCCGCTCTCCTGGACCTGCCCCCGGGAGCCGTGATCATTCTCATCGCCGCTGCCGTGTACTCCGCCGCGCTGGTTGTGGAGAAGGCGAGGTCCGGCTGGGCATGATCTCCGGATTGATCAGGAGGGTATTGCGCAGGTCCACGAGGTTCCCGGGTTTCCGCATGAGGACCGGAAAACGCTTCCTCACCGTAAGGATGGACACCACCAACAGGTGCAACCTCAGGTGCAGGATGTGCCCGATGAGGCTGTCGGACGAAGATCCGGAACGGGAATGGGCCGATATAGACCCGGAGCTTTTCCGCAGGATAGAGGACCAGGTTTTCCCCCTGGCATGGACGGTGGGGCTCTCCTGCGGCGCCGAGCCGTTTTGCAACGACAGCTTTCCGTATTACCTCGCAAAGCTGTACCGGGCCGACGTGCCGGTCCGAGAGGTAGTCACCAACGGCACCCTCATGAGCGGAGACATGACAGCCTCGCTGCTGGGCACTCCCCCGACTTCCCTGACGGTATCCATAGACGGTTCCACCCCAGGTACCCATGCCCTGATAAGGGGCGGCGCGGACCTGGAAGGGGTTCTCGGCAATGTCCGCCGTCTGGTCAGGCTTCGCGACGAGAGGGGAAGCAGGTTCCCCATGGTTGCCTTCAGCATGACACTGCAGAGGTCGAACCTCCGGGAGCTTCCCGAAGTCATCGAACTCGCGGCCGGAGTTGGAGCCGTTTCCGTGGGAGTCGTCCCCCTGGTACCCTACCACGGCCTTGACATGTCGGGCCAGGTGCTGGAAATGGACTCAGAGGAAGTGGCTTCGATCATGGATGAGGCAAGTGCCGGGGCTTCACGGCTTGGTGTGGAACTGGTCCCCGCGACCCCCGATGGAGGAGGCGGGGGATGTCCGTACCTCTCCGGCTGGGTCTACATCGATCCCCAGGGGAGAGTGAACCCCTGTCCCTACTGGGACACGTCCCGACCGCTCGGCGACCTTTCCCGGGAGAGTTTCGCGGAGATCTGGGACGGCGAGCCCTACCGCCGGCTGAGGGAGAGCGTGGATCGCGGAAGACTCCTGGGCAACTGCCTTCAGTGTCCGGTGAACACATCCGGACAGAGAGAACTACGGAAGGTCTGATCCCATCAGGGCAGCTGCGCCAGCTTCAGCGAACCCCCGTCGACGAAGACCACTCCCGTGCCATCGGGGATCTCCTTCATGATGCTTCCAGGGTACAGACCGTCAAGCGAGTGGAGAGGCACGGACCAGGTGGAGGAAAAGTCCGACCAGTCGATACCTCCCAGCATCACCGACTCTCCCCCGTCTTCGGTGAAGATGTACCTCCCATCGGCAAGCCCGCAGTAGACATCGACCCGGGGACCGGGATTCACCGTCTCCCTGCCGTCCGCGTAGCGGAGGACCTGCCGTCCGTCATCGGTCCGCGCCAGCCCGGCATCGGGCAGGACCCACTGCTCCACGATGGCGGGACTGCTGGAAGAGGTGTCCTCCAGAAGCACTTCCTGGGTCCTGATGTCGACGATGGTGTTCGGCGGGTACCATCCGGCGGCCACAAGGTCAGAATAAGGGTTCTCGATGAAACCGTCCCCTATTACAGAAGGGTCGCCGCTTCGCTCTCCTGTATCCACGTCCATCATGAGCCATGGTTCCAACCGACCGGTCCCGTCGCCGGAGAAATACTCAATGAAATCAGCCGGCGTGGGAAGACACTCGAGCCAGGGACCTCCGTAGACGAATCTTGAATCGCCGGTGAAGGCGAAGTGAGGGCCGCTCCCAACGTCGAATGAGAGCCCCATGACCCTGAGAGAGGTACCGTCGGACCTGCAGACCGCCACGATCTCCGGATACGGGATGTACTGCGCATCGTCGGAGTAGTACTCATCCGGCACTGCGACCACCTGAGTGAAGCACAGGAACCTTCCATCCGGACTGCCGGCCAGACTGCCCACGCGGGACAGGCTTCCCCACCCATCCAGGGCGGTGCCCCAGTCCAGGAACATCCGGATGGGGCCTCCGGAATAGTCGGGGTTCAGTATGCACAGTTCTCCTTCTCCGTTCACATGGATGATGGCGCCCCAGTCCGTGACGGCAAGACCGCAGCAATAGGAATCGACATCGTCGGTAAGCACCGTGGCGCTCCCGCTGAAGACCACGGATACCATCGAAAGAAGCAGTATGTATTTCATTTTCCCCCTCAGGCCGAAGCCCGAATGCCCTGGACCAGAGTCCAGACGCCGATGAGAATGAACACGGCCCCGGCGGCAATGGTCAGTGCCCTCCTGCTTACAAGCCTGGACAGCGACCCTCCGACAAGCACCGCAACGAGTGTCGAGCAGACCAGGGCTGCCGAAGCAGCCGTGAAAACTGTGAGCCTGCTTATCTCCCTGTCCGAGGAGAAGAGCATGGTGGCTATCTGGGTCTTGTCTCCCAGTTCGGCTATGAACACTGCTGAGAAGACAGTAAGCAAAAGTCTGATATTCAAAGTGACTCCTTGATCGTAAGGTCCAATCCCCCGTGACCGACTTCCGGATCTCCTCAAGTACGTACATAGAATAGAAAGGATAGGCGGGTCCTGACCAGTCCGGGTTTGAAGCGCTAAAGGTCTGAGGGCGGACGGGGTCCTGACGGCATTCCATGAAAACGGGAACGTCTCACGAGATCATTCCGGAAGCTCAGTATCCCTCCCCGAGGCAAGGGCATCGATACCTCCGGCCAGTATTGTCATATCCTCGAGAAGCGGTTCGATGTCGTCGACGAGCAGGAATCTGGTCCCGCTGTCCATGAACTCCGAATGCCCGGGTTTCAGGTGCACTCCGGCTTCGGACCCGTCTATGATGAGTCTGCCCAGCCTTCCGCCCCATCTTTCCAGGAACCGGTAGACCGGCGCCAGCGACTGTCCGGCGCCTTCAGGCGATCTCTCTATCCTCTCCGCCATCTTCGGCTCAGCGTAACGGACGGGAAAGAGACCGTCGAAGTAACCGTCTCCTGTGGTGAAGCGGCGGACACTTTCCTGCGGGTAGCCGGGGGGCTCGGTCTTCAGATAGAACGGGGAACGGTTTATCTCGACGGTGATGGCGTATTCACCACCGGGGTCGATCTCTATTTCCCTGCCGCGGTACTTCGCGCTGATGCTCCCGAGCGTGCTCCCGTAGCCGGCGGACTCGTGCTTCCAGCCATGCTTCCCGGCGAGAGCCGTCATAGCCTGCTTGCACTTCCTTCGCTTCCCGATCTTCGCCGAGAACATCATACGAAGAACGAAACCCACGGGGACCAGGACCGCCGCAGGAGTCAAGGTGTAAGGAGCCGCCCGGGAGAAGTTCCGGAGGAAGTCCCCGGAATGCTTTCCCGGAAAGGTGAATACCAGGCTCACGGCCGCCGTGACCAGCAGAAAAGCTCCGAGGACTGACAGGATCGGTTTCATCTTCCACCACGCCATCCCGGGAGCATTCCTCAGCATCCAGGTCCTCAGCTCCTTCTTCTCCGCCCCGGCATCCATGGCGCGTCTCTCGGTCCGGAGCTGCCGGATGTTCCTACCCTGGAAGGACACGAACCACTCCCTGGTCCTTTCCACCGGATGGACCCTGAGCCAGACCGCATCGGGTATGTAGACCTCTGAATCGCAGTAATCGCATCTCATTACCCTCCCGGTATCCGCGGAGATCGATACCGCTCCCGCGCATTGGGGACATGACATCACGACCGGCTGCTCTGACCCGTCCCCCATAGCTCCGGAGCCCTGCTCTTCCCTTCCCGGAGGCGGTTCCGGCGTGATGCAGAGCCAGGCGGAGGGCGCCGGCTCCCGCAGCCAATCCGGGACCGGGTATGCGTAATGGACCGTGGAACACTCAGAGCAGGTTACCGAAGATACTCCCGGACCATCGGGAACCGGCAGCGGATGCCTGCAGGAACTGCAGCGGGGCGGAAGTTTCCAGTAGCCGTACTTGAAGGTCCCGCTTCCGCTTATCAGTGTCCCCCCCCGCCCCTGCCCCTCTGTCAGGGCTTCGTACTCCTCTTCGAAATCGTTCAGGAATCCCGCAAGCACCCGGGGATCGACGGGGGTCTCCTCGAAACACGCGGTGCAGATTAGTAGTCTGACGGGTCCGTTGACGGGGATTGACCTCCCGCAGGCGCGGCACGCGGTCCGGATCTCGAAGCAGCCGTACCTCACTATCCGAACACCCCTTCCGTATGGGACGGAACGCATCGATGACAAGTATAGTCGAGAACCGCCGGAACCCCAATGAACCTGGCAATCAGGGAATGCCCGTGGTATTGTAAACCCGTGACGGAATTCCGGTCAGAATAGAACCTGATCCGTTCCGGTCCGTCGTACTCCGGCCTGGACAACCCGGTTGCTGACTGCTGAAAGGGGGACGCTATGTATCCATTATACTTCATAGCTATCAGCGTGATCCTGGGGTTCCTTAAAATACTCCTCTGGAAGACCGATGCCGTCACCGCATTTCTATTCGCGTTCATCGTAAGCAACATCGGGCTTCAGGGGATCTTCGCGTTCATTGGTCATTTTTTCAGGGCGGATGAAGTTGCAAGGGGAATCGGATGGCCGACGGGAAGTCCTTTTCAGAGAGAGATCGCCTTCGCCAATCTGAGTATGGGAGTCCTGGGTATAATGTCGATCTGGTTCTGCGGTTACTTCTGGCTGGCTGCCATCATCGGACGCTCGGTGTTCTCCTGGGGAGCCGCCTACGGTCATATAGTCGATCTGAAGAAAAGCAGGAATTCGAATATCCTCAACGCCGGTCCTGTGCTGTATGACGACATTCTCATCCCTGTCGTCCTCATCGGCCTTTATTTGGCGGATACACTCAGGTGATGTTCCAGACCGCGTTCCAGCCCATCTCGACCTTGTCGTATACGTGCTCATAAGTTGCAAGATCCGGCTCTCCTTCAAAGGCCGTGTTTCCAATGTACATCCTGCTGCCGTAACCCGTTGTGTACTCGGGGAATGAGAAGGGGAAAGAGGTTCCCGTCCCTGCGGAAACCATGCAATCGGATGGATCGAAGCCGGTGGTCCAGGAGGATCCTGCTCCGATATCCTTCAACCAGTAACCGTCAGCTCTGTGAATGATCAGATACAGTGTCACACCTGAATTATTCGTAAGTGTGACTGAGATATGGGGACCGCTTTCTCCAGGCGTACCCGTTACTTTGTCTCCACAGGATAATGATCAGGATAATAGCCATCAGACTAAAGATCATCTTTGTCAACATAACCAGCCTTCCCGATCATAGAAGGGTCAATCAATTATTGAACATAATGAACAGCAATAGAACAACATGCGATGGGCCTCGATCCAGAAGAGCGAGATAGTGTCAGATGACCACGAAGAGCCTGCAGGCGGTATGGCCGGAAGCCTGCAACCGCGCCATGTATGCTCCCGACGGCAGGCCGTCCAGCGTCAGCACATGCAGTCCCGAAGGGTATTCTCCCTCGGCCGGCAGCGCAACCAGCCTGCCCGCCATGTCATACACACCCATTTCCATGTACGAGGGTTCAAGGAGCTCCACGACTATCGATACCACACCTACGGCGGGATTGGGAGATACCTGTAAAAGGAATGGAGCCCCGGCGGCGTGATCACCGGCAATGCCGGTGGGGGAGAAGGAAAATATCTGCATACCGAAGACCGATGAGGCGACATACGCCATGTTCCCTGACACCGTTACGCCCAGCGCCGTGGTAGGTATGACATAGTAACCGGCTTCGAAGGGATTCACGGGGTCCGACATATCTACTACCCGAAGGCCGGCGTTACTGGTCACCACATAGGCAAGATCACCCGAGACAGCGACATCGTAACAGGGTCCGGGAAGGCTGCAACTCCCGACTTCCACCGGGTTCGCAGGCGAAGACACGTCCACGATACGAATCAGGTCCCCTCCTGCCAGGCAGGCATGACTTCCGCTGACATCTACCGCAAGGACATTGGATGTGAAGTTGCACGTGCCTGTCAGCAGGGGATTCGAGGGGCTGGCGATATCGATGATCCTCAGTGTCGCCCCCAGAGCCAGATAGGCAAAGCCGTCCCTGACCCTGACCCCGTATGCGTCGTCGTAGAAACTTAAGCCACCCGTTTCGAAGGGGGCGGAGGGAATGGAGACGTCGATCACGCGGAGACCATGATCGCCGTCAGCCACGTAAGCGTAGCAGTCAAGTACATCGACATCCATGGAATTCCCCGGGGTCCCGCAGTTCCCCACTTCCATCGGGGAAGAGGGTATGGATACATCGATCACATGAAGGCCTGTCGAGTAATCAACCAGATATGCATAATCGTCCATGACCGCCACTGCAAATGATACGTCGAATCCGCCGCAGCTCCCCGCTCCCGCCGGATTGGTCGGGTCGGATACATCCACCACCCACAGGCCGTCTTCCCAGTCGGCGATGAAGGCAAGGGTTCCATCCACCGCAATACCTCTGGCATATCCTGGAGTATCATAACTGCCTGCTATACCGGGACTCGAAGGGGGATCCACGCCAATCACCTGAAGCCCGTCATGGTCGGCGACGAAGGCGCAGCTGTCCGATACGGCTATTCCCCTTGCCTGGCCGGGGGTATCGCAGTGCCCGACTTCTGAGGGATCTGAAGGCACGGCGACATCTATGATACGGAGCCCCGATGAACCGTCCGCGATGTACGCCATGTCACCGTCGACCTCCACTCCTTGCGCAGAGCCCGGCGTATTGCAGTTGCCCACGGCAGTCGGGTCGGAAGGCACTGATATGTCTATTACGCGAAGCCCGTACAGGTCGTTCGCAACGTAGGCGTAATCACCTGAGACCGCTA
This sequence comes from Candidatus Fermentibacteraceae bacterium, assembly GCA_016936235.1. Lineage (GTDB taxonomy): Bacteria > Fermentibacterota > Fermentibacteria > Fermentibacterales > JCC-6 > Aegiribacteria. Next base: position 9,570 of record JAFGPK010000009.1, on the reverse strand, counting down.
CATCGTACGCGGATCCTGACGACAGGCAGCTGCCTACCTCCACAGGTCCGGAGGGTGATGAGACATCTATCACCCGAAGGCCGGAGTAAGCGTCGGCCAGGTATACGTAGGCGCCCCGGACGTCCAGTCCCCGGGCAAAACCGCTGGTGTCGAGATGACCCGTTTCGAACGGGGCATAGGGATCCGACACATCTATGACCCGAAGGCCCTCCCCGGTGTCTCCCACATAAGCGTACCCGCCTGACACGGTTATCTGCACGGCCGAGCCGGGTGTATCACAGCCGCCCAGCAGGAACGGGTTCCAGGCATCCTGAACATCCCATATCTCGATCCCGGCCTCCGATGCCGCGAGGTAGAGCCTCTTTGTCGACCCATCATAGAAGAGTCCCAGCACCAGGTCTTCCGCGCGGATCGTCTCCGACAGAAGAACAGGGGCTGAGGAGTCCGAGACATCCAGTACGAGAACACCTCCGCCGGCGGCACAGTAGACCATGTCTCCCGCCGGATCGTACTCCGCATCATATGCTATGCCGAAGGGCCAGCTGCCTACCAGTGTGACGTTCAAGGAATCCGCTGATGTTCGTACGGGTTCGTTCGGACAGGCATGTAACATAACGGGGGGATTAGTATCGCTGATCTGCGTCATTTCAGAGCGGTCCATGAACCCCTGCGAAAGAACTGCCACTGTCAGTAACAGTATTGACATTCGGATCCCCCCTCTGCTCGACAATACAGAACTTGATCCCGTTTAGAACAACAGATAAGCTATTGTCCAGCTATTTGCCTGTCAATCTGAACGATAGATTCGGTTTTCCCAGGGACGCGCGGGAGTAGCTGCTCCTTCGGGACGCTCAGGACCATGGATGAGAAGAAGCATCAGCCCTGGCGCCGGTCGATCAGGAGCATGGATCTTGATTTCAAACCGTTCCGGCAATCCGTGTATTTCTCCGTTGACGCCACCCGTCGCTGCACGTATCGTGCCCCCTTGAATGTATGTACACAGATGGGTCCAGGTCTTATGCGAGGGAGCCCTCAGGGCCCCGCAGGTTTTCCCGGCGATCCATCTGTTACGGTTTGCAGCAAAGCACAGCGGGGAGGACAAAATGGACCATGGCCCGAACGTCGATTACCACGAGTGCGATGAACTCCTGAAGTACAAGCAGAAGGCCGGGCTCAGGCTCTTCTTCGTCTACTCAGCCATTTACGCCGTGTTCGTCCTGCTGAACACGGTCTTCCCGGCAATGATGGAGTCGGCCGTCCTCTTCGGCCTCAACCTCGCCATCGTCTACGGTTTCGGCCTCATTATCATCGCCATCATCCTGGGCCTTGTATACAACGCCATGTGCTCGAGGGTGGAGCGTCGTCTCGATACCGGCGGCATCGACCCCGATGGAGGTGAGGCATGATCTACACCGCCTCGCCCCTGGCTGTCATCATTTTCTTCACCGTGGTGGCCGCCGTTCTCGGCATCTCCTTCTATTACGGCAGGAAGACCAAGTCCGCCAAGGGCTACTTCGCCGCCGGTGGGACCATACACTGGTCAGTCAACGGTATAGCCTTCGCCGGCGACTACCTCTCCGCCGCCTCTTTCCTTGGTATCTGCGGAATGATAGCATTCTCCGGTTTCGACGGCTTCCTCTACTCCATCGGATACCTGGCAGGATGGATAGTGGCCCTCTTCGTGGTGGCCGAGCCCCTGAAGCGGATGGGCAAGTTCACCTTCGCAGACGCGCTGGACGCAAGGTTCGGCTCGCAGGGGATCCGGCTGGCGGCCGCAATCAGCACCCTTGTCGTTTCCATCTTCTATCTGATACCCCAGATGGTGGGAGCCGGAGCGCTGGTCACACCGCTCCTGGGCCTACCTCACTGGGTGGGCGTCACCATGGTGGGCAGCATAGTCATATTCATCGTAACCACCGCCGGAATGACATCCACCACCTATGTCCAGTTCCTCAAGGGAGCAATGCTCCTGGTCTTCTCCCTGATCCTTGTCTTCCTGGTTCTGGGGAAGGGAGTCCAGCAGGACCCCTACGAGGACTATCACGACTTCGTCACACTCCAGGCGAGGGTGACCGACGGCTCCGTCACCTCGGTGGAGGACCCGGGTTACCGCATCCTCGCCGAGTACACCGAGCGAGGGCACCATTACGTCAAGCTGGAGAAGGACGGAATAGCCGACTGGTGGAACTTCGAGCCGGAAAGCGGGACCCTCACCGAAGCCCTCAGCATAGTGACTCAGTCTGACGGAGCGATTCTCTACAACGGAGCACCCAGGAGCGAGCAGCTCTTCTACCCGGTGGGGAACATGGCCGACATCCGGGTGGGCGGAGACAGGGTGGATGGAGTCTCCGGCCTGAACGCCGTAAGCTTCCTCGCTATCATTCAGGAGAGCGACGTCGTCCTATGGGTGCCGGACGCCTTCAGCATGGACGGAGAGCGGGTCCGCATATGGACGCAGCAGGTCACTCCCGGTAACGAGATACTCAGCCCCGGTCTGAAGTTCCACCTGGACGAAGGAGCCACATTCTCCGACCGCCTCAACTTCATCTCCCTGATGCTGGCCCTCTTCTTCGGAACCGCGGCTCTTCCCCACGTTCTCATCCGCTACTACACGGTGCCCACGCCTTCCGCCGCGCGGAAGAGCACCATCGTGGCCATCGCGGCCATCGGTTTCTTCTACATCCTCACCCTTTACATGGGCCTCGGCGCCATGATCAACGGGGTGATCGACGTGGAGAGCTCGAACATGTCTGCTCCCCTGCTGGCGCAGTCCTTCGGCCCGCTTATGTTCGCCGTGATATCAGCAATAGCCTTCGCCACAGTGCTGGGCACGGTGAGCGGGCTGATCGTGGCCTCATCCGGCGCCGTGGCGCACGACTTCATCGACACCTTCCTCAAGAGGAAGCTCTCGGACCACAAGAAGGTGATCGCCGGCAAGTTCGCGGCGGTCGGTACGGGTATCGTGGCCATCCTTCTTGGCATAGCCTTCAGGGGCATGAACGTGGCGTACCTGGTGGGTCTGGCCTTCGCCATCGCCGCCTCGGCCAACCTCCCATCCATAGTCATGGTTCTCTTCTGGAAGAAGGTCACGTCCAGGGGCATAGCGGCGTCCATCGCAACGGGCATCGTATCCTCGGTTGGCATCATCCTGCTCTCACCCAGCATGTACAGCAGGTACGGAATGGATCCCTCATCCGCTCCGCTGCCGCTGGACAACCCCGGCATCGTCTCCATCCCGCTGAGCTTCCTGGTGCTGGTCATAGTCTCCCTGATGACACAGAGCAGGAAGGCCCCGGAACCCGGAGCGGAAACCGTCGACTGAACGACGTCGACCGGGAGGAGGTCCCGTGCATCCCAGCCGCATGAACAGGCTGACTCTGAACGGCGTTTCGGGCGGGCCTGAGCTTGCCCGGGACCTACTCAAGGCTCTGAACGACCAGGGCACGATCACCGAGAAGGGCGGTTTCCTCTTCAAGGCCCGTCTGGAGACCGGCAACCGAAGGCACCTTGTCCTCGGCTTCACTCCCTGCATCCTGCACGGTCACAGGACCTACCACTACGACAGCCGTCTTCCGGGGGAGGACGAATACACCCTCATCGGCAGCGTCACGCCGAACCACGTTTTCGAAATTCTCTTCAGGCCTTCGTCGGAGCATCTGACCGAGGATGATCGGCAGAGATACGGGGTCCTCTACGTGACCTTCGCGAGGTTCCTGCTGGAACAGGGCTACCATCGGAAGAACGCTCTCAGCGCCGTCACCGTAGAGATGATCAGGGAGGCCGGACTGTTCGCCTCAGCTCCCGGGGACCTGCCGGGTCTGGCCGGTGTCCCGCTGCCCGGGGATGAAGGTCCGGGGTGAAAGCGTATTCAGACGCCGGGTCACCGGTACAGATTTCCCGTCATGGATCTGTACTGAACCGCTTCAGCGATATGGGAGGGGCCGATCTCCTCCGAACCGGCAAGGTCGGCTATTGTACGCGATACCTTGACAATACGGTCGTAGGCCCTGGCGGAGAACCCGTACAGGTCCATGGCCGACCTGAGGAGCGCCCTCCCCTCCCGGTCAAGCCTGCAGAAATTCCTGACCAGGGATGAGGTCATTCCACCGTTGCAGTGCACGCCGGGCAGACCGGCGAACCTCTTCGACTGTGTCTCCCTCGCCCTCACCACCCTCTCCCTTATCTCGGCGGAGGACTCGCCTGTGGGAAGGTCGCTGGAGAGTTCGCGGTATCTAACGGGCGCAACGTCTACGTGAATGTCTATCCTGTCCATCAGCGGGCCGGATATCCTGTTCAGGTACCTCTGTATCTGCGGCCCGGTGCAGTTGCATGAGTGGGTGGGATCGGTGAAGTAACCGCAGGGACAGGGATTCATTGCCGCGGCCAGAGTGAAGTCAGCCGGGAATGTCATGGTCATGGCGGCCCTTGTTATGGTAACCCGGCCGTCCTCCAGGGGCTGCCTGAGCACTTCCAGCACGTTCCTCCTGAACTCGGGGAGCTCGTCAAGGAACAGCACGCCGTTATGTGCGAGACTCACCTCCCCCGGCCCGGGTATGGCTCCCCCGCCGATGAGCCCGGCGTCTGACACGGTATGATGGGGAGATCGGAAGGGCCTGGTGCGGAGAAGGGCGTCCTCCCGTCCAAGAAGGCCCGCGACGCTGTGTATCTTGGTGGTTTCGATGGCCTCGTCGGGCAGAAGAGGAGGCAGGATGGAGGGCAGCCTGCGGGCAAGCATGGTCTTCCCCGAACCTGGAGGACCTATCATGAGTATGTTGTGGCCGCCGGCGGCCGCCACCTCGATGGCCCTCTTGGCGAACTCCTGCCCCCTTACGTCCCTGAAGTCCGGCTCTGCTCCTGTGGGCTTGCAGGGATCGGCGGCGGACCATACGGCAGGTGATATAGTACTTTTATCCCTCAGGAATTCTATAACACTTTCCAGGTTTTCAGCGGGAAAGACCTTCTGCCCGCCGGTCACCGCAGCCTCCCTGGAATTGGAAAGAGGCACCACAAGACCCGAATGCCTCTCCCGCCTGGCCCTGTCGGACATGGACAGAACTCCCCGGACAGGCCTCAGGGAACCGTCAAGGGCCAGCTCACCCACGAAATAGTGGTCACGGACGGACTCCGGCGATAGTATGCCGGATGCTGCCAGTATGCTCACCGCTATGGGCAGGTCGAACCCGGGCCCTTCCTTCTTCATGCCGGCCGGGGCCATGTTGATGGTTATCCTCTTGCCGGGCAGCTTCAGCCCGAGGTTCGATATGGCGGAACGGATGCGCTGCCTGGCTTCACGGACGGCGTTGTCGGGAAGGCCTACTATTGTGAAGGTGGGGAGGCCCAGGGACATGTCGGCCTCTATCTCCACCGGGTACGAGTCTATTCCGTATACGGCCAGGCTTCTGGTGACTGCAAGCATTCACTTTCCCCGTTCCCTTTGAGGAGAGTGTACTCCCCTCCGGGGGAAAGTTCAAGACCTCCTGCCCCCGCGGTCATCTGAGCAGGAGGAACCTGGCCGGCGGAGCCCCGTCATCGAACATGACCATGTAGACTCCCGGAGGAAGCATTGAGCAGTCGACGGAAATGGAGGAACCGGCATGTATGTCCGCACAGGCATCCATCACTATCCTGCCGGCGAGGTCGTATATCCGGATGGCTGATCCGTAATCCGGGCCGCCGGGACCAAGGGAGATGATGAGGTTCCCGCGGACGGGATTGGAGGCCACGACAGGATACGCCGGCGCCCCCTCCTCCTGCTCCTGCTGGCCGATGCCCAGCTCTGAGAGGCCCTGGCAGTAGATCTCCCATCCTTCTCCAAGATCTCCGGCCCAGCAGATCTCTTCCGAAGTGGATACCGGGGACCATGCGGGACCGCCGAACCAGATCAGCTGGGCAGGCTCCGAGGCTCCCGATGGAAGGGCCATTATCCTCGCGTCCTGGCCGCACCCCTCCTGCCAGACCAGGCCCTCCGCTTCAGGCTCCGGCAGCGGGCTGAGAAACACGCCGGATATGCGCCGGTCACTGGTATGGACTGTCTCCTCCGGTTCCCAGACCGCTCCATCGAAGCTTCTCGTCCTGATGGATGTACCGCCGGTCTCGTCCATCCAGGCAAGGCAGGTCACGCCATCGGAGGGACGACTGCCCAGACTCGGGGAATGGCACAACTGGCCGGAGGAAACCTCAACCGGCGCGGAGAAACCCGAGGAGCCTCCGCAGGACCACATGATCCTGCTTCCGCCGGGCTCCCTCTCCTCCCATGCAAGGTGGACCAGGCCGGAGACGTCGGCGGACATGCAGGGGTTCTGGCACCAGCTTCCCCATTCGCTTATACGCTGGGCCGGGAATACCTCGTCGATGCTCTTGAGCATCACGGCGCCGCCCTGCCCGTCCCAGTCCAGCCAGGCAAGCCAGAGGCGGCTTCCGGTGGAGGCAAGGACGGGATTGATCTGGTACCCCTCCTGTGCCACCTGGACCTCCACCTGGGAGAATCCCGGACCGCAGGCGGTCTTTATCCTGTAACTGAAGGTCGCGTACTCGAAATCGCTCCATGCGATCCATGGAGACGTGTCATGGTAGCATGCCGAGACGCCCACGTCCCAGTACTCGTCGGGGTCGACGTAGAGCACCGGTCCCCAGCCGGATGCCTCGTCGTAGAGCCTTGCCGCTATGTCCAGCCTTCCGTTCTGGCCGCTGAGCCAGGCAGCCACCGCTCTGTGGGGAGAATCACGGGAAGCGGACACGGAAGGGTGGCAGTCCGAGAACTGGCTGGTGGACAGCTGGGTGAGATCGGCCGGGGTCTCTTCGGGGAAGTACAGTCCCCGGACGGCCATTCCCCCGCCCACGGGTCTGAGCGTTGGGTCTCCCAGCAGTGCGTTGCCGTAGAACCAGGCCACCTCATTGGATGAGAACCCGCCCTGGGCCTCGTACTCCCACCAGTCCCGGAACGATTCTCCGAAGCAGAGGCCTGTGCCCAGCGGGCCGTAGTACTCCTCGAAGTCCAGCATGGAGCCGGTCTTGGCGGCTCCGGTGACCAGAAGTCCGGAGTCGGTGCCGTAGAGGTACCAGTTCCCCAGACAGCCCTCCTCGACCCATCTGGCGTTGGAGCAGCTGAAGAGCTGGAGAAAGGCGGTGCGGGGATTCACCTGGGATATCTCAGGGGCCATCACCGTCCCCGACATACCCCCCGGCACCTTGAAGGTATGTCCCCAGGGGCATGAATGGGCCATCAGGTGAACGAACTCGTAATCCTGGGATAGCACCGAGAGGTAGTTTTCCGCCGTGGTCTGACTCTGGGAGTTGATGACCGACACGCCGGACGAGCCGTATACATAATTCAGTCCGCAGTCGTCATAGTAGGACCAGTCGTCGTCGTTGAACGCCAGCGCCCTGGAGTTGAGCCCCATGGATCCGGTCCTGTACAGGTGATCCTTCTCGAAGTACTGCGCCAGCAGGTACAGCTCAGGACCGAATGCGGTATGGGCATCAATGCGTCCCACCCAGATCTCGGGGGCCACATCGCCTGTATGGCCATCGAAAAGACTGTCCTGGTCAGCATCGACCCATGTGCCGTCCAGGTCCATGAAGAATAGCTCGCAGGGAAACTCCTCGGCCGCCCAGTAGTCGTCCTCGTACCATGCGCAGGGAAGGAATCCGACGAAGACGGCGCCGTCAAGGTCCGGAGTGCTCTGCAGAAGGAAGCGCAGGTCGGATGCGGTACCTCCGCTCATGCTCTGCATCTCCACGGTCCAGCCGTCGGAGGCTATATCGCTCTGGAGCTGCGCCAGCTGTGCAGCAAGAGGTGCCGTCAGGTATTCGGCCGCCACTATGAGTACCCTGTCCCCCCTGCTCCCGGCCACGGTGGCCACTTCATGGAAGGATGCCGGGAGAATCTCAATCGGCGATCTCTCGACCTGGTCCCGGGGGAGTCCGGCAGGTCCGGTGGGAACTCCGGCCAGCGCATAAACGACTGCTGCCAGTATCTGTAACATATCCCATCCCCTGACAAGCTTGAGTATTGCCGAGGGTCCGGCATGGCAGTTATTGCAGGGTTATGATATTACTCCCGGCAAACCCCCGTCAATCCGCTCCGTGCGGATCACCGGAACATGAGCGTGCTAGGGCCGGAAGGCGTCCTCGATATAGGTTTCCATCCTGAGTTCCTCATGGGACCCCCTGACAACGGCGACATCGAAGCGGAGCTGTCCCGAAGGAGGATGTGAAGCTATGAAAACCGATGCCGCATGGACGATCCGCTCCTGTTTGGATTCGTCTATCTTCTCAAGGGTGACGGTCCCTGAACCGTCACACGCGTACTTGACCTCGACGAAAGCCGTGATATCCCCACGGACGGCTATTATGTCTATCTCGGACCTTCTGGTGCGGTAGTTCCTCTTGAATATCTCCCATCCCCTCTTTTCCAGCCATCGGCAGACGAAGGACTCCGCCCGTTTCGAGATCTCACTCAAGGGGAAGCCTCATCTGCCCCTGGTCCCTCAGGGGTGAGAAGGAGCGTCTGTGAATGGGGCACGGGCCGAGGTTCCCCAGGGCCAGCATATGCTCCCGGGTCCCGTAGCCCATGTTCGTGCTGAAGCTGTAACCGGGGTAGAGGGCGTCGGCCTTGATCATGATCCTGTCCCTGGTGACCTTGGCGATTATTCCTGCTGCCGCCACCGAGAGGCTCCTGGAATCCCCTCTGACAACGAACTCCGCAGGAATGCCCAGCCCCCTGACGGGCAGACCGTCGATGATGAACAGGTCGGCGCTCACCTTCAGCGAGGAGGCCGCCCTGAGGAAAGAAAGCCTCACAGCCTCCGACATGCCCACACGGTCCAGCTCTGATGATTCCACCATTCCGACGGAGTATCCAAGGGCATGTTCGGTGATGAGGCGGTAGAGTTCTTCCCTCCTGCCGAAGGAAAGTGTCTTGCTGTCGTTGACACCGTCCAGCTCCAGATCGGGGGGGAACGATACGGCCGCAGCCACGAGGGGACCGGCAAGGGGACCCCTGCCGGCCTCGTCGATACCTGCAATGGCCGGGTAACTCAGCCTGTAATCACGATCGAAAAGGAAAAGGGGAGTTCCCAGGGTTTTCAGTTCCCGGTGCCGTAGGTCTTCTTCTCTTTGATCCTTGCGGCCTTGCCCTTCTTGTCCCTGAGGAAGAAGAGCTTGGACCTTCTGACCTTGCCTGCCCTGGTGACCTCGATCCTCTCGATCAGGGGAGTGTGAACGGGGAAGACCCTCTCCACGCTGACGCCGCCGGACATCTTCCTCACGATGACAGTCTCGGAAATACCGCTTCCCCTGCGGGAAATGACCATCCCCTGGAAGATCTGGGTCCTCACCTTGTCGCCTTCCATCACAAGGAAGTGCACCTTGATCGTGTCACCAGCCCTGAAATCAGGGTGGTCGGTCCTTATCTGAGGTGACTCAACACTGTTTATCAGCTCATCCATCGTTCTGCTCCTTCTGCCGGTCCGCATGCCTGAGCGAGCGGACGAATCGTTCTCTCACTTTTTCCTCATCCTGATCGTCCAGCAGTTCCGGTCGGTTCCTCCTGGTGATCTCAAGCGCCTT
>JAFGPK010000008.1 GCA_016936235.1 Candidatus Fermentibacteraceae bacterium | reverse complement strand
GGACCGGCTCCGGCGGTACGGCGTCCATGAGGGTTATCCGCCATCCGGGGAAACCGTCGGAGTATTTCCTGAGTGCGGAATTGAGTATGCCGGAAGCAGTGCGGTGCTGCTGGGGGGTGTAGGAACTGTTTCCCCTGAGGTAGTCCAGCGCGGACCTTACATCGGGGTATCCCCTGCCGGTCGGGGAACGGGAGAATACGAACCTGAAGAACGCCAGTGAAAGGTCAAGGAATCCCGCATCGATTCCCCTTGCCGCGAGGCCGCCGGCAAGCAGGAAAGCCCCGGAAGGTGGTTCCGAGGGAGTTATCACCGGCGGCGAGGTAACAAGGTATTTCATGGGTGAAAACTAACACCCTGGAAGGGCCTTCTGCCAGTTCCTACTTTTCAGCGTCCATGTCCGGTGGATATGTTCTCCATAATACTGCGGAAGGAATACCGATGAGGGAACCGGGAAGACAGGACAGGGAGAGGCTGATCAGGATATTCGACCGAGGCAGGAATACGGCGGACCAGGGCCGGATACGCCAGGCCTTCAGCAGGGCGGGCAGGATGATAGAGGATCTGGAGAGGAAGGGCATTCCCGAAGGACTCCGGAAGATCTGGGCAGATGTCAGGGATATCTACGGGATGCTGCGGGATTCCATTACCGGCAGGTATGAGGTTCCCTTCCGCTCGCTGGCCGCCATCGCCGTCACTCTGCTCTACCTGGCGAATCCCTTCGATCTGATACCCGATTTCATTCCGGGGATCGGCTTCATTGACGATGTGTTCATTGTCACCCTCTGCGTGAAGTTCATAGGTACGGACCTGGACAGGTACAGAAGTTGGAAGCACGGCGAAGGCGCGAGGGCTGACTGATGCTATGGCCCTCATGGGACAGGACGGTCTTTCTGTCCATCAACGGTTTCCATTCAGATCTGCTGATGCAGCTGATGCGCTTCCTGACCAATGTCGACAACTGGATACCGTTCCTTGTTGCCCTGGTGGCCGCACTTCTCTGGATAGGCAGGACCGCGCCCCGCAGGGAGGCTGATGGAGGCCGCCTGCGAAGGGCTCTCTACCGAAGGAACCCGAGGATGGTCATACTCTGCCTGATACTCGCCGCTGCCGCTTCGGACCAGACCTGCTATCACATTAAGAAACTTGTGGAAAGGCCCAGACCCTGCTTCGACGAGTCTTTCTCCCATCTCGTAGAGTACAGGGGGAATGTTCACGGCTACAGGTCGTTCCCGTCCTCACACGCCGCGAATTCCGCCGCCCTGGCCACGACATTGTCCCTGGCCTATCCCCCCCTGATACCGTATGCCGCCCTTGTGGCTTTCCTTGTGGGATTCAGCAGGGTATACCTCGGAGTTCACTATCCCCTGGATGTCCTGACGGGGTGGGGCACGGGGGTGGCAGCCGCCATTCTCGTATGGCTGGTTTTCAGGAGATGGCTGGACAGGCCGGGTGTCGTGGGCTTCACCAACCGTTTCAGGTACAGGCAGCCGGCTCCTTCACGCGTTCCACCCTCTCCCTGGAAAGAAGTGGAGCTGCACTCACTGGACGGCTTTCGTATGAAGGGATACCTGCGGTCAGGGGATCGAGGGCTGGCTGTCGTGGTCCACGGGCTTCACGGGGACGTCAATCATATGATCAACCCTGGAGACATTCTCGCTGGGCTGGGTTTTTCCGTTCTCCTGGTCCCCCTGAGGGGACATGACGGCCATCCGGTGCCTGTCACATCCGGTGGTCCCCAGGAGGCACTCGACCTTGCAGGAGCGCTTCTGCAGGCCGGATCGGAGATGGGCTTCAGGAGGTCGGAGACGGTTGTCTACGGTTCCTCAATGGGCGGGTCCACGGCCCTGAAGGTCGCGGGGCTCATTGATGACGAGGTCGCTGGCGTAATAGCCCATGGAGCTTATGGTGATTTCTTCAGTTCTGCCCGATGCAGGATGGGCGGGTTCAGGACAGCCCTCCTGAAACTTTTCCTCCCGCCCGGTGTTAGGCTTGGGCTGGAGGAATTCAGGCCGGCGGATTATGCCGGGCGGTGCCGGCTTACTAGATTTGTTTATATTACCGGTGAACTTGACAGGATATCACCTCCGGGAATCTCGATTGAGCTATCAGGAATCACCGGAGGCGGAATCATAGTAATGGAAGGGGCGAAGCATCCTGTATGGGACCGCCCCGGATGGAGCCGGGAACAGATGGAAGCCGCGATGAACGCGGCTGTCGGGCTCGTTAGGGGGGAGGTCTCAGGAGACCTCCGCATTGACGGTTCGGGGAATATCCTTGATCATCCTTGTGCATCGGGTGTTTCAACGGGAAGAGGGAAATGACTGATATCAATCAGGCTTCCGAAATGGTAATGGCTCTGTCAGCTCTGATACGCGAGCTGGAGGAGGAACTCGAGACCGGCTCTGACCTGCCCGGAGTCGAGTCCGAGAACCACAACAGTTACCAGCTTTTCATATCCCAGCTGATACTCCTTCAGAGGGAGGTAGAGGCGTTCATCGAGAACGCGGTTACCATGGAACTCTCTATTCAGGACCTTCCTGTGCAGATCCTCGATTTCTCGTCGGAATGGGAACGATTCAAGTAGTCATTCAGCTCAGATGAACCTTCTCCTGGCCCATGCAACCAGTACCCCGGCCAGCACCATTATCATGAAAGTCAGTATTATCCCCGATATCAGCCTTTCGCGGTCGCCTATCGTCTGCGAACCCTCCTCCAGGACGGGGATGAGCGACCAGCTGTACTGACCATCCGTCACCATGACCACGGAGAGCCCCTCTTTCCTGCTGATACTTCCGTTCTGGTCCTTCCATGTCCAGCGGGATTCCCCGAACTCCACCCTGAAGGTTTCCCCCTGCTCGATGAATGCAGTTCTCGGCCCCGGATCGACGGTAAGCTGATCCTTGTGCAGGAGAAGCCTGTAGAGTGAATCAGGGTCGGCCAGTCGTTGCTGCACCTCGTTCGACGCGCTGACCGCCCAGAACTCCGCCCCTGCCATTCCGGCGCTGTTGCTGCAGAGCTCATTCAGGAACTCCTCGGGGGTGGATGGTGCCAGGAGAATAGAGCATACAAGGAGAAAGTGCATATCATCCGCTCCTTAGTGTTTTCCTGATCTCTGTGAAAAGCGTCCTGCTGTCCACCGGAAGCTGCAGGTGCCTGACACCGGCGGTTATGGAGGGTATGCCGCTGGAAAGTCCGGAAGCAGCCAGTACAGGCTGTCCCGGTATCCTTGCGGTAAGGGCCGTGGCGTAGTGTATGTTGCTCTGGTCCAGCCTGCAGATCACGGCACCCGCGGTCTGCTGACTTACGGCCATTTCCCTGGCTGACTCCACGAAGTGGAACTTCCTTGATTTGAGGCCTGAGACAGCTTCGCGGCAAAGTTCCGTGAACTGCTTCAGAGGTGAGTATATGATGGCATCGACCTCCCTGTAGTGCTTCTTGGCGGCAGGCAGGCCGACCTGGAGCACGTCCTTGCTTGGGGAACCAGCCAGCCAGCCTCCGAAACCGCGGAACATAATGCTGAGCTTCTTCAGTACGGCGGACCTCTCGGCTATGCCCATGCCCTGAAGCTTGAACTGGATAACGTGGTACTGCCCCGGGAGGAAGGAGAATGCTCCCGCCTCCGGTGTGTGGTCCAGCCAGCCCGTTTCCAGGCCCGCCCACCTGTCGGGGCACATGGGCGCGAGAAGGTGAAGAAGCCTCGAGAGAAGGTCCGTCGTGGCCCTTCTTGAAAACCAGATGGGTGCTCCCTCCTCCGAGGTAGTCCCCGATATATCGAATTCCCAGTCTTCCCTTCGGCAGGCCGTGGAGAGGAACTCGGCAAGGGACCTGGGCTCGGGGGACGTCGTCATCATTCCGGGACCTATGGTGGTGGCGTCGCATATCCCTGCTCTGTTGGAATCAAGAACCGTGTGATGGATGCCCTCCCCGGTCCTGTGAAGCTTCATCCTGCTGAAGCACTTCATCCCTTTCCACAGGAACTCCACCGGTTCGGGGATGAAAATCCCCGCCAGGGCTGCCCTGTACTGGGAAAGCACTGCCGGAGAGCCTATCCTGTTCAGTATCCTGGCCGCGTTCTGTCCGCTTATCTGCTCGAGCCCGGCTCCCGCCGCCTCCTGGAACCATCCGTTCCAGGCGGCTATCTTACCGTCAGGTGTATACTGGGCTTCTCCTCCGGGAAAAGATTCCCTTTCCGCCGAGTCGGCGGCGCCGGATGTGGGAAGCCTCGTCCAGGAAACCAGGAATCCTGTGCCTGCAGGGAAGATCTCCTCTATGTACCCCTGGTGGTTCTCGAGCCGGGCGCTCCTTCTTCCGGAGACTGAAAGATGAAGCACCGGGCAGTCGATGCACTGCCTTGAATTGCCGTAGAACTGGTAGCAGTTGGATATCCCCAGTGACCTGCCCTGCCAAAGCACCTTCGTGTCCTTCATGAACACGGCCTGGAGCTGGGAGAAGTCCGGCAGCTCCGGTTCGTCTATGCGGAGCTTTTCCAGCTCATACTTCTTCAGCTTCTTCCCGAAGGCGTCCACGGCCTTGTAGGGGACTTCCCTAGTGTCGTTCCAGGCGGTCAGGAGAGTATAGCCATCGCTGAGGACCGTCACGTGGGTATCTTCGAAGCACTCCTCGAAGGGCCGGTCGGATATCAGGAGTTCCTTCGTCTCCCGGTCGGTGAAACTGGTGGCTATCGGCCTTGCGGATTCCTCGGGTCCGTAGATGGCTATCACTGTGGCGGAGAACCCGGCGGCGGCTGTTTCAAGAGCCTTTCGCAGGGAATCCTGGTCCGGCTGACCCGCCAGTATCAGGTCAAGTTCGCAAAGGAGGTTCTGCAGACGGTGCTCTCCATGGGTGGCACGGTACTGGTCGTACTTCATCGCCACCGCCGGCATCAGGGCATCGACCCTTCGCTGAAGCGTATCCGCGTCACCACGCCATGGCGCCACCAGCACCAGATGCCCGGAAGGGTACACCAGGCACTGTCCCCTGAACTCGAAGGGTGAGCTCTCCTCCTCGAGGTCGACCCAGATGGGAAACTGCAGGTTGTCAGGGTCGAAGATGCTGCTGGTCTCGAAATGCTCAGTATCAATGTCCACGTTCATGGAACAGATCGGTACATAGCCCAGGGCCGACCGGCTGAGAAGCACCGCTGTCTCCAGCTTCAGCAGGTCCACCAGGAAGGCGAGCAGGTCCTCCGGTGCCTGGACCTCCATTCCAGCCAGCCTTGCCAGATCCTTCACCGGGAACGCCAGGTCCTCGGGCTGCCGGAGGAAGACGAAATCGGAACCCCCCATCCAGTTCGTCGTCCGGGAAAAGACAAGCCTGCGCGCCTTCCCCGATTTGTCTAACAGAGTTACCTGGCCGCTGGACTGGTGGGATACGCCGGGAAGCGATGATATGAGTTCGCTCTGTGAAAGCTCCCACGGGGTATACCCCATGAGACACACGAAGCCGGGGGAGACCAGGGGCAGGTGCCGGTCGGGGAAGAGCCGGATAAGCGGGACCGCCGGATTGGCCAGGCCGTAGTCCTCGGTATCGATGTAGTAGACTATAACGGATGAGTCCGAGTCCATCCTGGCGGCTGCGTGATAGACGATGGGACCTATGGTGAGCTGCACTATCCTGAATTCCCCGCCCAGCGGCCAGGAGCTGAAAGCCTCTTCAGCCCTGACCCCCTCCAGCAGGGGAGAGGAACCGGAGCGATCCCCCGAGGCTGTCACGCTGCGGATGACATCATCTGACAGTGTCATGCGTAGAAGGATCTCCGAAGGCACGCTATCGCTGATGTTGTTTTCCAAAGGTGAAGCTGTTCTCCCTCCATCGGCAAGGGTGGTCAGGAACTATACGCTGAAAGCTGTCTCCTGTTCAAGCCCCGCCTCTCTAAGCGCTTCCTGCCTTTTTATCTTTCTTGTGGTAGTCTTGGGAAACTCAGTGGTTCGTATGAGAAAGCGCGATATCCTCCTGTAAGGAGGCTGCCGGGAGTTTACCGCCGCTATCTCCTCCCTGACCCTGCTCTGAAGCGATTCCGGTGATATCCTCGCTCCGTCGGATTCCTCAGTGGATATGAACAGGTCCATATCAGGGACCACTATCACCCATATTTCCTCGCCCTTCTGCTGCGATGCCCTGCCGAAGACCATGGTCTCGATGAAATACTCCGATCTGCCCAGGGCCTGTTCCAGTTCCTCCGGATATATGTTCTTCCCGTTCTTGGCAATAATGATGTTCTTCTTCCGTCCCGTGATGTGCAGGAAACCCTCATCGTCAACATAGCCGTAATCACCTGTTCGGAACCACCCGTCCCCGTCGATGACCCTGGCGGTCTCCTCTGGATTGTCATGGTAGCCCAGCATCACATTTGGTCCCTTCGCCAGGATCTCACCGACCCCGCTGCTATCAGGGTCCTCAATTCGTATCTCCACCTCAGGAAGAGGCGGACCTACCGAGCCCGCCCTGTTCGCCGTGTCCCTGTTGACCGCAAGTATGGGAGAGCACTCCGTGAGACCGTAGCCCTCCAGGAATACGAAACCCATCTTGCCGAAACCCTCGGCCACCTCCGGGTCTACGCCGGCTCCCCCTGAAACCAGGAACCTCATGCATCCTCCCAGCCTTTCATGGACAGCCGAAAAGAGCTTCCTTCTCGCTCCATCCGCCCCCAGTGAATCCGCCGCAGCGGACAGGGCCAGTCCGAGCTTGAACTTCAGCCGGCCTCCCTTCATTGACTTGATGCCCGACATTATGCGTCTGTATATGGATTCCCAGAGCAGCGGCACCCCGAGCATGATGGTGGTCCTGTATCGGCTCATGTCCTCGGTGATGTTCTTCAGGCCGCCGCAGAACACTATGGAGCAGCCGTGGGAGAGAGGGCAGAGGAATCCGCATACACATTCGTACATGTGGTGGAGGGGTAGTATGGAAAGGAAAACCTCAGAATGACTGAGGTTCACCGCCTGGAGCATCTGTCGGAGGTCGGAGAGCAGGTTCCTCTGGGAAAGCACCACACCCTTGGCCCTGCCCATGGTGCCTGATGTGTAGGATATGAGCGCCGGGGATCCGACATCATATTCATCAGGCAGTTTCGAGCCGCTGGACGCCCCTGCCTTTGCCAGATCCTCCAGGGTCTCCCCCTGACACAGGCCTGAAGAGTTCATGGTCACCAGGTGGACCGACTTCTTCCGGTCCTTGAGTATTGCGTCGAAGTCCTCTCTGAACCTCTCGTCAAGGAAGAGGATGTCAGCCCTTGTGAAATGCAGGATCGCGTGCATCTCGCTGTAGGGAAGGTCCCTGTCAATGGGAACCACGATCCCTCCCGCCCTCATGATAGCCAGAAAGGCGACGGTCCAGTGTATGCTGTTCGAACCCGCTACACCGACAACGGGTCGGCGGCTGCGGACCAGTATCCCTCTGGCCAGCTCATCCACCCTGTCATTGAGCTCTCCGTAGGTGATGGTGCCGCCGGTCGCGGAAGATTCGGTGATGAACGTCCTTTCGGCATAGACACGGGCCGAGTTACCGACCATGGCTGGAATACTGTCGTACGCCGGCACATTGTTGACAGGACCTCCCGGATACTGATGCTCCATTTCGATCATCTCCTCGGTATTCTGCAGGGAAGAAGACATGGTTTCCGAATCTCGCTTCCGCACTGATAATAATAAACCCGATATGTCACCGGAAGAAACTCGATCAACCGTCGGAATGCCGTTTCCGGAACGGTACCTGCCTGAAGCGGTTGTCATGGTTTCCCGCCTCGTCGGTAAAGCCGCTCCGGTGGAAAGCTGTACCGTCATTCCAGGACCCCCGGGGAAAAGGACAGAAGGGTATATCATGGCAGATCATGACATTACGAACATCCCTTGACATCCGAAAATCTTCTTTGCATATACCGGTTCCACTTGGGATGAGGCTAAATTAGCGGGTTGATTCCGACTGTGGCCGGTTCTCTTGAAAAGCAAGTCGGAGTTGACAACAAAGGAAGTCTGTCCTAGGTTATAGATTCGCGCTGAGAGGCGCCCGATCTTTGAAATCTGTGAGAAGACGTGAATCGCAAAGCATGGCCCGTGTCGGTTCTTGCAGATCCTTAGCTGGATCTGCTGAGCTGATTCGTGATGTCGGAGCTGACTCGCAAGAATCAGCCCTGGCCTGCGCGAATCGGTTAAGCCCCGAGAGGGGCAGGACCTGCAGCTATGGCAGGTCCGGACCAGAACAAAAGCATAGCGACTATACAGGCAAATAACCGTATATAAATATATATGGAGAGTTTGATCCTGGCTCAGGACGAACGCTGGCGGCGTGGATAAGGCATGCAAGTCGAACGCGAACGGAATAACTAATTCGTTAGGAGTTCCTAGTAGAGTGGCGAACGGGTGAGTAACACGTGGATAACATACCTCTCAGTGGGGAATAACATCGGGAAACTGATGCTAATACCGCAGATGTCATTTCGTCGTATGGTGGAATGACTGAAGGTGGGGCTCCTTCGGGACCTACCGCTGAGAGATTGGTCCGCGTCCCAGTAGCTGGTTGGTAGGGTAACGGCCTACCAAGGCTGCGATGGGTAGCCGGCCTGAGAGGGTGTCCGGCCACACTGGGATTGAGATACGGCCCAGACTCCTTCGGGAGGCAGCAGTCGAGAATCTTCCACAATGTACGAAAGTATGATGGAGCGACGCCGCGTGTGTGATGAAGGCTTTATGAGTTGTAAAACACTGTCAGGGGGGAAGAACAACCTCGCTAATAATACGAGCGAGGTCTGACGTACCCCCAGAGGAAGCTCCGGCTAACTCCGTGCCAGCAGCCGCGGTAATACGGAGGGAGCAAGCGTTGTCCGGAATCATTGGGCGTAAAGGGCACGTAGGCGGTTTTGTAAGTCGAATGTGAAATCTCACGGCTTAACCGTGAAACTGCGTTCGAAACTACATGACTTGAGTACTGGAGAGGTATGCGGAATTCCTGGTGTAGCGGTGGAATGCGTGGATATCAGGAAGAACACCGGTGGCGAAGGCGGCATACTGGCCAAGTACTGACGCTCAGGTGCGAAAGCGTGGGGAGCAAACGGGATTAGATACCCCGGTAGTCCACGCTGTAAACGATGGGTACTAGGTTTTGGAGGTCTCAACCCCTTCAGAGCCGCAGCAAACGCATTAAGTACCCCGCCTGGGGAGTACGGTCGCAAGGCTGAAACTCAAAGGAATTGACGGGGGCCCGCACAAGCGGTGGAGCATGTGCTTTAATTCGATGCAACGCGAAGAACCTTACCAGGGTATGACATGTGAGCTTCGACCTTCGGGAAGAGGTTAACCCTGTGAAAGCAGGGCGAATCACACAGGTGTTGCATGGCTGTCGTCAGCTCGTGTCGTGAGATGTTGGGTTAAGTCCCGCAACGAGCGCAACCCTTGCTGCTAGTTACCATCGGGTAATGCCGGGGACTCTAGCAGGACTGCCGGTGATAAACCGGAGGAAGGTGGGGATGATGTCAAGTCATTATGACCCTTTACACCCTGGGCTAACCACGTGCTACAATGGTCGGTACAAAGGGGAGCGATACCGCGAGGTGGAGCAAATCCCAAAAAGCCGGCCTCAGTACGGATTGCAGTCTGCAACTCGACTGCATGAAGCTGGAATCGCTAGTAATCGTG
>JAFGPK010000007.1 GCA_016936235.1 Candidatus Fermentibacteraceae bacterium | reverse complement strand
GTGACCTGCCCCTTAACATCTCCAGGGAGTCTCTCCAGGAGAACAGGACCGTAAGGGTCATAAGAAAAGCTCTCACCGGGAAGGTGCTCGGGTGGCTGGAAGACATGCTCGAGAACGATCCGGACAGCTATCACCAGTTCTGGGACAGCTTCGGCGACCTCGTCAAGGAAGGCATTTACTCCGACACGCAGCACAGGGACCAGCTTGCTGACCTTCTCATGGTGTGGACCCCGAAGAACCTTGACCGCAGGAAAAGCCTGAAGGCAATTGCAGACGGACTTCCCGAGGAGAAGGACCGGATCTTCTATATCACGGGCGCCGACAGGATGGAGCTGGCGTCCTCCCCCTACCTGGAATCCGCGGGCAGGGACGATGAAGAGGTCCTCCTATTCGACAGTCCGGTGGACGAGTTCATGCTCGGGGCCCTGGGGGAGTACAGGGGCAGGAAACTGGTTTCGCTTCTCAGAGAGCTGGACGAGGGGGACCTGAGCGACGCGGAGAAGGCGGAGAAGAAGCATGCCGAGGAGACATATGCCGGGCTCCTCGAGTACATGCAGAACCAGCTGGGGGACAGTGTCGAGGTTGTCAGGTTCTCGCCGAGACTGAAGGACAGCCCCTGTATAATCGTGAGTGACCGCAGCGACCCGGGCGACATGCTTCGCCAGATGATGCGTTCACTGAACCAGGACATTCCGGACGCGAGGAAGATTCTGGAGCTGAACCCGACCCACCCCGTGATCGGGAAGCTTCAGGAACTGTACGAGAAGGAGCGGTCCGGGGACAGACTCAAGGATTACGTGAGGATACTCTTCGACCTCGGCACTGTGATGGCTGGAGGCCGGCCGGAGAACCCGGCGGAGTTCGGCCGGAGGGTGACGGCTCTGCTGAAGTAGTATGTGATCTGCGACCTGAGAATCAGATTTCCTCGTCAAGCTCGATATGCACGGCCTGTCTCATCTGGGTTATGACCTCCCTGATGACGTTCTCCGTGTCCCTGTCGCTCTCGTTGAAGGTCATGTTCCTGAGGGCTACGTTCACGTCCCTCAGCCTCCTGGTGATGACCCTGGCCAGGGTGAAGATGAAGAGCATGGCGGTGTCAGGGCTGGACACAAGAAGGTTGTCGAACTCACCTTTTCCCATCCTCAGAACGGAACCGTCGGAGATCGCTCTGACCGAGGCGGATCTGGGGATCCCGTCGATGAAGGACATCTCTCCGAATATGTCCCCCTGCTCCAGGATGGCGTGCACGAAATCTTCCCCCAGAGTGTCATCGTACACCTTGAAGGAGCCTTCGGTCACTATGTAGAGGTCGTCGGACCCCTCTCCCTTTTCGATCAGGTCCTGACCCGCAGGTACCCGCAACGGTACGCAGGCCCTCTTGATCCTTGCGATATCCGATCTTTCCAGCTGCTCTATCCCTGTTCTCATGCGGCTGAGCCCCCTCCCGATGGATGTTTTCGCACGGGACGGAATGGAATATCCTCAACCCGGGTGGCCAAGGCAAGGATGGACAATCGTCACCTGTTCAATTTACATTCGGTCCAGCGCTGGTCGCATAACATGTGGAAGGATCCCGAGGTGGATATGGCGGGAAGAAAGCTGATAGCGGTTGTGGACGACGAGCCCGACATTCTCGAGCTTGTCCGCATCAATCTCGAGAGAGCCGGTTTCGATGTCCGGAGATTCACCAGATCTTCGGATTTCATGGATTCGCTTCGCAGGGAGAAACCTGATCTCGTCATCCTCGACCTGATGCTCCCCGACACTCACGGAACCGAAGTGTGCAGGATAATGAGGTCATCGGAGAGGACCGCCGGGATCCCCGTGATCATGCTTACCGCCATGGTGGAGGAAGCCGACAGGGTCGCGGGACTGGAGATGGGGGCCGACGACTATGTCACCAAGCCCTTCTCACCGAGGGAACTGGTGGCCAGGGTAAAAGCCGTGCTCAGGAGGGGCGCTCCCGCTCATACTTCAGCGGGCGCCATCGAGGTGGACGGGACCCTGAGAATAGACCCCGAGAGGTTCTCCGTAACCCTTGAGGGCGAGAATCTGGAACTGACCTCCACCGAGTTCAGGCTGCTCCATGCACTGGCTGAGGGCAGGGGAAGGGTCTTCTCCCGGAAGAAACTGCTGGAGATACTCTGGCAGGGGGAGAAGTATGTCACGGAAAGGACCATCGACGTTCATATCGCTCATCTCAGGAACAAGCTGGGCGACGCGGGCGACCTGATAGAGAACGTCAGGGGCATAGGCTACAGGCTGGCGGCGGGGATTTGAAGACGATATTCCAGCGGTCCTTCTCAGGCTTCCTGGTCGCCATAGCGATCCTCGCCGTCCTGGCCCCGCTCCTGATCTACGACACAATGAGATCAAGGCTCAACGACCTGGCCGTGTCCAACCTCACCCGTACCGCGGAATCGCTCGAGTACCTGATGGCCAGAAGGCTGGACGAGGAGCCGGCCAGGCTGGATTCGCTGGTTGACGGCATGGGTGAAAGGCTGGACTTCAGGGTTACGGTGATCTCCAGGGACGGAACGGTCCTGGCCGACTCCGAGGAGGACCCGGACAGCATGGAGAACCACAGGACGCGACCCGAGGTTATCTGCGCCTTCAACGGCCTGACCGGGGTCTCCTCCAGAGAGAGCGCGACCCTTGGCCGGGAGATGCTCTACGTTGCCGTACCCGTCATGGTCGGCGATTCCATCCCAGCCGTGATCCGTACGAGCCTGTTCTTCTCGGAGCAGAGGTCAATGCTGCATGATATCTTCGTTGACATAGCCATTGTCATGGTGGTCATGCTGATAGCCGGGCTGGCCGTTGCCCTGCTGATATCAAGGAGCGTATCGGTTCCGGTACGTAACATCGCCGGGGCGGCAAGGAAGGTGGCTGAGGGAGACTACTCCGTGAGAGTGCCCACAGGTTCCATCAGGGATCTCAACAGGCTCGCAGCGGATATGAACGGAATGATCGCAAGGACGGATGAGCTGATAGGGGAGCTTTCGGACAAGAATGCCAGCCTGGACGCGATCCTGAAGTCCATTGCCGGCGGTCTGGTGGTGGTCGACGCTGAAGGCCGCGTAGTGACTGCCAACGGCAGCTTCCGGCTGATGAGCGGAGCGGGAGACAGCGAGGAGGGCGCTTCCTACCTTGATTTCATTGCCGACAGGGAGTTCGCCGATTTCACAGGCCGCGTTCTCCGTGAGGGAGTCATCTCCGGAGAGATCTCAGCCGGGGGCAGGGTCTATTCCGCAAGGGCGGCGGAAGTGCCCGGGACAGGTCAGTTCGTGGTCACTTTCAGGGATGTCACCGACCTGGTGGAGACGGCTCGCATGAAGAGAGACTTCGCTGCCAACGCTTCCCACGAGCTGAGGACCCCTCTGACCTCCATCAAGGGATACGCGGAGACCCTCCTGGAAGGATTTTCGGGGGAGGACAGCAGGTATTTGAAGACCATTCTGCGAAACACGGACAGGCTCATCAGGATAGTGGACGACATGAGGACCCTGGCGGAGCTGGAGCATCCCATGACCAGCATGGACATTTCGGAAGTGGACCTGCCACGGGTGGTTAGGGATACGGCGGACCTGTTCCGGAGCAGAGCCGCGAAGAAGGGGCTGGAACTGGTGGTCCATTCGGAGGACGACGTCCCCGTCATAATGGCAGACAGGTTCCGCATCGAGCAGGTGCTCATCAACCTGGTTGAGAATGCCATCAGGTACACAGGCTCGGGTTCGGTAACCGTGATGACGGGACATCGAGGCGATTTCGTAACCATAGTGGTCTCCGACACCGGCCCCGGGATGGAGGAGAAGCACCTTTCAAGGATCTTCGAACGGTTCTACGTGGTGGACAGGGCAAGATCTAGGAGCCGTGGCGGAACGGGGCTCGGCCTGGCGATAGTGAAGCATATCGTAACCCTTCACGGAGGATGGGTCCGCGTGAGCAGCTCGCCCGGTTCCGGCAGCATGTTCACAGTCGGCCTTCCCACCGGAATATCGCCGATGCCTTCGTCATCTTAACGTAGGCTTAACTTTCTCAAGACACTTCCTTAACAGACGTTCATGATTCTACTCCCCGTGTAACCCGGTTCTCCAACCTTATTCCATGAAGGGAGTATGGAATGAACGCAATGAGACTTGTTCTCACAGTTACGGTTCTTGCAGGAACGGCACTGGCCGGAGGGGAGTTCTCAACCGGCGGGGCGGAGCTCCTGCAGTTCAAGGGATACCTCATCTCCGACCTCTACGTGTACGGTGAGGAAGACTCTGACCCCGACATGGGTTTCGACATCATAGCCTCTCTGGAGTGGCTGCCCACGCTCAACGACTGGCTTGATGCCAAGATCGCATTCAATGCAAAGCCCACCGAGTACGAAGGTGAGTACGAGGACCTGAGCCTCACCACCGAGGACATCATGATGAACCTTCACTTCACCGATGCGGTCACCTTCTCCATGGGGCAGTTCAAGAGACCCTTCGGGTACAACTACACACGTTCCGGGAGCAGCATGTACTTCCTCAGCAGGGCCATCCTGCAGGACACGGGCGAGTTCAAGAACTTCGGCAAGAGGGATATAGGCGCCAACCTGAACCTGGCCTTCGACATGGTGAACTTCGATGTCGCCTTCACCAACGGCGCCGGGGACAACGAGCCAGAGGACGACAGCAACAAGCAGTTCACTCTCAGGGCCGAGATCGAGCCCTTGGAAGGCATTACCATCGCCGGAGCCTTCGGGAGCCATTCGGAGAATGATCCCGATTCAGCGAGTACGGACACCTGGAACGCCACGGGAATGGACTTCTATACCGTCGTCAACTACCCGCTGAGCGAGACCTCCACTCTGAACTTCGTCGGCGAGTACCTCATGCTGGGTGAACCGGTTGCGGACGACGTCGACTTTACGGATGCCAGCGCATACGCCTTCACTCTGGCACCGGAGTTCAGGCTCGACGGTCCCGCCATCCTCGCCGTGAGACCCGCCGTGCGTTACGAGAACTACAGCCCCAGCTACGCGGGAACCACCGATCCGGAAAATGACAGAACCGCCCTGGACTTCTGCCTCAACCTGGACCTCTACAGCAGCAAGAACACCCTTCAGATAGGCGGAAGGAATCTCAGCTTCGAGGACGACACCATGGACGGGTATACTGACATGTACGTCGCCTGGAGGATGAAGTTCTAGGCAGCACCATCAGAGATCGAACAGGATAGAGGAACGAAAGGACAATGATGAACGTATTTACAGGCAGACTGCTGACCGTGATCGCCGGTTTTGCACTGCTGATGGTTGCCTGCGGCGATAACGGGACCGGTGAGGTTTCCGATGCCGCTCAGACGTCGGGGAGTACCGGTGAGGTAACGGAAGGACAGACCCTCGAGGGCGAGCTGAACCTTGTGGGGTCCACAACGGTACAGCCTCTTGCCGAGGTCCTCGCGGCGTCCTTCGAGACCCTTCATCCCCGTGTGACGGTCTACGTGCAGGGCGGCGGCAGCAGCGTGGGAGTACGCTCCGCCGCAGACCGCAGCGCCGATATCGGCATGGCATCGAGGGAGGTCAAGCTCTCCGAGATTCAGGAGAATCCCGAGATCGTGGTCCACACCATCGCAAGGGATGGAATTGCCGTGGTCTCGGAACCCGGATGCGCAGTGGATAACCTGAGCATCGAACAGGTGAAGCAGATCTTCTCAGGCGAGATCACAAACTGGAACCAGGTCGGCGGCGGTGACATGACCATAACCGTGGTCGCCAGGGAGGAGGGCTCAGGTACCAGGGCCGCCTTCGAGGAACTGGTCATGAGTGATGCCCTGATAACGGAAACCGCCATTCTCCAGCCCTCCAACGGAGCGGTGAGGACCACCATATCCGTGACACCCGGGGCTATCGGCTTCCTCTCCTTCGGCTACCTTGACGAACAGACGAAGCCCATAGCCATAGACGGTGCCCTCCCCACGGAGGAGAATGCAGCCTCAGGCAGTTACTCGGTGGTCAGGCCCCTCAACATGATCACCCACGGACAGCCCCAGGGGAAGGCCAAAGCCTTCCTCGACTTCGTCATGAGCGAGGACGGACAGGCGATAATAGCCGAAGAGGGTTACCTGCCGGTCAATTAGGACTGGAAGCAAAGACGGGAAGGAAGGCCGAAGCCTTCCTTGACAGGGCGTGAAAAGAAATGGAAGGAAGGAAGGCCGAAGCCTTCCTTGATCGGGCGTGAAAAGAAATGGAAGGAAGGAAGGCCGAAGCCT
>JAFGPK010000006.1 GCA_016936235.1 Candidatus Fermentibacteraceae bacterium | reverse complement strand
CTGTGGGTTCTGGGCCGCGACATGTCATCCCTCTCTTCCGCCTACAGACTGGATACCGGCGGGACCGTCATCGCGGAGTACAGCGCTATGGGATCCATGCCCGAACCGCTTGGAACGGCCTGTGACGGCAGCTCCCTGTGGTATCTCGGCAGAACGCCCCTGGCCGTATACTGCAAGGCTTACAGGACGGAACTCAACGACTGACCTTTGCCTGCAGCCGGGATGACGGCGCGTCAGGTTGTATATTCGTCCAATGGACCGATGAGTGACTGCTTCCATGTGAGGTGAAGATGAAGGTTGAACTGGGCGGGACAGGACTGGAAGTGACCCGTGTGGGTTTCGGCGGCATTCCCATCCAGCGGCTTGGCATGGGCGAGGCGGCGGAGGTGGTCGGAGCGGCCCTGGAGCAGGGCATAGATTTCATCGACACGGCCAGGGGGTACTCGGACAGCGAGGAGAAGATAGGCCGTGTCCTGAGTTCTTTCGGCGGTCGGGTGACTGTGGCCACTAAGAGCTTCGCCAGGACCAGGGACGATATGCTTCGGGACATCGAGACCAGCCTGAGGAACCTCGGAGTAGGACATATCGACCTGTATCAGTGCCATAACATAGCAGGCGATGACCAGCTTGAGACTGTTCTGGGGCCGGGGGGCGCCATGGAGGCTCTGACGGAGGCCCGGGACCAGGGGATCATAGGCCATATCGGCATAACGGGCCATAAGCCGTGGATAGTTGCAGAGGCAATCCGTCGGTTCCCCTTCGAGACCGTCCAGGTCCCATTCAACATTATAGAGACGGCCGCCGCGAATGAGCTGCTCCCGCTGGCCAGGGAGAAGAGGATCGGGACCATAGCCATGAAGCCCGTCGCCGGAGGGGCCGTTCGGAACGTCCTGCTGAACCTGCGTTTCATATTGACTTCGGGGATGGACGTGGTGATACCCGGAATGGATCAGGTTTTTCAGGTGGAGGAAAACCTTTCGGTGCTGGACGGGCTGAGCCCACTAAGCGTTTCCGAGATGGAGGTCCTGCTGCGGGAGAAGGAGGATCTGGGGGACGGTTTCTGCCGGCGGTGCGAATACTGCATGCCCTGTCCCCAGGGTCTGAACATCTCCTTCCTTCACCTGATAGGGGCTTACTATTTCAGGTACGGCCTGAGGGACTGGGCCTGGGAACGGCTTCAGGGTCTCGAAAAGAAGTACGGGGACTGCGTCCGGTGCGGGGAGTGCGTCTCGAAGTGCCCCTATGACCTGAACACTCCCGCCATCTTCGCGGAACTTGGCAGGCGCATCGCGGAGGACCGGAAGAAGAATTGACCGAAGCCTCTCCCTCCGATCATCGTGGGGGAATGCAAGACCATGGAAACGGGGTGGGATATGCGTTTCATCGATGGGTTTCCTGTTGCTGCAGTCGTCATTGTGCTTGCGCCTTTTCCGGCATTGGCCTCCCAGGTGTACACCGATGTAACAGCTTCCATGGGCATAAGCGTTCCCGGCCTGGGAAGCGGGGCGGCGTGGAGCGACCTGGACGGCGACGGCGACCTGGACCTGCTGGTCTCCACATCAACTTATCCGGACAACATGTACCTGTACCGTAACGACGGGTCGGTGTTCACCGACGTGCACGCATCATCCGGGCTCACGAACGAAGCCCGCAACTTCGCCCTTGGTGACTACGACGGCGA
Source organism: Candidatus Fermentibacteraceae bacterium (assembly GCA_016936235.1). GTDB lineage: Bacteria > Fermentibacterota > Fermentibacteria > Fermentibacterales > JCC-6 > Aegiribacteria. Next base: position 10,150 of record JAFGPK010000006.1, on the reverse strand, counting down.
CGGGCTGGACGATGTCGCTATAATCTCCTTCGGCTATGTCACGCACAAGTTATACAGGAACCTCGGCGGACTGCAGTTCGAGGACAGGAGCGACACAGCCGGGATATTCGGGGACTACGCCTGGAGGTGCGCCTGGGTTGACTTTGACGACAACGGTCTGCTGGACCTGCACTACTGCGGCTCGGCCAACAAGCTCTTCCGCAATCTGGGCGACGGCACGTTCGAGGAGGTTTCGACTTTCTCCGGGTTCTCAATCGGCGGAGGCACCTGCGCCTGGGTCGATTACGACAACGACGGCTGGGAGGACTGTTATGTGGGCCGGTCTGGGCAGAACATGCTTTACCACAACCTGGGTGACGGTACCTTCGAGGAGGTCGCAGCGGCGGCGGGGGTAAACGATGACGGAGGGACCTCCGGTGTCTGCGCCGGCGATTTCGACGGGGACGGTTATTTCGACCTCTACTCGGTGAACATAAACAGTCCCAGCAACAGGCTCTTCCACAACCAGGGGGACGGCACCTTCGTCGACATAACAGCCTCCGCCGGGGTCGGGGACGTGGGTGACGGCCGGACGGCAACCTTCCTGGATATCGACCAGGACGGCCTGGTGGACATATTCACGGTGAATCACGTGAACCCTAACCGAGTCTATCGTAACAACGGTGACAGCACCTTCACTGACATTGCGCAGGCCCTGAACATCACCGACCCCGAGGACGCCTTCGGTACCGGGTTCGCGGACTACGACGGCGACGGTGACATCGACGCCTTCCTGGCGACCCACTTCGGGAACAGACTGCTGAGGTGCGACGGCATGGAGAACAACTGGCTGGTGCTCCAGCTCACCGGCACTATCTCAAACCGAAACGCCATAGGGACCGTTGTCCGGTGCATGTGCAACGGTGTCACCACCTATGCCAGGGTGGACGGCGGCCACGGAATGGGCGATTACGACAGCAGGGCGGTGGAGTTCGGCCTTGGCAGCTCCGGTGAATCGGCGGACATAGAGATACTCTGGCCTTCGGGCATAGTGGAGTCCTTCGGCGGACTGGGCCCCGGAATCTATTTAGACATCATGGAGGATGAGGGTCTGGGTCTGGAGGAGTCCCCCGGGGTGCCGGCTGGCCGGCCGGCGATCACCTGCATCTGGCCCAACCCCGCTGCCGGGCACTGCAGCCTTCGGTTCGTTCCGGGAGAGCTGCGCGGTCCGGTAATGGTGAGCATCATGGACATCAGCGGCCGCCTGGTCTGGGAGAGGACCTGCGAAGCGGAGCAGGGCGTCATGGCCATTGACCTGCCTGCGCAGAGCCTCTCCCCGGGCCTGTTCATTGTCCAGATATCCAGCAGCAGCGGGGAGGACTACGCAAGGTTCATCGTGACGAGATGAGGCCTGACCCGGGTTGATACGATCCACAATCCTGTTCAGATGCAGCCTGCGCACCGTTGACGGTGGGCACTCCCCAGGATATTTAGAAAACAGGTTTCGGTATCCCTATGGAAATTGATCACGTGTCTAGACTATCGGAGGGTTGATATGGGCAGGAACGTAAAGGGCAACGTGACATGGGTGGGCAAGGTCGACTGGGAGCTGCGGAAGTTCCACGGCAACGAGTACTCCACTCACAGGGGTTCCACCTACAACTCCTACCTGATTAGGGAAGGCAAGAACGTACTGATCGATACCGTGTGGGCTCCCTTTGCCGTGGAGTTCGTGGAGAACCTCAGGAGCGAGATTGACCTGGCGGACATAGACCTCGTGGTTGCCAACCACGGTGAGACAGACCACAGCGGGGGACTTCCGGAACTCATGAGGCACATTCCCGATACTCCCATCTACTGCACTTCCAACGCTGTGAAATCGCTGAAGGGGCATTTCCACCGGGACTGGGACTTCCGAACGGTGAAGACCGGGGACACTTTGGACATAGGCAACGGGAAGTCACTGGTATTCGTTGAGATGCCAATGCTGCACTGGCCGGACAGCATGGCCACATACATGACAGGGGACAACATACTGTTCAGCAACGACGCCTTCGGGCAGCACTACGCCACTGAACTCCTGTTCAACGACCTTGTGGACCAGCATGAGTTGATGGAGGAGTGCATCAAGTACTACGCCAACATACTCACCCCCTTCAGCCCACTGGTGACGAAGAAGATAAGGGAGGTGCTGGGCCTGGGCGCTCCCATAGACATCATAGCCACCAGCCATGGAGTGGTCTGGAGGGACAACCCCGCCCAGATAGTGGAGAAGTACATAGCCTGGGCCGACGAGTACAGCGAAGACCGTATCACGATCATCTACGACACCATGTGGGACGGGACCAGAATAATGGCCGAGAACATAGCCAGGGGCATCGTCCAGGAGGACGGTGATGTTACCGTGAAGCTCTTCAATATCTCCAAGTCCGACAAGAACGACGTCATAACCGAGGTGTTCAGGTCCAGGGCTGTCCTGGCCGGCTCGCCCACTATAGGCAAGGGAGTCACCAGCGGTATGGCAGGTCTCCTTGAGGAGATAGAGGGTCTGAGCTTCAGGGGCAAGAAGGCGGCGGCATTCGGCTGCTACGGCTGGAGCGGCGAGGCGGTTCAGAAGATATCGCAGTGGCTGGAGAGGGCAGGTTTCCAGGTGATGAACGAGGGCATCAGGTGCCTGTGGAACCCTGACAGTGAGGCAGTTGAAGAGTGCATAAGGTTCGGGAGGGAAGTGGCCTCCGGTTCCTGACTATCCGTCTTCAGGCCGGGTCTTTCCTTCGTCCGGGATACTGGTCCATCCCGCAGTAATAACCCATGGAAGCGGCTGTCGCGAAATCCGCCTCGGCTGATGCAGCGTCGCCCAGAGCTTCGTACGCCTTGCCCCTGCTGTAGTATGCCTGTGCGAGATAGGGGTCTATCTCCACAGCTGAGCTATGATGGCAAGGGCCTGCTCCAGCTGGCTGGTCTGAAGGTAGAAAAACCCAGGCTCGGATGGGCATCCAGGTGCTGCGGGTCAAGCTCAAGAGCCTTCTGGAAATCCTGCACGGCATCCTGCACATATCCTGTACCGGCCAGCAGCTCACCCCTGTTGTTGTACCAGTCGGGGTTGATCTCATGGGCGCTGAAGCAGTCCTCCCGGGCTGGATCGGGAAGACCCATGGTTTAGCAGATCATCCCGCGGTTCAGGAAGGCCCGTGAATACAGGGATGAGCAGATGATGAGCAGGAGACAGACCGGTATGAATCGCAAATCGAGAAGTGCATGTTCAGATACCTTTCAGATAATCAATTGCAGTACGGCGGAAGGGCACTGCTATTGATTATCCGCCTTCAGCTCCGAGACGGTCCGCAGATCCGCATCGGCCAGCTCGCCATCCCCCATCATCTGGTACCCGAATGCCCTGTGCTCGTAGTATACGGCTGAATCAGGGGCCAGCTCGATAGCTTTCGAAAGGTCCTGGATGCCTGCCTCAAGGAAACCCATCTCCAGATTGACGCAGCCTCTGGCGGCAAGGGTCCGAGGGTTGTCGGGATCGAGGCCGATGGATGTGTCAAGGTCTTCCAGGGCTTTGGTCCAGTCTATGAGAAAACCGTGGGCAGCTGATCTCATCAGGTACAGCTCCGCATTCCCCGGATCCAGCTCTATAGCCCGGTCCAGGTAGGCCACAGCCTCGTCCAGCCTGCTCTCGATGGAATCGAAGATGCCCGGGCCTATGATGGCACCGGCGTTGTAACTGCGGCGCATGATGGAGAGTATCTCGATAATGCTTCCTCCGTATGCGGCGTATGAGTCATCTTCCGCCGGGCCGAGTTCGATAGCCGTGTCCAGGTCATGGACTGATGCTTCATATTCACCGATCCGGGCATTGACCAGGGCTCTCTGCAGATAGAGATCGCCGTTATCGGGTTCCTCCTCGATGGCCCTGGTGAGCATCTGACGATGGTTTTCCGTATCGATGTCTTCTCGTATGCGCTGTATCATGGTCTCGGTTATCTCTATCAGGTCCTGTGACACTCCATCGGTGGTTCCCAGCGCCATTGACAGCTCCTGGCCGGCTATGTTGCTCTCCCCGCTCCGCAGATATACCATGGCCAGTGCGGAACGGGACAGGAAGGAGATCATGTCAGGGGCAGCCTCAGATGCCAGGACCGATGGGTCCTGGTCGAATTTGAAGGTCATACTGGTGAAAGGGACATCACTGTCTGTATCATTCCCGTTCACGATCACGTCGCAGCGGATGTCCCACCTGAGTGTGTCGGTCAGCGCCCCATCCCCGTGGAAGACCAGGAAGGAGCCTGCCGGCAGTTTCCTCAGGAAATCGATGACACGTTCTCCCTCGGATACGTCCACGAACTCAACCTCTACTGCGGGATGATCGGCGTAGACCGCCTCCAGCCATCCGAGAAGGGCGGCTGTTGGAGATCCTTCTTCCGGGTAGTTATCATCGAACCTCGTAACGACCACCTTGACTCCCGTTTCAGAACCCTGGTACTGGGGTACGGCGATTGCTATACCGGGCACCAGCAGGAGCGTGATCAGAAGAAAAACACTCCGAGTGCCGGTGGCAGGTTCGTCCGTTCTCACGATAGACCTCTCATTCATCCAAATCCCTCTTTGGAAGTCCCACCAAAAACTAGCATATTAGTAGAAATAAATACACTAATAATTATATAATACTATTGAGCAAATCAGGCAATGCAACATCTCCCGCGAACCTCTTCTTTATTCCTAGATAGAGTTGCAGTTGTGATATGGACAAAGCTGCCCATGTTCTGGAAAAGAGGGTATCCCCTAAAGACTACGATAATTTATATTCCATTTAAAACTTAAGGGAGGGATGATATGATCAGGATATTTGTGATAGTCTGCATGTCCTTTGCCGCTCTACACGCATCGGATACCGGTTGCTACTGTGTTCATGGATTGGACCGTTGCTTATTCCCTTCCTCAGGGACCGATGAATTCGAACTGAGCATCCTCAATACTTTCACGATCTCCTACGCTTCCATGGTGTTGGGAATGGACGACGCCGATGACGCCATTCTGTTCGTTGACAACAATGATTCCGGCGAGAAGCTTTTCGTCGCGGATCCCCAGGACATGTCGTACGCTGGTGAGTTCGATCTACCCTGGACCAATGCCGATCCCTTCGGTGTTTGTTACTTCGGCGGCGTCCCCTACGTGAACGACTCCAGCGATTCGGGTATCCGCTACGGTTTTGATTTCACCTCGATTTTCACGAACCCCTTCGGCGCCGATGGAAGGGGGATGGACTCGGACGGCACAAATCTCTGGGAAGTCAGTGGGGGCAGCGCATCCGATGGTGAGGTGGGAAGGTTCAACTCCGGCGGGAGCGGTTTCCAGTCCTGGGACCTCCCTGGAATAACTTCGCAGATTAGCGGTATGACCCTCTATCCCATCCCGGGATCCACGGGCATCGCAGTCACAACATACGACACAGGTGCCACATATCACTATGTATGGCTCTACGAGTTCACCGGCAGCCAGTGTGTGCTCCTGGGTACCGCGGAACTGCCTTCTTGTATCGTGTCCACCGGTCTTGCTTACTCTGATTACACGGGAACCTGGTTTTCGGCCTTCAATGACGGTGCCTGGCGCGTAATCGAATTCGAGTTGGAAGAGGTCTCCTTTCAGCAGGACACATGGGGTGGCATCAAATCCGCCTTCTGAGGCATTGCCCGGTTAATTCTTCTCTCTTCATTCCCAGGGAGAAGGGCCGGTATCGGGAATGATACCGATTGACAGGACCGGGGATACAGAGAGGTATGTAAGATCATGATTAGAAACATGGTTGCATGGCTGACGCTTGCTGTGGTATGCTTCTGTTCTTCAGTAATTCCGGCCCAGGTCCTTCAAGACCCTGTCCCCGGTATGGAGTTCGTGGAGCTTCCCGGCGGAGACTTTGAATACGTCAGGATCGAGGATGAATTCGGGAACGTAGTGTCCTCCGGGGACAGCGTTCATATCCGTTCCTTCCAGATAATGACCACCGAAGTCACTCAAGCCATGTGGGAACACGTGATGGGGATCGATGTGGAAGGCTACCTGGATTCCACGGGAATATCCAGTGTGGGTCCAGACTATCCCATGTGCATGGTCAGCCTGGAGGACTGCATCGCCTTCGCTGATTCACTCTCGAGCCAGGACTCCCTCTACCTGTACAGGATCCCTTCCGACCGTTTCTGGAGCTACGCCTGCGCAGCCGGAACGTACACGCCGTTCCCCTGGGGGACGGACACCCTGGATATCATGGCCGCCCACTGCTGGTACTCGGCGAATGCCGGGAACAGACTCCATCCTGTAGCTTCGCTGTTCCCTGATCAGTGGCATCTCTACGACATGTGCGGGAACGTTTTCGAGTGGACCACCGTCAGCGGCGGCGTGGAGTTCGAGGACCCGGAGACTGGCGGGACGGTTACGGGACAGGTTCTGCGGGGCGGATCGGTCTACTCCACCCCGATGCATTGCCGGAGGGACTTCTGGCTCCCGTCTGACCCCGGCGCCGAATATTCTGATGTGGGTTTCCGCGTCATTCGCAGGCTCAGGTCGAATGGCTGGGAAGATATGGGTCAGTCTCGAAGCCAGGTGCTGGACAGCCTGCTGCATGAGGACAGGTTCGCCGTCTTCGCAGAGCCGATGCTTGCCGTAGGCGGAATCTCCCACGACTTCGACGATGATGACATTGAACAGATCGGTTACGATGTGAAGAGCGGGTGCGAGCAGGATGCCGCATACCTGAGACTCGGATTCGGCAAGCACTTCGGCCGCTTCGGAGCCTTCGTCTATGGAGAGGTGGGACACATTGGTCCGGGATCCCTTATCGACAATCACGGCCCATGGATCCTGCCCGAGGTGCTTCTGAGAATGAACGTTTTCGCCGGAGGCGTCGAACTGCGGTATTTCCCCGCAAGGGTCAGATTCGGGTACGGAAGCTATGGCGGCCATGCCGAGATTGACAACGATACAGCCGGGGCTCCATTTCCCAGCGGATCATGGAGTACGGACATCGTTGACGGCAGAGGCTTCAGTTTCGGTGTCGGCGTACACATCCCGGTGTCGGAGCACATTGCGGGCGGAGTGGAGTGGTCACAGCACTTCATTGATCTGAAACTTGCGCAAAGCGGCACCGGAGTGGAACCGTCAGAGCACACGGCCAGGCAGTACGAGTTGCGTTTCTTTGTGAATATCCAGCTTCCATTCGAGTGGAGTACGATCTTTTAACCTATCCAGGACAAGGAGTAATGACATGAAGTACTTGTTCTTGCTGCTGCTGGTCGTTACAGCAGTACAGGCAATTCCAGAAGGGGTCGATCCGGAACCGAATGGAACACATCTCTTTCCATGCGCGATGACAAGGTACTCCGATCCGATCAAAATAAGCGGTGTCCTGGGAGTGTCGTTCAACCGGATGACGGGATATCGAAGCTACAGGGCTTTCTTCGTCCAGGTGGAACCCGGAATTGGAGGGGGAAAGCTGAACCTGGGCTATCGCCTTGGAGAGATCCAATTCTTGCCCATCTGGAACCTGGGCCTGAGCGCCTCGGCGCTCCAGACCTGGGGCAACCCGCTGGGCGACGTGGAACCCGAACAGACATACCTGGGTCTGGAGCTTTCGGGAGCCTTTGCCGTGCTCGGGCTGAATTTCGGTATATTCAAGCACGCTGCCGGCGACGACGATGACCACGACTGGATCTACACCATGGGCGTCGGGGTCGGTATCTGAGGTTTGGAGACATGCGGAAGTACGGCTGCGGGATCGATTACGGTTATCATGGGGTAAGCTGCAGGACCGCCCGGACGATAGGGTCAAGCCTGCTCCCTGTGTTCTTACTGCTGCTGTCCGACGTTTCCGCCGCGCCGGATGCACGGACCGTATCGTACATTCCTGCGGACGGAGTGGAGCAGTTCATAGCCGAGAGACTGGACCTGACCACATTCAGGAATTCCCTAGGACCCGCCAGGAGTCCCGGTATGAGGCACTTTTCGGACATGGGGCTGATACCGACCGAGATGTCGGAGGGCGGGATCGTATTCGAAACTGAATCCTGGTACTACCGCATAGACGTAGTGGAACGGAGCGACGTGAACGGGGACGGTATCGAGGACCTGCTGATCCGTTTCACGGACGATTCCATCGATGGGACCTATCTGACCGTGTACGTGTACACCTTCACCCGTCTGTCGGAGGACTCCGATCTCATTGCCATAGCATACGGCCCGTCAGGATACCATTACGATGAGCGGGATACTGGGATGATGGAAGGCATTGTAGTCCCTCCCAGCGAACGGAGCAGTACCGGTGAACGGTGAAAGGTACCCTAGTCTCCTCCGCCCAGAATCACCACCGATCGGACCAGGCTGGGTCCCCGCGCTCTGAGCCTAAGGTAGTAGATGCCCGAGGATAACGGTGTACCGGTATCGTCCCTTCCGTCCCAGACCAGACTCTCATCCCCGCCGGCGGATTCGATGTCAAAGGACCTCACCACCCTTCCGGATATGTTGTAGATGTCCAGGCCGTACACCCCTGCCTCCGGAAGGAAGCACCTTATCCCCAGTGTGCCGAAACAGGGAGACGGTCCCGCCTCCATGGACATAGGCCTTCCTGCGGCCGCCGGCCCCTCAGCCAGCTCGGTGGACCACTGGTACAGGTAGGGCGCCATGTTGAAGCCCGTGGCCGTGACGGATACCAGCGCGGAATCCTGGAAGGCGGGTATGTCGAAGGTCACGCTGCCGGAGGCGTCGGAGTAGTAGGAGTCCATCCATGTTCCCGACAGAGAATCGTTTATCATCACCGCCACCAGGGCTCCCTCCAGGGGACTGCCTCCCGCCAGCGCTGTGAAGGTGTGGAGCCCGGGCGTCACAGGCTGGGGATGGTCGACGGTGATCATCGTCAGCGGTGAGGTGTCGTAATAGATGTCCATCTCGGGACAGCCGAAGATCATGTGCATATGGTTGTTGTTGATGGCGGAAGATCCGAAGTAGGCGTAGACCTCCGCCTTGGACCAGTCCGTCACCGCTCCCATGTGGCGTATGTCCTCCTGGAAGTATCCCTTGAATATCCACTTGACCAGTGAATCCGCGGCGCCGTAGGGGCTGTTCGTGGTTGGACCCATGATGCCGATGGCGCCCCTGGGCGAGTTGATGTCGCCCTCTCCCATGAAAGCCTCGCAGAGGCAGTAGTACCCGTCGAACATGCCCACCTGGCAGGCCACGAGGGCTACCCAGGGGAGTTTCCTGCCGTTGTTCAGAGCGGCGACATCGGAAACGCCGAATCCCGGAGGGTACATGTGGGTCACGTCACCGTGTCCGCAGAGGCCGATGATGGTGTAACCGCTGTCAATGGAATCGCTGAGGGATTCGATGGTGGGCGTCACGCCTCCGCTCTCGCAGAACCAGAGGACCTGGAGTCCCGCGGCCATCATGTACTCCACGTAATCCCAGGAGTTGGCCACGAACTCCGTGTGGCCGATGCTCATGCCCTTGTTGAACCAGCTCTGGGCTGGCTGGTAGGGGTACATCTCGTGTTCGGTGATCTTCCAGGCTATGTAGGGCAGGTCGTCGGTGTCGGACCCGGAAAGCCGGCCTACATGTATCGAAGGAACGCACCCCGATCCCAGGACGCCGTAGATATTGTCGGCGGAATGCCCGCTGTACTGCGGGGAGGGGACCACGTACTCGTCACCGACTATCAGGATGTATTCCGGCGGATTGGGCCATGTGGCATACGCGTTCTCTATCCATGCGTCGATCTCCGCAGGGGTCGATCCTATTGCCGGTACCGTGGCCGTCTCCACCTGGAGACCTTTCCTGGTCTTCCAGTCGATGAGGTCCTGAACCAGGTCTATACCCTCCTCGGAGGAGATGACCAGGTAGCTCCCGTCCACGAGTTCGCTTCCGGACTCCTGGAAACCGAGGACTTCACGGTACAGGGGCAGGAAACTGCGCGTCATGCCGCCTGGTGCCCTGGAAATCTCGTTCTCGCCGGGCTCTTCGGTGGTGCGGATGATTGCGGTGACACCCGTGGTCAGGATGACTTCCCCCGTGGAAGGATTCCAGCTCACCGGCAGATAGCTTACCCAGGCGACTCTGAGGTCCCTGAGAATGGATACGGTCTCCAGCCTGACAGGCTCCTCCGGCCAGAAGGCATCCCCCT
>JAFGPK010000059.1 GCA_016936235.1 Candidatus Fermentibacteraceae bacterium | reverse complement strand
TAGGGCACCCTGAGGCTGCCGGCCCGGACGAGTTTCTTCAGTTTCAGAAGCCAGCTCTGGGGGCCGACGAAGGGCAGGTCGAGACAGATGTCCTCCCTGTACTGGTTGACGGCTCTGTAGAATGTAACCAGCCGGCTCCGGTGGCCCAGAGCCTGATGTCCCCTGACGAAGAGATCGATGGTGCCGGTGTAGTTCTGCGGAGAGAGGTGGAGTATCTTCATGCGGGCTCTCCCTCGGCTCCCGGCGGCATTCTCATCCGGAATACGCCGAACAGTGACAGGACGACTCCGGCCGACCACTGAAGGAATGCTCCCAGCCACGGGCTGAAACCGGCTGCGGCGGCGGCCGTCGCCCCGAACACGTCGGGAAGTCCCCGGGCGAAACCGCGGAAAGCCAGGAACAGTGGCGAGGAGGAGTAGCTCCATATCACGGCCTGGCGGGTGGGGTCATCGAAAAGGTCGGCTCCGGAGGACTGCTCCACTATGCTGGGGTTGCTCCAGAGTGCAGGCAGGCAGACAACGGCTCCCAGGGCCGCCACCGCCCAGAAGGCCCAGCCGCCGGAGCTCTTCCTGCACAGCGGCATCAGAAGGAAGGGAAGTGACGTGAACAGGAACCTGGGACCCCATCCGGTCCCGCCTGTCCAGTCGTGGAGCATGCCGTGAAAAACCAGTGACAGCGCGAAGGGAGTCCAGAGCCGCCACTCCCTCTGGTGGAAGAGGGCAAGAACACAGAGTGGAGCGTAATAAAGAAGTCCCTTGCCCGGACTGAGCAGAAGACCCGGGATGCCTCCCCTGAAGGGCTCCATGGCGATGGCAGGATCCTGCCCGTGGCCGTCCAGAAGAGGGCTGCCGAACCTGTACCAGTTCACCAGGAGGATCATCAGCAGGAACGGTATAGCCCCGGCCGAGAAACGTCGAAGGTCCCTCCAGCCGCCTATGAACAGGGGAAAGAGGAGAACGCTGTCCGCCCTGACAAGTACTGCGAAACCGAATAGGGCCCCTGCGGTGACGGATCTACCGACTTGAAAGAAGTAGTAAGCCGCCATGGATGCCGCCGCGGCAGCCGTCACGTCGAAGGTAACCTTCCCATATACCAGGGCCATGCTCCCTATCGCCACCAGAATGAAGCGGGCTGCAGGCACCCGGTCGTATTTCCGCGAGGCCTCAGCGTACCAGAAGCCCAGGAGGACCAGGCTCAGACCGGAGTTCAACAGAGCCGCCGCCACCTTGCCCCCCTGGAGGCCGAAGGCTCCTCCGGCAAGCGCGGCGGGCACCAGCAGGATGGAGAATCCCAGTCCATGGGGAACGAAAACGCCTGACCGGGCTCCCTGGACCGTCCATCCGTAATCCCCCGAGACGGTCATGAACGGCCTGCTTCCCGAAAGGGAACCTGCCACCTCCATCTGGGCCAGCACATCGGTGGTGTACATCCTCCCGCTGAACACCAGGAGCAGGAGGGAAGCCCAGAGCACCAGGATCGATCCGAGTCTCCTTGTCTGAGCTGTTCCCACTAAACGGTTCCGAAGAGGGTGTTCCTGAAGATGCCCCTGGCCGAGAATGACTCCTTGAACCTGCAGAGACCGTAATTGACCTCCATGTCAAGGGTGAATGTACCGAGGTCAATGTAGTGGTATCCCATCTGCTTGGCCCACCTGATGACCTCCATGTAGACAAGGTTCACCGGGCGGAGGGCCTGGTGCTCCTGGTCATGGGAGATATAGAATGCCAGGGTCACCCTGGGGTTGCAGTGGAACATGACCATGCCCGCCAGGACCTCTCCGCCCCTGACCGCGATGAACTGCTTTATCCTGTCGTTCCCAAGGAGCTGCCGCAGCCTCTCAAGTTCCTCCAGGGTGTGTGTGGGTCTCACATCGTGGCGCTCCTGCAGATTGGATTCCAGGACCGGATAGAACCTGTCGAAATCCCAGTTCTCCTCAACAGTCACTCCGCTCTTCTGGGCTTTCCTGACGCCTCTCAGGGCCGAGGACCGGAATCCCAGTCTGAGCTCCTCTCCAAACCTGCTGAGATCAATCACCGCCGTGAGTTCCCTCCTCCTGTACCGGAAGCCGCGCCTGACGAGAGAGAACTCAAGGTAGTTGTGCGGCCTTCGGTAGTAGACGATGGGGGGCGGGGTCATCTCTATCCCCTTCCACCCGTTGCCCCTGCAGTAGGCTATCAGTTCATCCACCAGCTTCTCCGTCTTTCGGAGCCCCATGACGTCGGTCAGGACAGGGCCTCCGTAGGAAGCCCCCGGATAGGACCTGAACCAGGTTCCGTCCTCCCTGTCGGACAGCGCTCCCGGGATGACCGAGACCATTCCGCTCCCGTCCTCCGCCAGAAGATGGTGGTTTTGGAACCTGCCCTCCGGATGGTAGTCGAGAAAGTCCGGCAGGTGAAAGATGGTCCCGTTGTTGGATCGCTGGACGAAGTCCGTCCAGTTGTTCCTGTCCCCTCCCTCGATCCTTCTGAGCTGTATCATCTCACCAGCGCAATCTTGTTGGTGGTGGTACCGGTCACTGTGTCCACAATTACGAAATATACTCCGCTGGACAGTTCTTCTCCATCCAGGGTGCCGTTCCAGCTCCACTCCTCCCAGCCTTCGGCATCAAGGGTCCCGATATACTCGCCGGTCAACGAGAAGAACCTCGCGGAGACGGCTCCCCTCTCGCCGGACCAGGCCATTCTCAGATCTTCCACAGCCGGCAGGAACGGCTGGGGGTAGAAGAGCGGGGACGGCCCCTGATGGGAAGCCTGACCGGGAGTGATCGACCAGAGTCCCGCAAGGGAGGAGAAGTACATCGTCCCGGTGGCGGGATCACTGTAGCTGAACTCGTTCTCAGACCTGTTGGTGGGAATGTATATGGAATTCGAAGACGTATACTCTGTGGTCCCGGAGGCATCGACGCAGCAGACAGCATCCTCCGTCATGCACCATACCGCTCCGTACCTGTCAACCTCCATGGCCTTCACCGAGCCTTCGGGCCCGTCGACCTCCACGAAAACACTGCCGTTCCAGCGGCATATGCCGTTCCCGGTGCCCAGCAGCAACGAGCCCTGCAGGTCCCGGGCGAAACAGAACACCTGGCCCGACGGCAGGCCCCATGAAGTGGTGAAGGCTTCTCCGGGACCGGGATACCATGTATCCGAAGACTTGTCTGCGGGATCTCCGCCATGGATCAGCAGCTGACAGCCGCCGTCGGAGGCGAAGGCGATCCAGAGGCTGTCATCGCCGCAGGGGAATATCCTACCGATATTCCTGCCAGCCAGCCCGTCCGCTTCGGTCCTGGCGGCCCAGCGCAGGTCATCGTCCTCCGGGTTCCCGGATACGGCAACAATACCGCTGGGTTCATCCGGTGTCTGCCAGTACGCCTCCTGGGCCACCCACAGGTCCCCTGCCTGGGACGCGAGCATAACCACCTGGTTGTTCAGCATGGGGCACACCACCTGTACGACTTCCGGCGGCAGGCCGGGAAGGGAATCAGACACGAAGGTGATGACGGTGTCGTCGCTGAGAGGGAACGTTCCCCTGTCACCTATCCAGGTCAGACCCCAGTGGTAGGCGCCGGTCCACACTCCGGGGGAATCGGTGACCGCGGCCGAGTAGCATCTCAGAGCGCGGGGCATGTCGGCAGTCTGCCTGTTGAACTGGGTCCAGCCCTGATCTGGATAGCTTACCATGAGCCCCATCCGATGGCTGCCAATGTATGTCCTTCCACCGTCCATGACCATCTGATAACAGCTGGCGCCTCCCATTCCAGGTACGGGCAGCGAGGTCCAGCCGCCGTCCTGAAGATACCCCAGACCCCTTCCGGCATCGGAGGCGCTTGCGTCAATTATGCCGTATCCGCACCAGATCCTTCCCAGGGCCTGCTGAAGGCAGGACCCGTAGCTCTCGTCGGGGTACCCCTCGCCGTAGTGTAACCAGTCACCTCCACTGTAGACCATGACAACCCTTCCTGAAGCTATGAGGCCGTCCTCGGTCATCAGAAGACCGGTGATCACTGAATCCTGGCTGGTGGAATAATCCAGTATCCTAGTCCAGGCTCCGCCGGTCATTATAGATACGCCTCCTGAACCGTATCCGAAAACAGAATCAGGGGAGTGCGCGAGAAAATCCCGTATGCCGAGTGAGATGGTCGAGGAAGTGTAGCTGGTCCATGACGCAGGGTCGAAGACGCTGCCGTTGAGGTCAAGGGCGTAGACACCCCTGTCTGTGGCCAGGTACATCGTATCGCCCAGGCTCGATATCCCGGTCACCTCGTCCGCCTCGAAGCCTCCGCCCGTGATGTCTGAATCAATCAGCGTGAACCCTTCAGGACCGCCTCTTGCCAGTCCGCCGTCCGTACCGGTCCAGATGTAGCCCCCCGCTTCGTGCACTGTGTGGACCACTCCGGTTCCAGGGATGCCCTCGTAGGATGAGAAGACCTGCCAGCCGTCTCCATCCAGGAGCGCCAGACCGCCTCCATCCGTGGCAGCCCACATGAGGGAATCCTGAATGTGGATATCGCGGACTCCGATACAGGGGAACCCGTCCGGGTAGATCATCGGCTGAAGCCATCCCTCAACCGGGTCGTAATGGACGATCCCTCCCGAGGTGGCGCACCACATCGTGCCGTCGTCGTCCTCCTCGATGGAGGATATGTACGACTGGGAGGTCTGGAAGTCCCACTGGTAGGAGACTCCTGCTGATACGAGCAGCGCCAGAAGGAGAACAGACATCGTCTCAGCGACCTTTCAGAACAGCCACGGGAAGCGCAGGTGCCAGACCATCCATACAGCTTCCCAGACTATGCTCTTCGTCATCTTGGATGTGCCTGCGTTCCTGTCCACGAAGACTATGGGAACCTCCTTGATGGAGCAGCCCGCCTTGTAGAGCTTGTAGGTCACCTCTATCTGGAACGAGTACCCGTCGGACTTGATGCCTGACAGGTCCAGCTTCCGCAGGGCCTCAAGCCTGAAAGCCTTGAACCCGCCCGTGGCGTCCTTCACCGGAAGGCCGGTAATAAGCTTGGTGTACCGGTTCGCGAACCAGGATAGAAGAAGCCTTGACAGGGGCCAGTTCACCACGTTCACCCCGCTGCAGTAGCGGGAGCCTATGGCAAGGTCGTGATCCGACAGCGCCTCCACCAGTTCAACCACTTTGTCCGGGTCGTGTGAGAAGTCAGCGTCCATCTGTACGACGGGGTCGAACTCACCTCTGTCCAGAGTCCACCTGAAACCGGCGATGTACGCCTGCCCGAGCCCGGCCTTCTTCGGCCTGCTCAGCAGATGGACCCTTCCTGTACCACTGAACTCCATCACGGTCTCGCCGGTGCCGTCGGGACTGTTGTCGTCCACGACAAGGATGTCCGGCTCGATCGACAGAGCAAGCAGGACCGGGATAAGGTTCCTTACATTCTCCACCTCGTTGTAGGTGGGGATCACTATCAGTGGTTTTTTCAAGGGACCTCCGCCTCCTCTGATCTAGCTAAAATATACCATCCCACCACTGGGGGGGAATACCGCCGGTTGCCGAACATAATACGATAGTCGATAAAGCCCCTCCGGTTTCCGCCTGTCTTTGCTATACTTATGGATTAATGAAACTCAGGATCAACACTCATACCACGGGCAGGCGAGATGAAGATCAGAACGGCAGTATCGGCGTCATTGATGGTATTCCTGACAGCGCTCCCCCTGCATGCTTGGAAGGTCGTCCCCCTGCTGAGCTACAGCACCAGCTCGGGTGTCCTGCTTGGAGGAGTGGTGAACCATAACATGTTCCCTCCCTTCGAGCCCTTCGCCTTCAGCACCATGGGCTACGTCTACACAGACGGCAGCGTCTCGGCCGAGCCTCAGCTCCTCCTCCCGTCGGGGGACGGGCTGTTCCGTTTCAGTGTGAACTATCTGGCTGACAGGAAGAACAAGTTCTTCGGCTGGGGGAACGAAGGCTCCGATGAAACCTACGAGGAATACGCCAATGAGATACTCGAGGGTTCCGCCTCGTACAGTTTCAGTCCTTTCGGAGGTTATCTGCTGACAGCCGGCCTCATGGGGCGGCATTCAACGGTCTACGACAGAACAGGGGGGGACCTCTGGGAACAGTCCCCTTCGGAAGGGTACGGCTCACTCTGGACCGCCGGGCCGTTCATTCAGGGGAGATGGACCATACCGGCCCTTCTTGACGGTTACCTGACGGGAGCCTTCGATCTTCAAACCGGAGAAGACGTCACCTATTCCCGCACACAGGCTTCGGTCGCGGTCTTCACTCCCATAGGAGGCTCGACTCTCCCCGGTTTCAGGGTGAAGCTGGGTCGCCATATCGGCGCCGGGTCCACTCCTTTCCCGTTCCTTCCCTCTCTCGGGGGCTCTTCCGGGCTCAGGGGCTACAATGACGGCCGGTTCACCGGGGACTGGACGCTCCTGGTGAACGCGGAACTGAGGCAGAGGATATTCAGCCTGGAGATCGACGAGAGCAACAGGTTCGATCTTTCTCTGGTTCTCTTCGGAGATGCCGGACAGGCCGCCGATCACCTGGACGGGTTCGAATGGGACAGGTTCCACCTGGACGGCGGACTCGGGGCCAGGATGTCCCTTCCCGGCGGAGGCGCCCTCAGGGCCGACTTCGCCCTCTCCCCTGAGGGACTGGGTATACAGATGGGTCTTGGAGAGCTGTTCTGAGCAGCAAAAAGGAAAGGTGACCTTAATGGATCGAGCATTTCTGGAGAGACTCCCGAAAACAGACCTTCACGTGCACCTTGACGGTTGCGTAAGGCTGTCCACACTCATAGACCTGGCAAGGGAATCAGGAGTGGTACTGCCCTCCTACACTGAACAGGGACTTCGGGAGACCGTGTTCAAGGACAATTACCAGAGCCTGGACGATTACCTGAAGGGTTTCGCCTACACCGGCCAGGTGATGAGGACCAGGGAGCAGATAGAGAGAATAAGCTACGAGGTGGCAGTGGACAATCAGAGAGAGGGTGTGCGGTATATCGAGGTGAGGTTCGCGCCCCAGCTCCACGCCAATGAGGAGATGGACATAATCGATTGCATAAGGGCGGTGGATGACGGGCTGAAAAGGGCTGCTGAGGAGTTCAACACGGGACCCAGGGTGAAGGAGATGGGGGAGCCTCCATTCCACTACGGCATAATCGCATGCGCGATGCGCTACTTCACTCCCGCCTTCTCCGACTGGTACAGGAAGTTCTGCAGCATGCACAGCTACACCAACCAGGAGAGGGTCTTCGCCCTGGCATCACTGGAGCTGGAGTCCGCGGTGGCCATAGCAAGGTGGGAAGAGGGTCTTCCGGTGGTGGGCATTGACCTTGCTGGTTCCGAGGCCGGCTGGCCGGCGATCAATCACCTGGAAGCCTTCAGGAGGGCGCAGAGGCACTTCCTGAAAAAGACGGTACACGCAGGGGAGGCATACGGGCCGGAGAGCATATACCAGGCCATAACCGAGCTCTACGCTGACAGGATCGGCCACGGTCTGACCCTTCTGGACCCGGGGTCGGTTCAGTCGAGCTACATCCGCGACCCACAGAAGTACGTGGACTCCCTGACGGGCTACATCGCCGACAGGAGAATTACGGTGGAGGTCTGCCTCACATCCAACCAGCAGACCAATCCCTCCTTCCGCAATCTTGAGGACCATCCCTTCGGCAAGATGATGCAGAGGAAGCTCTCTGTCACCATATGCACGGACAATCGCACCGTGTCCAACACCACCGTGACCGACGAGCTTCACAAGGCGGTCACCACCTTCGGCCTGAGCAGTTACGAGCTGAGGAACATCATCGTCTACGGCTTCAAGAGGAGCTTCTTCCCCGGCAGGTACGACGAGAAGCGCCGTTACGTGAGACGGTGCATGGAGTACTTCGAGAAGATAGAGAAGGAGTTTTCCGCGGAAGACGGTGACCGGTGACCGACCTCCGCCCCTGGAGGAGGCTGCTTGCGTGGAGCCTGGAGGGAAGACCCTGCGTACTTCTCATAGTGGCCGGGACCGAGGGCAGCGGCCCTGGAAGCGCCGGGTCCGTCATGGCGGTGTCGGAGGAAGAGAGCTCAGGTACCGTGGGAGGCGGGTCCATGGAGGAGATGCTCGTGGACCGGTCCGTGGAGAAGCTCCGGGAGTGGGACCCTGTTCCGGAACCGCTGGTGCACAGGCATATCGAGGATATCGAGGATTCCTCCGGAATGATCTGCTCGGGTTCCCAGACCACCCTCATCGTCCCTGTGACGCCTCCGGTGTCCGCAGGGGTGCGTGATATCTGCGCGATTCTGGACCGCGATTCCAGCGGGCTCCTGGAGATAACTGAAAGTTCCTTCTCCTTTAGAGAGGGAGAGGTTCCGCAGGGTCACGGGTTCACGGAGAGTGACGCCGGATGGACGTACAGGGGTCCGCTGGGCGTTATCGATACTGTGTACATAATCGGAGGAGGTCACGTGGGCAGGGCGCTGGCGGACCTGCTGCCCGGACTGTCCTTCAGGCCTGTTGTAATCGACTGCAGGGAGAGGGATTTCCTCCCGGACCCGCCGGACTGCCGGTGGATCGTCTCACCCTACGGAAGCGCCCGAGAGCATATGGATCAGGGTGAGCACAGCTGGGCCGTCATAATGACCCCCGGGCACAGAGCTGATGCGGAGGTACTCGGCAGCCTTTCGGGGATGGCTCTCAGGTACGTGGGTATGATGGCCAGCAGCGCGAAGAGGGCGGCTGTCTACCGGGAACTCCTGCAGAATGGCGCGCCCGCCGGATTCCTGGAAGGCGTGCACTGCCCCATCGGGCTGACGATAGGCAGCAGGACCCCGAAGGAGATAGCCGTCAGCATAGCGGCGGAACTGATAGGCATCAGGTCGGGCACGGTATTCCGTTCCCCGGGTCCTATCCCTCGCTGAGCATCTTTCCGAAGTCGACCACCATACCGTCACGGGTCACGGGATCGATCTTTGCCCTGAATACGTTACCCTCCCTGATGTTCTGGAGCTCTAGCAGGCCGACGCAGGATTTCATGCCCACCTCCATCGATGTCCCGTCCTCGGCCCGCACCATCAGCCTGAACCTGTACTGGGGAAGATTGTTGATGGTGGCGCCCGTGTGCTCGAAGGACAGTATCTCGGCGGTGGCCGGGATGCCTTCGGACTGGATCCGTTCAGCGTCCTTCTCCCTCCTCCTCAGGGAGAGGAACAGGGATGCCGAGAACAGTGCGGGAGCCACTATGAAGAAAGCTCCAAGAACGATAAGCTCCATCCTTCTCGAAAGGCCGAGGAAACCCGACCTGAGGGTCGACGGCATGTGAAGCGCCGCCACGATGATAGCCCCTCCAACCAGAGTGAAGACGACTATGGGGATGAGCCATATCCACCAGGCGTTCTCCGTGGGCTTCCAGACCGTGGTCATCGCTCCCCCTGGAAGCCTGTTCTCGGGAGCTGAGAGGCCCCGCAACGGCCTGACGGCCGGGTGGGAGGGGTACCGCCATCCATCGCGGGGCCCGGTCCCTCTACTCGGGCGAGAACTGGTCCTTGCCCACGCCGCATACGGGGCAGACCCAGTCGTCAGGAATATCCTCGAAGGCTGTTCCCGGCTCGATGCCTCCGTCGGGATCACCCTGCTGCGGATCGTATACGTATCCGCAGATGTTGCAAACGTACTTCTTCATAAGGTCATCTTCCTTTCCTTCTGGTCTCTTCTTCATATCACCGGCGGCCGCCGTGTAGGAGGGAGCTGTGGGAGGGGTCTTTCCGCAGAGGACCTCCCTGTAGTAGCTGTAGGTCATGGGAATACCCTCCGCCATTATCCCGCAATCGGTGACCCTGCCAATGAAAACGGTATGCGTATGCACGTCAAGGGATTCGGTGATCTCGAGATCAATGTACGAGAGGATGTTCTTCTCCGGAAGAGGGCATCCGCCGGGAGTCAGCGTATGGGGTATCCCGGAGTACTTATCGGTATCCCTTCCGCTCCTGAAGCCGAAACTGCCGATGAAGGGCATGTCCGCCTCCCGGCTGAGGATCCCGATGCAGCACTTCCCCGTCTCGCTTATCAGTTCATGGGTGAGTTCCGTCTTGTTTATCGAGACAGCGACCTTGACCGGTTCCGATGTTATCTGGAATACGGTGTTAGCTATCTGCCCGTTAAGCTTCTCTCCCCGGCGAGATCCTACGATATAGAGCCCGTAGGTAATCGTAAAAAGCGGGGTTATATCCATCAGCCCTCTCCTTTGAGCATGCCGTTCAGTTCCCGTCCGACACTTCCGCCCAGCTCCACGGCTTCCATGAGCGCAGCGCCGTCAGGTACATAAAGGGTTCTCAGACCATCGCCCACCAGCCTGACCTTCATCCCCTCCAGCAGTCCGTTCAGCTCCTTCACGGCTTCGCCGCTCCAGCCGTAGGAACCGAAGGCAGCCCCTATCATTCCCGCAGGCCTGAGTCCTCCGAGGTAGTTCATGCATTCGGCCACCGACGGGAATATCCTGCCGTTCACAGTGGGGCTTCCGACGACGATCGCCGAGGACTCCAGGACCTCGGAGGCGATGTCGCTTATATGGGTTGCGCGAAGGGGAAGAACCCTGGTGCTCACGCCTTCGCCGGCCAGCCCCTCAGCCACGGCTTCCGCCATGCTCCTAGTGCTTCCCCACATGGTGTCGTAGATCACTACCGCCCTGGGAGCCGGTCTGCCCTCGGCCCAGTACGCCCACTTCTCCATTATCCACTGGATCCCGCTCCTCCAGACCGGCCCGTGGTCAGGGCAGAGCAGGTCGATGTCCAGGTCCATCTTCTTTAGGTTTGCGATCAGGCCCCTGACAAGAGGGGAGTACGGCATGAGGATGTTGGCGTAGTATTTCCTTGCCTCCGCCTCGAGAAGGTCGCGGGGAAGCTGGTCGTCGAACCTTTCGGTGCTGGCCAGGTGCATGCCGAAACCGTCCTGGCTGAAAAGGAGCTTCCCCTCCGGCAGGTAGGAGACCATGCTGTCAGGCCAGTGCAGCATGCGTGTCTCTATGAACCTGAGATTCATGCCTCCGAGGTCGATGCTGTCTCCGGTACCCATTGCCTCAACAGTGTCCGCTTCCCAGTGGAAATGCGCCGACAGGGCCTTGCAGCCCATGGGGGAAGCGATGACCCTTGAGGGTCCCACCGCCCTGACGGTCTCCGGAAGGGAACCTGAATGATCCATCTCCGAGTGGTTGCTGACTATGATGTCTATGTCTGAAGGGTCGGCGACCGAAGATATCCTCTGCATCATCTCATCGAAGAAGGGCCTCTTCACAGTGTCCACCAGGGTGATCCTGTCCGACATGATCAGGTAGGCGTTGTAAGTGGAACCGCGGCTGGTGCTGTAGCCGTGGAAATCCCTCAGGGCCCAGTCTATGGCACCGACCCAGTAGACCCTGTCAGTTAGCCTGACGGCCTGGAAAACGCTCATGGGAACTCCTTCTGCCTTTCCGCGGGGAGCGGTCCTGACGATATCCTCCGCAGCTGCCCGTGTACGCTAGCCCTTCAGCCTGCTCCTCTGGCGCTCGAGGTACGAAATGTGTCCTATCTCCTCGTCTATTACCTTGTACAGTCTGTCCTTGCCGAGGCGAGGCGAGACCAGTCTCTCCATGCCGAGGAAGAACAGCAGCGAGTCCTTCTCGAACCTGATGGCCAGGTCGATTATCTCCTGCGTGCTCCTGCCGGCGACCATTTCCCTCGCAGGCTTTCCCGTCCGCTGCCTGAAAACATGGTCATCGGCCATGACCTTCAGGTACATCTCCGATTCACCGTAAGGGTCGATGGCCGTGGAGGATTCTTCCTCCTCCGTGAGATCGGATCTCATGGACTCGAAAAGGGCCTCGTGGCCATGCTCCCACCCGGCCAGGTCCGAAAGCAGCGTCGAAGCCTGTTCGTCGTCCACCGCACTGGAAGCCTCCCTGTAGAACTCCTGCCCGTTCCTCTCGATCTGCACTGCCATTGTCAGCACTTCACGGGCATTGAACTGATCTGACATTTCGAGCACCTACTCTCCGCTTGAGGTTTCGGGTACCAGGCCCCTCCGGCCGAGTTCATTGTCGATCATGAACATTCCGCCGCCGGAATCGCCTATCAGCTTGAGCTTCCTGACAACCTCGGCCGCAGAGGCCTCCTCCTCAACCTGCTCCGCCACGTACCACTGGAGGAAGTTGTCGGTCATGTGGTCCTTCTCGTCCCTGGCAAGCGTGACCAGGCTGTTTATCATGGAGGACACCTTCTGCTCGTGCTTGAGCGCCGCCTCAAAGGTATCCAGCACCGACTTCCACTCGGAAGGGGGTTTCTCTATTGCCTGAAGCGTGACCCTGCCGCCCCTCTCGTTGACGTAGTTCATGAACTTCTCCGCGTGGACCAGCTCCTCCTTCGCCTGGGCGTTCATCCACCCGGCGGCGCCGCTCATGTCGACCGACTGGAAGTACATGGACATCGCGGCGTACATGTAGGAGGAGTAGAGTTCCGCGTTTATCTGGTCGTTTATGGCCTTCTGCATCCTTTCGCTGAGCATTTCCTAGTCCCTCCAGAGTCCATGGATATTGCAGTACTCCCTCGCGCTGACCTCGCCGAGGTCGCCGGTGCGGAACTCGACTATCGGGTCCATCCCGGGCTTCAGGTACTGCCTGTGGATTCCCTCGCCCGAAACGAGTTCGATCCACTCGATGTAGTGCTTGTCGATCATCGGGTGAATGGTGGAGCCCACCGTGACCCTGTAGCCTGCCTCTGTCTTCTCGATTACCGGCACGTGCTTCTCGGTTGCCATCTCGGCGGTCTGGGCCTCCATCTGCTTCATGGGCTGCCCGCAGCAGACCAGTTGGCCCGCTCCTCCGTGTGTCAGCTCGACGATGTTGCCGCATATCTCGCATTTGTAGATCTCCATGCGCTTGGGCATTTCCTTACCCCTTTCTAGTCCTCCGTGAGGACATGCTCATCGTACTCTATCTCGAATCTCAGCCTGTGGTTGGCCTCCTGGCTCGCAAGACCCCTGAGAAGATCGCTTATCCGAGGGTCCGAAGCCACGGTTGCCAGTCTCATGTACATCTGGTAGGCGGCCTTCTCCTTCTTCATCGCCAGTATGAGAGCGTCCTGATAGTCCATGTTGCTCGTGGGCGCCACATCCACCAGCACCTCTTCCAGGCCCAGGTTCACCACCTGATCCCTGGGCAGGTACTCGACACTGCCCATCCTGATGTTCTCCAGCTTGCTCTTGTGCTGAAGCTCCTCTTCGCTGAACTCCATGAACATCCTGCGAACCGAAGGGCTGCTCACCTGCTGAGCGAGGGCGGTATAGAAGTCCGACGCCGACTGCTCTTCTCCAATGGCGAAATCAAGTATCTCCTCGGTGGACTTGAACTGCTTCATCTGATCACCTACCAGTTCTCTGCAAGAAGTTCGAAGTAAGCCTGCGGATGGGCGCAGGCGGGACAGAGGTTGGGAGCCTCCACACCTTCATGGAGGTATCCGCAGTTAAGGCATCGCCAGATCACGATACCGTCCTTTCTGAATACCCTGCCCTCGTTGATGTTCTTCATGAGGGCCAGGTACCTGTTCTCGTGCTGCTTCTCAGCAACGGCGATGGCCTCGAATATGGCGGCCACGGCGTTGAGGCCCTCTTCCCTCGCTGTCTTAGCGAATCCCGGGTACATCTCGGTGTGCTCGTGGTTCTCGCCAGCGGCGGCGGCCTTCAGGTTCTCTTCCGTGCATCCGATCATGCCGGCGGGGTAGCTGTCGGTTATCTCGACACTGCCGCCTTCAAGAAGCTTGAAGAGGCGCTTGGCGTGCTCCTTCTCCTGGTTGGCCGTCTCATCGAATATCCTGGAGATCTGTTCGTACCCTTCCTTCTTAGCCTGGGAAGCGAAGTACGTATACCTGTTCCTCGCCTGGGATTCCCCGGCGAAGGCCTTGAGTATGTTCTTCTCGGTCCTTGTTCCTCTGATGCTCATACCGTCTTCTCCTTTTCCATTTTTCCTGAACATGCCGGACATATTCCCACCAGGTTGATACTTACCTCCTGGAGGATAAAACCTGACAGGTCTTCCGGCGGGAACCCCTCCATATCTGAAGGAAATATATCCACATCACAGATTCTGCCGCACAGAGAACACCGGATATGGCAGTGCTCTTCCCTATTATGATCATAATGCACTTCTTTGCCAGCACCGGCAACCGTGGACAGCAATCCCTGGTCAGCCAGCACTCCGAGGTTCCTGTATACTGTGCTCAGGCTCGTCCTGGGCAGCTCACTCCTCACTCTGTCGTAGACCTGCTCAGCCGTGGGGTGGCATCCGAGCTCCCTCACCGCCCTCAGTATAACCTGTCTCTGCCTCGTGTTCCTTCGCACTTCCGACACCTGCATTATCTCCTAATCAGTAATAGGAACTATTACTATTATAATTGGCTGAAGACGACCGTCAAGTCCGACCATCCTTCCCATCATTGCTGAACCGCGACAATGGGACTATTTTCATATTCGTCAGCATTATCACATTCTCCGGGAAGGGAGAGACATGGGAAAGCTCTCAATGGTGCCTGCATCCGCCGTCCTCCTGTCCTTTGCCTGCATATGCACCTCCCTTGGTGCTTCAGACGATGGCCTGACGGTTCTGGCCGCCGACAATACGACCTTCGCCATGGATCTCTACAGGGTCCTGGCGTCGGATGACGGGAATATCTTCTTCTCACCTTTCAGCATATCCACGGCACTGGCCATGACCTACGCCGGGGCCGGAGGGGTCACGGAAGAGCAGATGAGAGATGTCCTGAACTTCAGTCTTCCCGGAGACGAGCTGCACCGCGCTTTCCGGGACCTGAAGGCACACCTTGACCGGGGGACAGGGGAAGACGCCGGCTTCGAACTCCGGACCGTGAATGCTCTCTGGGGACAGTCGGGGTACGAATTCCTGCCGGGCTTCCTCGCCCTGCTTTCCGATGACTACGGCTCGGGATTGAGGCTGCTGGACTTCTCGGAGGACCCGGAGTCCTGCCGCGAGACCATCAACCTTTGGGTGGCGGAACAGACAGCGGGCCGGATAGCCGACCTCATCCCGCAGGAACTGCTCACCACTGCCACCAGGCTGGTACTGACAAACGCCATCTATTTCAAGGCCGACTGGCTTTTCCAGTTCGATCCCATGGGAACCGCCCCGAGGGACTTCTCGCTTCTTTCTGGGGTAAAGGTGGAGGTCCCGACGATGACCGTCTCAGAGCACTTCAGGACGGCGGAAGGCTGCGGTTACAGCGCCGTGGAACTGCCGTACAGGGAAAGGGACTTCTTCATGCTGGTGATACTCCCGGATGAGGGCATGTTCAGCGATGTGGAGGAGCGGCTTGACGGAGAGCTTGTGGACGAGATCATGGAGGGCCTCGGCGACGCCAGCCTGATCCTCAGGCTCCCGAAGTTCCAGAGTGTATCAAGGTTCCTGCTGGAGGACGCTCTATACGGTATGGGCATGACCTCCGCGTTCGGCCCTGAAGCGGACTTCTCCGGCATGGACGGCACGCGGTGGCTCTACATATCCAGCGTGGTCCACCAGGCCTTCGTCTCCGTGGACGAGTACGGCACCGAGGCCGCCGCGGCCACGGCGGTGGTGATGGCCAAGATGAACGGCGAGTCCGCATCCCCCTTCAGCGTCGACCGGCCGTTCATATATCTTGTCATGGACAGGACGACGGGCACCGTACTCTTCATGGGCCGCGTCCTGGACCCCCGGGAATAGCCCTTCATGAAGGACACAAGCACCTCCGGCGGCCTGTGGGGGTCGGTGAGTCGCGGATCCGACACCTTCGGCCCGAAATCCCTGAAGGACATGCCCGAGGGAGTGCGACTCTACTTCCAGCACTCCATCCTGCCGGGCACCGTCCTTGCCCGGGGCGTCAGGTTGAGGATGCACGGGGAGATCGACCTTTCCGGCTGGCTGCCCTTCAGGGCGGAGCAGGTGATACTGGGCCGCGGGGAGATGGTCTGGGCCGCCACGGTCAGAAGAATGGGAATTCCCGTAAAGGGCTACGACAGGCTCCTCGACGGAAAGGGCGAACTCGACTGGAAAGTCCTGGGCGTCATCCCCGTAATGAGGGCTTCGGGGAGTGACGTAACCCGCTCCGCAGCGGGAAGGGTGAAGGCCGAGATGCTCTGGCTTCCCTCCGCGTTCCTTCAAAGCGGAGCCAGGATATCCCAGGAGGATCCCGGGCACATCACCATCGACCTCTCACTGCATGGGGACGATTCTCCGGTCACAATCGAGATCGACTCTGAAGGCCGCCCAGTGTCGCTGCGAATGAAGCGGTGGGGCAACCCCCTGGGCGAAGGATACGGTCTTCACGACTTCGGCGCCTTCATGGAGGATGAAAAGACCTTCGGCGGCTATACCATCCCCTCGAAACTGAGGGTGGGGTGGTTCTTCGGAACGGATCGCTTCGAGAGGGAGGGCCAGTTCTTCAGGGTGACAATTGACGAGGCCACTTTCAGGTAGGATCCCCGAAGGAAGAGCCTGTCCGAGAATGGCGGATAGTCTTCAGGCAGGTGATAACCTTCTTTCTGCCGGAATACACAGAACATGGTGGATTTCACGCCTTCCACAATGTACCCGGAGATCTTGCTTCATGAGCTTCAAGACCCGCATTTCTCATCCAATTTCATCGATCATAGCGTTTTATTGTGGGATATTGATGCGGAACCATCCGGTTAAGCGGGTATCGAGACCAGAATCGTTAACAGACCACGCTCCGCAGGTACACTCGTCCTCCCGGGGTTGTGGACCTGAGGTTCCGTTCAACCTCCGAGATCATGCTTTCTCGGGTAGCATACTGAGAACTAATGCTGCTATGAGTTCTTCAATGACCTTGAGATTCGCAGCGCTTATCTCGGCCGTTGCGCATTGGTTACCCTCCCTGTCCAAAAAGGCATCGGTAATCAGTGCGTGAATACGCATCCCGGAACTCCTTGTAATGAAAATCCAGCAGCCTGTAAGAGGACTGTTCTTCGATCCTTCGTAAGATCAGATGTGGTGCAGTCCAGGAAATTCAGTGACACGGGTTCTCGTCTCATGTATAGTGCTGTTGCAGGGGTGGTCGCTGAACCGGAGAAAGGGGAGGATTATGGGTGTGCTGGATTTCATTCGGGATACAGGGGAGAAGCTAACAGAGATGGGTGAGGAAGCCAAACTCGCCAGCAAAATAGAGAAGAGGATATTAAATCTCGGTGTGAAGGTAGAAGGGCTGGATGTTGACGTAGACGGTGAGATTGCTGTCCTGAAGGGTTACCCGATAAGTGAAGAGGACCGTGATAAGGCGGTGCAGATAGCGGGTAACGTCTGGGGTATAGCCAAGGTCTCCGACCGGATGATTCTAAAGGGGAAGCACACAAGGCCCGAGAAACCTGCCAAACCTCTGCGGAAGAATGTAAAACCGGCCGAGTCCGATGGGACGAAGACGAAAGAACTCCGGCACGGCGGGAAGAAAGTAAGACCCTCCGAACCGACCCACATGAAGACGAAGCCGGCAAAGAAGGGCAGGAGAACTCCCTAGGCAGAGGCAAGACTCAGATCTGTACCGCTGTTCAATTCCTTGTTCGAGAAGACCGGGTTACACGCTTGGTTCAGGGTCGAAGGCTGTTCTGCTTCACTCCCTCGATAACCACCTGGGTTCACCGTCGTAGCAGTCGTTCCTGGTAAGCTGGAGAATCACGGGATCCGTGGTTCCCAGACCCTGAAAGAGCACTATTTCCGAGAAACTGCCACCATTCGGGACTGCCTGGGCCAGGAACCATCTGCCCCCTTCGCTGAAACCGATGGGAGTTATGTATTCAAAATGCTGCCCGTTTGCGTTTATCGAATCAACAGGACTCTCATCGATCAGGTCGTAGAAGATGTAATAGTCATCTTCGCCGTCCGTGCATGGCAAGAAAAGAACTGATCCGGAAGATTGTCTTATGGGTCCGTTGATTGTTCCCTGATCGAAGTTGAAAAACCTGTTGGCCAGGTCTCCGTGGGAGTACCCGAGGATGTCGAACTGGTCCTCCGGATTCTCCCATTCGCGCCTGGCGTAAACGGTTCCGAAGCCCTCGGCATAGATCGGATACCTGTAATCTCCCGGCTCGAGACTCATGCGATCAATGGTCTCCGTATACGGGTAGTAGCGGTAGATGTCCCACTCGCCATCGATATCTGGAATGTCCGATCCGTAGAAGAGTTCCATGGCTTCAGTATCGGGAGTTCTGAATACCGTGAACTGGAAGTTGTGGGAGTCGCTGCACCAGTCGGTATCGAACTCCTCCCATGGATCATCGGTGAGTTGCTCTATACTTCCTGCAGGATCGCCCCAATCATCGAGATGAATGAGATAGAGATCCGGCTGTCCGTTCCGATCGCTTACGAAAACCACCATGGATCCGTCCGCAGAGATGGCGGGTCTGTGATCTCTGGCCGGATCGCTGGTCAGCCTTTTCAGAGAGCCATTCGCTGTATTCATCAGAAAGATGTCACTGTTGCCGAACCTGGCACTTGTAAATACTACCCAGCCCTCAGGCGGATCAGCCGCAGTCTGTGCTGTTGAAGCTGCCAAGAGCATGATCATCAGTGCTGTTGCAGTTGATGATATCCGTTTCATATCAACCCATTACTGCTCTCTTGATCGGAATTCTGATGTGCTGTTGATGGCTATTTCTGTTTACATGCAAGTATTCAGTTCTTTCAGGCAATCATCAAGTACTGGGCTTCTATAAATACTTCTCATAGTATAGTCTGGATTGAGTGAATTAAAGTGTGGGGTCCTATTACATTCTGTTACAATCCTTTAGCCTTTCTGAATCATGGTTGCACAATATCAGCAACGTGGTGCTGGGGTCACGTTGTTCGGGTCTCGCAGTTGGTAGGAGGAAATGACATGAGATACTTGCTTCTATGGTCGGTATTCGCGGGATCGCTTATCTCGCGCGATTGTGATGACTGCCAGTCCGGGGTAGAAACCCGCCCGGCTTATGAGGCCAATTACTGCTCTACGCTGCCCGATCCTAACGATCCAACATCCAGCAAACCCCTACGTGATACCCGTCGAAAGGGATCTGAGGTTCGAGGGAGCGGAAGAGCTAGCTAGACCGGGCTGGATTGGGATGGCGAATCATGGTCAGTGGTATTCCAGAACCGAATCAGGGTAGTGTCACGGTTAAAACATTGTTTCCGTGTCGCATCATTCATCTTCCAGTTCAGGAGTATTGGGTGCGGAAGGACAGCAATCTGCCTGTCATGAGCGGACAATCTCCGCCGCGGACTCCCTGGACTTGAATCAAGCGACTATTGATTCAAATGATTTCGGACTCGGGAGTTTCAGTTCATCAGGGTCAGCTTCAGATCCGATTCTTGAGATTCAATACCCGATGCCGTGGAGAATAGTCGCGGCGCGCGAGTCGATTTGTGAAAATCTGTCGATTCCTGAGAATTCAGTGAACTGGCGGAGAGGGAGGGATTTGAACCCTCGGAGAGGCTCAACGCCCCTCATACGCTTAGCAGGCGTACGCCTTAAGCCATGCTCGGCCACCTCTCCGCGCGGACGGGACCGAATTATCGTAAAGTATGTGGTTCGGGTCAAGGTACATGATCGATCCGGAGTGCATGCCCGCTGAAGAGTATTTGACTATAAATAGCGGTATAAGCAGGGCCGGTGCAGGAAGGAGATCCGCTTTGCCCAGGGTTGACCGCCTCGTTCTGGGGATATTCGGAAGGATAAACGCGGGAAAGAGCACGCTGATGAACCTGCTGACCCAGCAGGAAACATCGATAGTGGACCCCGCGCCGGGGACCACGGCGGACATCAAGAGCGCCATCATGGAGATCCACGGCCTTGGGCCGGTGCGCATCCTGGACACCGCGGGACTCGACGAGGGCAGCGGTCTCGGGGAGAAGAAGCGCAGGAAGACCCTCGCGGCACTGGAGGAGGTCGACCTGGCCATCCTGGTCATAGACCCGGTCCAGTCATTCCTGTCGGGGAACCTGGAAGTGGAATCCGGCGTCTCGGCCCTTTCAAGAAAGTCTGGAAGAAAGCTCTGCGCGGTCTTCAACATCCACGCCGACGCAGGCGAGAGGCTTGAAGCAAGCGGGGCCAGCCTGGAGGAGACGGTGGAGTACTGCAGGTCCTCGCTGCTTAACATGACCGGTACGCCCCACATCCTTCTGGACCTGAGCCGCCCGGGCAATGTGTCCGAGCTGGTGGGATTCATCGAGGATTCGGAACCCTCGGAAAGGAAGAGGGTGGAACTGCTGCCTTTCCTCAGCACGAGGGCGCCGGTGCTGCTGCACATACCCCTGGACGAGGAATCCCCCAGCGGAAGGCTGCTCCGGCCGCAGGAGATGGCCATGGAATACCTGCTCAGGCTGGGCGTCCCCATAGGCCTGTACCGAACCGATCTCAAGCTGGCCCGAAGCGGTTCGTCGTCCATATCCGAGGGGGAGAGGAAAAGGTTCGGCTCATTCCTGGGCTCCATCGGGTCCGACGAAGGGGTGCAGCTTGTCCTTACCGATTCGCAGGCAATAGACGTAATGGGCCGATGGGTCCCGGAAGACATCAGCCTGACCACATTCTCCATAATGATGATACACGCCACTTCCGGCGGGAACCTCCCCCTGTTCGCAAGGGGTGCCGCGGCCCTTGACGGACTCAGGGAGGGCGACAGGGTACTGATAGCGGAAGCCTGCAACCATGATCGGATAGCCGAGGACATCGGAACTGTCCAGATACCGGAGAAACTGGCCCGGGCATGCCCCGGCGTAAGGGTGGAGCATACTTTCGGCAGGGAGTTCCCCTCACAGGAAGAGCTGGCTGAGTACAGTGTGGTAATACACTGCGGAGGCTGTATGATAAGCGCACAGAAACTCTCGGCCAGGGTTTCCAGACTTGCCCTCGCAGGAGTGCCCGTGACAAATTACGGCATAGTCCTATCCTGGCTGGAGGGACCGGAAATACTGGAAAGGGTTCTGAAACCCTGGAGGGAGCAATCATGAGAAAGACCATTGTCCTGCTAGCCGGCGCTCTATTCTGCCTTGCCTTCACCGGCTGCGGCGGAGGGAGCGAGGAGGCCGAAGCGCCGCCGGACACATCATCCTCACCGGAGGCAACTCCCGATACCCTGTCATCAACCGGGGATGGCACGCTCAGGTCGGCGGCGGAGGATATCCTGCAGGTTCAGCAGCCTCTATCCGGGGCGCAGTCTCTTATAAACGAGGCGCATTCCGCGGCGGACCAGGCGAACCAGCATAACGAGGAGCTCCAGCAGATGATCGGGGACATCTAATTGAATCTCCTATCAGTCATCGCCATCATGGCCGGCCTCGGTTCAGCGGTATACGACCTTCCGCCGGTAACCGATTCTGCGGACATCATTGTGGTCATGATGAAGGACGGACTTCTCCCCGTGGAACCATGGGAAGGCATGACATCCTATCAGAGGGAGGAGTACTGGACCCTTGCGTGCAGCGGGATGATGGTCCAGAGGGCCGGCTGGGCCGGGTACCTCATCATCTGTCCCCTGGGCACCGGACAGCATATGCTTGAGACGGCCCTGGCCCTGGCATCCGCAGAAGGCACGCCGGACAACTCGGCCCTGAGCCGAGGACTGGAGCTGGTACCGGTATCCGGCTGCTCGTCCGCCGTGATCATCTTCAGCCGTGGCGGGACAGGTCCGTTTCCCGCCGAGCTTCCCCTCAGGGCCAGCGCCTGGCTGGAAGACGAGCCGGATACGCTGATGATCCAGTCGCCGGTGGAGGGCAACGCGTTCTTCTGGACAGGTCATCCGGATGAGATCGACCTGTCATCCGCCGCCTGGAGGGGTACGGGTGAAGAACTGGTCCCTTCCGGAGAGGGATCCGTGAAGCTTTCGTTCACGTGTGTTCATGGAAGCGTGCCTTCGAACCTCCCGGGCATCGAGGTTGAGCCGCACCCTCTCGACCGGCAGTACATGTCCACATGGGGCAGCGGATTCGCAGCGGTGGACAGCCTCATCGCGGCCATATACCCCGAAAGGCCCGATTCGGACCATCTCCTGTGGATTAGGGGAGACGACGTGGGCAGGCCCTGGAGAACGTCCCCTTCGCCCCTCCCGCCTCCATCCGCCTCCTACAGTGTAACCATGCCTTCGGAGCCTGAGGGTGGGCATCCCCTCAGGGATTTCAACGCCTCGAGCATCCCCAACGCGGTCAGTGTAGCCCTCCCGGGAAGGCTTGACCGCCTGTCCATGGCGCCGGTGCTGGAGGCGGTCCTGGAGAGGGTCATAGGCAGGGACCTCCATTCGGACACAGGTGAGAACCTGCACTTCGATGTCGAGGTAGGGTCCTCTGGAGAAGTGTCGATCTGGCTCGTTGGTGACCAGGGCATTGTTCCCGGGAACGACTGCGTCTCGCAGCTGGACGAGATCCTGCGTAACTCCCTCCTTGTGCCTCCGGGAAGCACCCTGATAGGCAATGCCGTGACAAGGGCATCCTATCTGGAGGGAGAGCCCGTGGAGTCCGTGGGGGTCAGGGAAGTGTCCATGGAGCTGATGAACATCCTTTACCCTGAACAGTGAAGTCCCGTATTACATAGAGGGGTTGTATATGAAGATAATGGATTTTAACTGCCCGTCCTGCGGGGCTTCCCTGCACGTTGAGAAAGGTAAGAAGACCCTCTCCTGCCCCTTCTGCGACAGCACGGTGATTGTACCCGACGCCATGTTGGAGAAGGACGAGGCCGGATGGACCCAGGAACAGCCCACCGTGAGACCCACGGTGATCGTGGACACTTCCGCGGTCCAGAGGTCCTGCTCGGGCGTCATCGCAGCCGTGGTGATATTCATTATCGGACTGGCGGCGGCGCTGTTCTTCTGGATCATGAAATCCGAGGAGGTCAAGGAAGCCCTCAGCGGCCCGGTGGCCTCACTGACGGGCGGCTCCTCCATCCCTCTGGTGATGTCGTTCGGGGGGGAGGGCATGAGCGCCGGATTCTTCCAGGACGCGGAGCATGTGTGCGTTGACCCTCAGGGCAACATCTACGTCGCGGAGTACGGCACCGGCAGGATACAGGTCTTCGATCCCTACGGGACCTGGACCGGGCAGTGGGAAGTGGGGAAGGCCGAGGACATATACATCTACGGCATGGACATCTCAAGGGACGGCAGGCTGTACTTGGTATACGACAGCGAGCTGTACATCCACGACGCGCAGACCGGCGAGCTCCTGGGCCAGCTCATGCACCCCGACGGATGGGGTTTCGAGGACGTTGCGGTCTGCGATGACGGAAGCGTGGTCGCATCATGGTACTGCAACCGTGACGACATCCTGAAGTTCGCCCCCGATGGCAGTCTGGAATTCGTCCTCAGGGAAGCCATCAGCGGTCAGAGCGGAGACTCGGAGCTGGATACGGAAGTGGCTGTGGATGGCTCCGGGAACATCTTCGCCTACGGCTCCTTCAACGGGAGCATCTTCAAGTTCAGCCCCAACGGCCGGTTCCTCAACAGGTTCGGTAGCGACGGCGACAGGGAGGGTCAGTTCACCTCACCGTCCTGCATGTGCACCGATCCCATGGGCAGGATCTGGGTCAGCGATTTCGGCGACCTGCTGGTGTTCGACAACGACGGAACCTACATCGCGACCCTCGATCCCGGCGAGACCCTCTACGACCTGTACATCACCGGCGACTACCAGCTCTTCGGGATCACCTACGAAGAGATCGTGGTCCAGCTGGACCTGTCGGACGAGGTGGATGAACTCTGAGACCCGGTGCGGAACTCTGACGGACAGCCTCAATCGAGATCGGTGGAAACGGGTATGGCTTCGGCCTCCAGGGCGTCCCTGACCAGGTGACCGCCCTTCCTCTTCCAGCTGCCTGTCCGGAACCAGAGCCATCCGGCTACGGCTATCACGGTGTTCGACAGGAACATGGCCCACCAGATCCCCATTGCGCCCATTCCCGCGGTATAGGCCAGCAGATAGGCCGCCGGGACCCTGAGTGCCCAGAGCCTGGACATGTTGAGCACCATGACCGGCATAGTGTGGCCGGAGCCCTGGAAGCTTCCCAGTATCACAAGAAGGAAGCCGAAGACGAAGACGGAGGGCGTCGTGATCCTGAACATGGTCCTTCCAAGTGCCACGACAGTGGGATCGTTCACGAAGGCCCTGGATATGTCGCCCCCGAAGAAGAACATGAGAATGGACAGCGGAAGCAGGATGATCCCTATGATAAGCAGGGAGCTCCTGACGGAACTCTCGGCCCTTGATTCATCCCCGGCCCCCAGGTTCTGCCCCACGGCGGTGGCATTGGCCTGGCTCAGTCCCATGGCCGGGACCGTGGCCATGTGTATTATCCTGTTCCCCACGCCGAATGCCGCTGTCACCGCGCTGCCGAAGGAATTGACGATGCCTATCATCATTGTGAACCCCATGCTTGTGCCCATCTGGCCCATTCCCACCGGAAGGCCTATCCTCAGTATCCTCCCCACCACGGAAGATCGCGGTTTCATGTGGGAGAGCCTTATTCGAAGACCTCCCCTGCCCCTGATCAGCCTCGAAACGCCGATCGCCGAGGCTATCCCGCGGCAGAAGACCGTTGCCACCGCCGCCCCCACGACACCCATGGGGGGGATCGGTCCGAGGCCGAATATCAGGATAGGGTCGAGTATCACGTTCAGCACCACTGATATCAGATTGACCTGCATCGGTCCCACGGTGTCCCCCAGTCCCGTGCTGACGCCCTGATAAACGGTGAACGCGAAGAGCATGGGAATGCCGGCCCATATCCAGCGCATGTAGTCGTAGGTCATACTCCACGCGTCCGGCGGGGTCTGGAGCAGCCGGAGAAGCTGAGGCGTAAGCAGGAACCCGACGACGCCGAGGACGATGCCCAGACCGGTGAGAAGGGTGAGGAGCTGTCCCGCCACGCCTGCGGCCAGGTCCTCCCTTCCGGCGCCTTTGTACTGGCTCACCAGGGTGGTGCCCGCGGCGCCCAGCCCCATGGCCAGCGCAACGCCTATGAAGACCACGTGCATGGTTATCGTGGGCGCCGTGAGGGCCTGCCGGCCCAGCTTGCCCAGCCAGAAGGCATCGGCCAGGTTGTAAAGCGTCTGAAGCAGGTGCGAGAGCATTACGGGCCAGGCAAGGAGGATAAGCTTGGTCCTCACGGGACCGGAGGTCATGTCAACGTTCCTCGTGACGTGTGCTGGTCTCAAGGGGCCGCCTCTCCTCCGGAACGATGAGGGCACGGATCATGCCGCGGTCAGCAGATATTCCAGCCGCCAATATAACTGACCGTCCAACCCCAGTGAGAACCGCGCCCAATCTTGACTGCGGCGTTGGCCTGGAGCAGTGTTGCACTGACTATTCCGCTCTGCCTCGCACATGGGAAGGAGGATGTCCTACTTGCCGACGTTCCTGTTCACCGACATCGAAGGGTCCACAAGGAAGTGGCAGACCTGCGGCGGCGCCATGGACGAAGCGCTGGCAAGGCACGACAGCATGACGGCCGAAGCCGTGGAGGGTTGTTCGGGTCGGATAGTGAAGCATACGGGTGACGGGCTCATGGCCGTGTTCGAAAACGGCCGCGCCCTGGAGTGCGCTCTGACCTTGCAGAGGGTCATAGGCCGTGCCGACTGGTCGTCCGTCGGAGGTCTGCGGATCCGGATCGGCGTCCATTCCGGAGAAGCTTCGGAGAAGGAAGGGGATTTCTTCGGCAGCGATGTCAGCCGAACCGCCAGGCTCATGTCCGCCGGATGGGGAGGACAGACGGTACTCAGCGCCGAAGCCGCCGCATCCGAATCGCTCCCCGAGGGAGCCAAGCTCAGGGACGAGGGTGTCCATATGCTCAGGGACCTCCTGAATCCGCAGCAGCTCTTCACGCTGTCCTATCCTGACATCGACATGCCCCACCCCCCTCTGGCGACGGTTTCAGCCCATCCCCACAACCTTCCGGTCCAGCCCACCCCCTTCGTGGGAAGGCAGAGGGAGCTGAGGGAAATAGGTGAGCTTCTCGCGGACCCCGAACGGCGGCTGGTCACGCTGCTGGGGTACGGGGGCTCCGGAAAGACGCGTACCGCCCTGCAGACGGCTGCGGAATCGGTACACCTGTTCAGGCACGGCGCCTGGTTCGTCCCACTTGAGGAGGCGGAAGGGCAACCGTCCATCATCTCCACCATGGCCGAAAGCATCTCATACTGCTTCTCGGGCGGCGGCAAAGAGTTCGAACAGCTGATCGGATTTCTCTCGAACAGGGAAATCCTGATGGTGATGGACAACTTCGAACACCTCACCGATCACGCTCATATGGTATCCGACCTTCTTGCCGGAGCACCCGGCCTGAAGGTCCTGGTCACCTCCCGGCACAGGCTGGGTATAAGGGAGGAGAGCGTCTACGACCTCTCGGGAATGAGGGTTCCACCGGAGAATAACGATCCATCGATCGGGGACTCCTCCTCCTCCCCCCACTGGGATCTGGAGGATTACGACGCCGTAATGCTCTTCCTTTCCTCTGCCAGGAGGGTTCTGCCGGATTTCTCCCCGGAGGAACGGGACATACCGGCCATCATTGACATTTGCTGCATCCTGGGCGGGATGCCCCTCGCCATCGAGCTGGCTGCTTCCTGGGTGCGCACCATTTCCTGCGTCGAGCTGCAGAGAGAGCTCGGCAGAAGCCGGGATATCCTGGAGAGCACGGCGGGAGACCTGCCCGTTCGTCAGCGCAGCATGCGGTCCGTGTTCGAATATTCCTGGAACCTTCTGTCCGACTCAGAACGGGAAGCGCTGGCCGGGCTCTCGGTCTTCGACGGAGGGTTCGACAGGACGGCGGCGGAGGAAGTGGCCGGCTGCGGGATACGGACAATGCAAAGGCTCTGCGACCGCTCGCTGGTCAGGTCAGGCGGAGGAGGACGCTACTCCCTCCATCCGATGACCAGGGAATTCGTCAACGAGAAGCAGGAGCTGTGCGAGGGCGGTTCCGCAGGGCTGCTCAGCCGCCACTGCGACCATTATCACGCATTCCTCCGGGAAGCGCAGCCGCGCCTGCAGGACAGCAGACAGGCGGAAACCCTCGGCGCCATATCCCTTGAACTCCCGAATCTGAGGAAGGGCGCGATGACGGCTCACAGAACGCTGCGCCTTGACAGGATAAGCGAGTACACGAAGATCATCTCGCACTTTCTTCAGGTCAGGTCCAGGCTCTCAGAGGCTGTGGACCTGTTCCGGAACCTGCTTTCAATGGCAGCAGGGTCCACGGAGGACCTCCGGGATGATGAGAAACTCATGAATTCCATCGAAGCGAAGCTCAAAGAACGGATATCGACCTTTCTGCTTATCGCCGGAAGGCGCAGGGAAGCTGCATCGTACCTCCAGGAGGCTTCGGCGCTGGCCGGGGGGATGGACGATCCGATGTTCAGCGCCCTGTGCCTGGCGGGACTCGGGAACCTCGCATACCTGAACGAAGACTGGAACGGGGCCGAGGATTACTGGTCGCGTTCCCTCGAGACAGTCAGGAAGGAAGGAACGGTGAAGTACAGCCTCTCTCTGATGTGCAATCTCGCCAGCGCAAGGAAGATCAGGGGCGAGTTCGCCGAGGCCAGGGCCATCCTGCAGGAGGTCGGGGAGCTGAACGCGCGCTCGGGTGATACCTACCTCAACTCTTCGATACTATCCTCCCTGGCGGATATTTCCCGGATGGAAGGCGATCTGGCCGGAGCGGAGGGGCAATTCAGGGAATCCCTCGAGCTGAGTCTGGGGATCGGCAACCTGAGAGGCGCTTCGTACTGCCTCGAGAACATCGCCGATATCGTCTCCCGCAGGTCACCGGAATCATCCGTGGAACCGGCGGAAGAATCGGTGAGGCTGGCGCTGGAATCGGGATCGGTGAGCAGGACCGTGCAGGCCAGGCTGAGGCTGGCCATGATAGACTCCATGAACGGGCTCTTCGAGGAAGCCATGGGCCAGCTTGCCGAGGCGGAGCGTGAGGTGGCGATCCTGGACAGCAGGAAGATGGAGGCGAAGTGCGCCGAGTTCAGGTCTCAGGTTGAAGCTCATCGTGACCGCGGGGCGCCGGGATCCGGCTAGTCTTCCAGCTCTTCAGCAAGCCGGTCCCACGTCTTCTGGTACTCCTGTATCTCCTGGCACAGGTACGCATGCTCCTTCTGAAGCTCCACCAGTCTCGAGGACCTGGAGATGACCTCAGGGTCCTGCAGAAGGGCTTCCAGTTCTTCCCTCTTCTCCTCCAGGGGCAGCAGCTTCCGTTCTACCCTCTCCAATCTCTGTCGGCTCTTCTTCTGCTCCGCGTACTTCAGCTTCCTCTGGTCCGCTTCACGGCGCTTCCTCTCCCTTTCCATCTCCCTGGGGGAGCTGCCGGCGGATGTCTTTCTCTCCGAGGGTTCGAACTCGCGCCGGATCTGCTCCTGTTTCTTCTCCAGGTAGTAGTCGAAGGAGCCGCCGAACAGCCTTACCCTCCCGTCACCCACTTCGTAGACCTTTTCCACAAGGGCCGAGAGCAGCTGCTCGTCATGGCTTATCAGCACCAGGGTGCCGGAATACTCCTCCAGGGCCTCGCACAGTACCTTGCGGGAGAAAAGGTCAAGGTGGTTGGTGGGCTCGTCGAGAATGAGGAAGTTTACTGGGCTGAGGAGTATGCGCGCAAGCGCCAGGCGGCTCTTCTCACCTCCTGAAAGCACTCCCGTGCTCTTGAATACATCGTCTCCGGTG
Source organism: Candidatus Fermentibacteraceae bacterium (assembly GCA_016936235.1). Taxonomy (GTDB): domain Bacteria; phylum Fermentibacterota; class Fermentibacteria; order Fermentibacterales; family JCC-6; genus Aegiribacteria. Next base: position 21,106 of record JAFGPK010000059.1, on the reverse strand, counting down.
AAGAGGAACCCTCCGAGGATGGAGCGGAGTTCCTTCTCCCCGCTGGCGGGACTGACCATCGAGAGCTGCTCCAGAAGGTTCAGCTCGGGATTCAGGCCCTGGTCCACTTCCTGGGTGTAGAAACCCGTCTCCACTCCTGAGCCCGGCCTGAAGCTACCGCTGCTGGGCGACTCCGCCCCGGCCAGTATCCTGGAAAGGGTGGACTTCCCCTCTCCGTTCCTTCCCACGATACCTATCCGGTCCCCCCTGTTCACCACAAGGTCGACATCGCTGAACACGGGACGGTCGTACTCCTTGCAGACACCCTCCAGCCTGGCCACTATCTCGCCGCTCCTTGGGGGGTCAGGGAACCTGAGCCTTATGTGCCTGGGATCACGGTGCGTCTGCACTATCTCTATTCTCTCCAGCATCTTCTCCCGGCTCCTGACCTGGAACCTCTTGCTCTCCGTGGCCTTGAACCTCTTGATGAACCTCTGGATCTTCTCCATCTGCTCCGCCTGGTGCCTGGCCTGCTTCTCCCTGCGGGATATCTCCTCGCGCTTCATGTTCTCGTAGAAGGTGTAGTTGCCTGAGTACGAGGTGAGGCTTCCGAACTCCAGCTCGTTCACGCGGTCCACTATCCTGTCAAGGAAACCCGGGTCGTGGGATATTATCCAGACCGCTCCGCCGAACCTTGTCAGGTACTCCTCCAGCCATATCCTGGCGTCCAGGTCCAGGTGGTTCGTGGGCTCGTCCAGCAGAAGAATGTCAGGGTCCGACAGGAGCAGGGAAGCCAGCTGGGCCCTCATCCTCCATCCTCCGGAGAACTCCTCCAGCGGCTTGGAAAGGTCTTCCGATGTGAATCCGAGACCCGCAAGGACCTTCTCCGAGTTGGATCTGAGCCTGAAGGCGTCGGTGGAGTCTGCCAGGTCGTGGGCATGGGCCAGACTCTCGAGGAGCTGCTTCTTCATCTCCCCGTCCCTCGCCGTCTCAAGGTCGGCGTGTATCCTGTTCATCCTCCTGAGAGCTCTGGCGGCTTCCCCGGCCTCCCTGCACACCGCTTCCTGAAGGGGTCCGCGCGGAAAACCGCTCATCTGCTGCGGCAGATGGGCGAGCCTGGTCCCGGCGGATACGTGGAGATCTCCCGAAGTGGGTTCAAGCTCCCCCGTTATCAGCCTTATGAGCGTCGTCTTCCCGGCCCCGTTCACGCCAACCAGAGCAGCCCTGTCCCCCCTGTTGATGGTGAAGCTCACGTCGTCGAAGATCTCCTCCGCCCCGAACCTCATTCCCAGTGCCGAGCCGTTCACGAGCATTATCTATACCGCCAGTTCCAAAGGTGTGAAGTCCAGCCTGTCAGCTGAGACCAGTCTGTAGAGAACACCTCCCGATTCCGTGTCAAGACGTTCGGGCCAGCAGCCCGGAGCGCAATGGATGTGTCCGTAGACGCAGACATCGACACCCCTGTCCGACATCATGTCGGCGAACTCCGTCGGCGCCCCTCCGACTATGGGAGGGTAATGCATCATCACCACCAGCTTCCTCCGGCGATCCATCAGGCCACCGGCCGCTTCAAGCGCCATCTCCAGCCTGAGGAGCTCCCTGCGATAGACCTTACCATCCCTCTCCTCATCGAATTCATCCCATAAGGGGGTGATCCAGCCCCGCACGCCCGTTATCACCGCGGGACCCGTCCTCAGCGCCGTGTGCTGAAGGGGGATTATGCCCTTGGGAAGGGCGCTTCGCAGCTTCGAGAGGGAAGCCCACCAGAGATCGTGGTTCCCTTTGATGACTACTTTCCTCCCCGGCAGTCGACCAAGCCATTCCAGGTCCTCACGGGCCTCCTCGAGGTCCATGGCCCAGGAGAGGTCGCCTGGCAGGAGAACGGTGTCATCATCGCACACGTCTCTCCTCCAGTTCCTCTCCAGTAGCATGTGATGGTCCTTCCAGTGCTCCCCGAAAACGTCCATTGGCTTGTCGCCGGACATGGACAGGTGCAGGTCGCCGATGGCGAACAACCTCATTCAAAGCCTCCCATTTCGCTCAGACCATCCGATTATAACATTCGACAGACTGGAAAAAGCTCATCTAAATTCCGCAACACCGAAAAACTGCATGAACGCTGAACTGATAAAGGAGTATCGATATTAACCCTTTTCATTGACTTGCAGTACCGGAATTCGGATAGTAGGTAAATTCCATTTTGTGACCATCACTATAAATACGAGGGAGTTGAGATGAGGTATTTCGTTCTGCTGTGCATGGTCGTCACCGCTTCGGTTGCTCTGGGAGACGTGGTCTTCCGTGCGGAAAACCCGGTGGAGGAAGTCGTGTTGCTGGAGTCCACTGACGAGAGCAGACTTATCCAGTTCAACCTTCAGGCACTGGAAGCTTTGGACGTTATTCTGGAAGAGTTCGGACCCGGAACTATCTTCAGGAACCCCACCGGCAGCGATTACATGGCGATCATCGGTTCCCCCGATCTTCCCGTCATTCGAAGGATGGTCCTTGTTCCGAACATGGGGAATGTGCAGGTGGAGATCGTGAGCCAGGACACTCAGTATCTGGGCCTGTACTCCGTTGCACCCTATCAGGCGCCTCCCACTTATACGGGAGGACAGGGACCATACCGGATAAACAATGAACTCTACGGTACTTCCCAGACCTTTCCGGCGTCCCCGGTTGAGATAGAATCAGTCAACATACTGAGGGACATCAGGGTGGCCCGGGTCAGGTACAGCCCCGTAAGCGTGAACCCCGTTACCGGGGAAGTGTTCGTCACAACTTCCGTCACGGCCAGGATAGAGGGCACCGGGGGAACCGGCGAGAACGAGCTGATCAGGTGCGCCCAGGGCTTCACCAGGAGCTTCCTCGGCATGTACGATGAAGTCCTGGGGATGGTCCCTGTAACAGACGCCGATGTCATTGACGGCAGCTACGTCTTCATCGGTTCCGAGGAGTCCATTGACCTTGCCCAGGACCTCATCGACTGGAAGGCCCAGAAGGGATACCAGGTCGAGACGGGCCTGATATCGGAGATAGGAGGGACTCCCGCAGCCATCGATGCATGGCTGGAAGATGCCTACAACACATGGCCCAACCCTCCTGAATACGTGATGCTGGTAGGCGGAGACAACGTTGTGGAGACACCTCAGTACGGCGGTCACGCAGCGGACAACGTGTACGCCGTGGTCGGCTCCGGTGCTTTGCCTTCAATGCACATCGGTAGGATCTGCGGCAACGATACCGACGACCTGGCCTACATCTCCTGGAAGCTGGTTCAGCATGAGATGAACCCTTACCAGCCCGCCGGCGAGAACTGGTTCATGCGGGGCTTCAGTATGGCCTGTACGGATTTCGAGGCTCCCCAGGAAGCACTGCGTATCCATCAGCTCTTCCAGGCCCACGCCATCGTGTCGGATTTCTACTGCAGCGCCATGGGAGGCTCACCCCCCAGCCTGTCGCAGGTAGTGGCGGACATCAACGAGGGCCGGTCCGTGATCTCGTACATCGGTCACGGCAACCCTACTACCTGGATCACAACCGGTTTCAGCAACTCAAACATCGCCTCTCTGACCAACGGCAGGAGGATGCCCTGGGTTTACACCATCGGATGCCAGAACGGCGAGTTCGATAATTATTACTGCATCTGCGAGGCCTTTCTCTCCGAGGGCACCGTCGCCAATCCCAGGGGCGCCATCACAATCATGGGCTCTTCCACCAACACGCCAGTGGGCCCTGGCGACACACTTCAAGTCCATACTTTCAGAGGCTACTTCACGGAGGAACTTCACCACCTCGGAGCAGCCCATACCTGGGGCAAGATCAAGTGCGACCAGTACTTCGGCGGCAGCGGCGCAGACATGATAATGATGGCGCACCTGTTCGGCGACCCTGAGACCGCCATCTACAACGACACCTCTCCTATAGCCCTGCTCACGAATACGCATGCCGCAACCATTGGTACGGGGAACTTCACCGTGACGGTTACTGACGATTCGAAAGCGCCTGTTGAGGGTGCGACTGTGGCCGCATACTACCCGGATACAGGAGAGCTGCTGGGTTCGGAGCACACCAACTCATCCGGAATAGCTACGCTCTCCATCACATCCATTCCCGGGCCCGAGCAGGTCACCATAACTTCCACAGCCTACAGCATGGCGCCTGCCATCACCTACGCCAGTCCTTCGGTCGGCACCGGTGAAGGTGAAACCTGGGCTTTGCCCGTCCTTTACCTTCACACACCCTGCCCCAACCCTGTAACCGGAACAGCTTCCATCGAGTTCGGCATTCCGGCAGCCCAGGATGCCGATATAGCAATCTACGATCTGTCCGGAAGGGTGGTGACCTCCCTTAGACCCGGCGTGCTGCAGGCAGGATCTCATTCGATCCAGTGGGGCTGTATCTCGGACAGCGGGGAGCCGGTGCCCAATGGAGTCTACTTCCTTAAGCTGGCGACCCCGTCCGCCGGGACCATCACAAGGATGTTCGTAGTGGCAAGGTAGCTCGGTTCATCCGAAGAGTGGGCCGACCGTCGTTGCGACAGTCGGCCTTCTCATTTTCATGAGGACCATTCTCATGGAGAACCGACGTTCCCACGCTCACGAAGTATGCCTATATCTGTGATCACGGCTATGCAGATTGCATGATGAAAGTGATATCGGTGCGTATGATTCGGTATTGATCATACTAAACTGGTATTACGTATTCTGGAAAGATATATGCATCAGTGTGTTTCAGGATTCCATCAGGCCTATCGGGATCTGTCGGAATACCTCCAGTAGCGCATGAATGCGAGCCTGCGCTAGGGAGAGGGCCAGCTGTCATGCTCTGACAGCTGGCCCTTTTCTATGAGCCACAGCCTCGCGGCGTGGGCGACTGCGCCGTGGCGGGGGGAAGTCACCTCTGTAAAGGCCGTCCGAAGGTGTTCGGGGGAATCCCCCACAACGAAAGCATGGGCCGCCCACTCCAGCAGGTCGTGATCGTTGTAATCGTTTCCTACCGCGGCCGAATCAGCTCCTGTCAGCCCGTGTCTTTCCGCTATCCAGCGGACACCGGTGCTCTTGGATATCCCGGGGGGGAATATCTCAATCCACAGCGATTCGCCGTCCAGGGGTGAAGTGGTGCGGAGCATGCTGCACTCCTCCCCCAGCATCCCCCTCAGATCAGCCATGACCTGTCCGCCGTCCTTCCCCGGAGGGACTATCACAAGTATCTGTGTTGCAGGTCTGCCCCTATCCCTCTCTGTCAGTGGACTGCAGTTGCCTGCGTAGAGGGCTATCCTTCTCTCAAGGTCGGGATTGTCCCCCGACTGGTAACAATACCTGAAGACATGGTTGGACGGGATGGCGTCCTGCACGCAGAAATCGAAGCTTCCCCCCATCAGCCTGCCCGCAAACCGGTCAGTACGCTCCGGGTCCATCGAGGACAATCGAAGGTATTCGCCGGTGGAGTAATCCATGATCCCCGCGCCGCTGGACAGTATCAGGTAGTCCACCGGGAGAATCCTTTCCCCCATCATCCTCCAAAAAGAAAAAGGCGACCTGCCCGTGGCTATTACCCTGATTACGCCCATTCCGCCCAGGGCCTTCAGGGCAAGTACGTCGTCCCGGTGGAAATCCCCTCCCGGAAGCAGAAGAGTCCCATCCATGTCCGTGGCGAAGAGACCCCTGAACGAAGCCATTGCCGGTCTAGCCTTCACCGCTGGATTGGAGGAGAACCAGGCTTCCCAGCGGAAAACCCGAGTGACGAGCCACAAGTTCGCACTTGACCCTGAACAGGAAATGCACTTCCCTGCCGCAGGAGGACAGCGACTCGTAGTTGCCCTGGCCCTTTGCTATCACCAGATCGGCCCCGCTGAAGAGCCGGTTGAATTGGGGAGAGCAGTCGTCCAGGACGGTGGCCGGAGCCCGGGAGCCGTTCTCCATGAGCGACGCCACGGTATCAAGTCCCGCCTGGAGAGCGTCACTCATCGTGGCGTCGTTCAGTGCCGGACCGCCCCTGACCGCCACGGTGGTCCTTCCCACGGGGAACTGCTGCAGGAACTTCCTGTCGAACACCGTCTCTCCGGCGTTGTCGGCCAGGTAGAGAACCGTATCCGCCTCCTCCACCCTTTCCTTCAGCAGATGGGGGGCCATACCGGATACATTCAGGTTCATCGCTTCGTCCAGGATCTTCAGTATCGCGTCCTCCGAGACGCTGCTTCTGGCGCCCAGATCGATGATGTTGCCTGCAATGGCGAGTTTCATTCCGGTCAGGAACGGGTCCGTGGAATCCTCGACCATCCTGTCCATCTCGGGCAGAAGGTCCATGGCCACTGCGGTGTGGAACTCCTTGATCTCCCTGTAGGGGTCTTCTATCCCTGTGATGGTTCTGACCACCTCGCCGATCCCCTGCATGATCTCGGGAGGCGACCTGTCCAGGTCCGTTTCGGCCATATAGGCGAGCACGCGCCTGAGTATGTTCATCTGGACCTGCTGATCAGTGCTGGTCATCAGTGCCATCTCCCTGGCCTGCCGCACCAGGCACGGCAGACATTCCAGCCGGGCTATCAATTGTCTCTCCGGGTCATTGCGGTTCCTTCCGCGCGGCGTAGTCAGGTAAAGTGCAGTCCCACGATTACATGATAATAATCAAACTGCGGTTTCCATGTAGTTTTCTTATATTCCCGCTTCCTTCAGCATATGAAAGGCTACCCTTGAGAACCACCGGAACCGTTATCTTCGACCTTGACGGCACGCTCCACTGCACCGAGAAAGCCCTGGTCCCGGCCATTCGTATGGCCATGGCCGACCTGGGTTTTCCCCCGGCCTCCGCGGAAGTCATAAACGCCCTCTACGGCGAGCCCCTCGAGGTTTTCAGCCGTGTTCTCCTCAGCGATGAGGGGAAGTACCACGCGGACTTCCAGAGAAGCATAAGAAAGCACCAGAGGACCACGCTCCCCCGGAGCGGAGCCCTCTACCCCGGCACCCTGGATATGCTTGAGGAGCTGAGGATAATGGGAATGATCCTGGCGGTATGCTCCAACGCCGGACTGGATTACATCGGGCTGGTGACCCGATCGCTGGGAATAATCGATCTGTTCCGGTTTCTGGTGGGACGGGACGGCCAGGCTTCCAAGGCCGACAGGGTCGCCGGGATCATTGAAGATTCAGGCACACCGTTCAACGTGATGGTGGGGGACAGGTACCATGACATACAGGCGGCGGCTGAGAACGGGATACCTTCAATAGGATGCCTCTACGGCTACGGGGGTGAAGGGGAGATGGCTGACTCGGACAGGCAGGTGGCAAGTCCCCCGGAGATACCGAAGGTTGTAAGAGAGCTTCTGATGGGGACGGCACGAAGCGCCGGGGCTACTCCAGCTCCCTGAAGACCGCAGCCACCCTGCCTATCACCCTTATCTCCTCGTCGCCCCGCCGGCAGACGATGGGATCGTACTTCGGATTCTCCGAATGCAGTTCGATCCGGTCGCTGAACTTGAAGAACCTCTTAACGGTTGCTTCGTCACCGATCCGAACCACGGCTATCTCCCCCTGCTCGACGAAAGGCTGCGGACGCACCAGCACAAGGTCTCCCTCGAGTATGGCGGCACCCACCATGCTGTCGCCGGATACCCGGAGGTAGAACATGCCCCTTGTGCGGGGCGGGCCTGAAGGAACAGGGAGGTAGTCCTCTATGTTCTCATCGGCGAGAATGGGCAGACCTGCCGCTACCGTTCCCACAAGAGGAACCCTGTCATCCCCCTTATAGCGGCTGCCAACCACTTCCAGGGCACGGGCCGCCCCGTCGACCCTTTTCAGATAGCCGCAGGCCACCAGCCGGTCGATATGGTCCTTCACCCCCTTGGTGCTCCTGAGATCGAAATGACCCTGTATCTCCCTGATGCTGGGCGGGAAGGAATGCTTATCGATGTATTCCCGGATGAAATCAAGGAACTGCTGCTGACGCGCGGTGAGCTTTTTCAATGTCCACCTCCTATGGTCTATACATATGTTTACATGGAGAGATGTCAAGGCTTTCTGACGTAAGCACCGATGCACTATATTGCGGGACCCGCCGGCGCATCGTCGGATGCCTTCCTGGGGAAGGACGTCGGGTCCATTTCGATGAAAGAAGGAACAGTATCGGCCCTGACCATCAATACCGGCTCTTCATGCCCGGTTACGTTCATCTGGATGATGCCCGGTCGCTGAGAAGGCTGACCGGAGGCATCCTTTACGATCACAGGGTCTGCCTGAGGTTCGGGGAAGAGGGCTTCCAAGTGGACTGCTTCGACCTGGACACCCTTCCCCGAACGGCGAAGTTCCTGAGGTTCCCGGCCACAGCCTGCCTCAGGAGGAACTCGCCTGATTTCGACATTCTGGTATCGGACCTCGGGAACAGCACCCTCACCATGGGCTTCCAGGAACATGCCCGGAGGACGGGCAGGCTCACTGTGCTAATCTGCCACCATTTCCGTTCCGGCCTGGAGAGCACTCCGCTGAGAAGGCTCCTCCATAGATACTCGGAGGCCAGGGTGGTCGGGGGCGCCCAACTGCTGGTGGCCAACAGTCCCCATACCGTCAGTGTGCTCAAGTCCATGGGAAGGCACCAGGGGGACATCGTACTGGCGCCGCCGGGACTCAGCGTTCCCGTGGCGTCCGAGCCGGTGTGCAGGGACGAGCCTCGTGAGATCCTCAGCGTTTGCGGTATCGAACCCCGCAAGGGTGTGATGGAGATGGTGCGGGCCCTCGGCGCCTCGGGTCTGCCAGACATTACCCTGACCATCGCCGGCGATCTCGGCCAGGATACCGGATACACGAAAAGGGTCCTGGAACTCATAGGAGAGCTGGGCCTCTCCTCCAGGGTCAGGCTGCCGGGCAGGATGACCAGGGAGGAACTTGTGGGAGCCTATGGAAGCGCAGACGCTTTCATGCTTCTCTCCGGCTGGGAGGGCTATGGAATGGCGATAGCCGAGGCCATGGCTTCGGGCCTTCCGATAATCTCCACCACCGCAGGGGCGATACCGGGACTGGTGGAGGATGGGGAAGCCGGGCTTCTTGTGGCGCCCGGTGACTGGAAGGGAGCCGCGGAAAGGATAGATATGCTTTTCACGGACCGGGGCCTGAGACGGCGTCTGGCATCCGAGGCCCTGAAGCGGGCTTCGGGCTTTCCGACCTGGGAGGAGACCACCGGCAGGACTGTGAATGCGGTCAGGGAAAGACTGGCTGGTCGCAGGGAACCCCGCTAGCCCGCATTTGACCCTTTCATGAAGAACCGCCCGGCTGGAGCCGGGCGGCGGTCCGATGAAGGATGCTTGCTCTCTATTCCTCGAGTATATCGCTGAAGAACACAAGGAAAATGGCTATCCGCCGCATCATGTCCTGATGTGTTCCGTCGGCGTACAGTATGACCTGATACCGGCCGTTCTCGACGGTCCCGTCGCTCTGTATCTCGGCCACTTTCCTGAAGCCGGTGTCTGTGAGCCTTCCGCTTTCGTTGATGCTGTAGAGCTCGTTGTAGTCATCATCCTCTATGTTGCCATCCTCGTCGATATAGCCGATGGTATGGTACGAATCGTCCTCGATCCTTCCTTCCTCCTTGATATAGCCTATGATCTGGAAGGAGGCATTTTCTATTCTACCGTTATCCCTTATGTAACCAACTGTTGTGAAGTTGCTGTCTTCAAGCCTTATGTCGCCGGCCATGGACGCGGCGGCGAGAAGCAGGAGAAGAGCCAGCGATGCAAGTAGGTTCCTCATCAGAACCCCCTTTCCGGTTATAGGGATATGCTTAACCAGAAAGAGAGGAATGTCAAGTAATGCAATGGATCCCAGCCATATTATTAATCTTTTCATTATTGTCAAACCATCTGATCGATCTGAACACGGCGGACGAACGCCTTCTGCTGACCATTCCCGGAATAGGTCAGACAGTCGCTGCGTCCATAGTCGAGTACCGTGAGGACTTCGGTCCTTTCGTGGAAATGTCCGAGCTTGAATACGTAAGGGGGATTGGACCGGAGACGGCTGAGTTGATAGAGGAGCATGCCTTCATCGATCCCTGCGTCGGCCCTTCACCGGATACATCCCACTGGCTCCCGGAAGTCGACTCCCTGGAGCCTGTCGTCACGGTGAGCTTTCTGGATGTGGGCCAGGGGGACGCGATACTTGTCCAGGCTGAGGAGGGGATGACCCTGCTCTTCGATGGAGGTCCTGACCCGGGAGGCCCGCTGGAGCCGCCTGTGGTATTCAGGCTTCGCGAACTTGGAGTGGACACCATCCACGTGCTGGCGTTCTCGCATCCCCATTCGGACCATATCGGGGGCCTTTCCGCCGTGATCGGGCACTTCGCCGTTCTGGAGGTCCTGGACCCAGGCATGGTGTTCGCCTCCTTCGTATACGAGGACCTTCTTGCCTCCGTAGCGGAAGCCGGATGCTCCTACGTGCTGATGCGTGAAGGAATGGAACTGGAGCTGTCCGACAGGGTCCTGGTGACAGTGGAATCAATGGGGATGGAGGGAGCGGACCTGGACCTGAACGAGAACTCGGCCCTGCTGAGAGTCACCTGCGGCGATTTCTCCGCGCTGCTGACAGGTGACATAGAGGTGGGCGCCGAAATGCTCCTGACCCCTTCCGCAATGCCTGTAACGGTCCTGAAGGTACCGCACCACGGAAGCCTCTCCTCCGCTTTTCCACCATACCTCAGGAGGCTGTCCCCCCAGGTGGCGGTCTTCTCCGCCGGCAGGGGAAATCCCTTCGGCCATCCCAATCCCGGAGTCGTCGAGACCTACAGTGAGATGGGATGTGTAATCTTGCGTACTGATACGGAGGGAACTATTGTTGTCCAGTCTGACGGAGAGGTTTTCAGCACATCGGCCGCGGAGGCGTTATACCGGCCTGGGGATGACATTGAACATTAGAAGCAGGATAGCTCCCTATTTCTACATCCTTCCGGCACTTTCCGTAGTGCTGGTTTTCAGGACACTCCCGATACTGAGCTCCTTCACCGCCTCCTTCACCGACTATGACATCGGAGGCTTCCACGGCTTCGTCGGCCTGGCGAACTACGGCCGGATGCTCTCGGACGCCCGTTTCTGGCAGAGTGTCCTCAACACCGTCTATTTCGTTCTGGGAGTCGTACCGGCAAGCATTCTCATACCCCTTTTCCTCGCCATACTCCTGAGGCGCAGTCTGGCGGGCAAGAGCGTCTACAGGACCATCTACTTCCTCCCCGTGGTCACTTCGGCGGTGGCCATCTCCGTGGTGTGGTCCTGGCTCTTCAACCCGGAGGCCGGACCCGTGAACCAGGTAATTACAGCACTGGGGGGAGAGCCCCTGCAATGGCTGAGAGAACCGCGCGGGATCTTCGAGATGATGCTGTCACCCCTGGGCATCCATCCGAAAGGCGTGCTGGCGGGACCCAGCCTGGCCCTGGTCTCGCTGATGATCGTCAGCGTCTGGAAGAGCACGGGATACAATATGGTGCTTTTCCTCGCCGGGCTGGAGAACATTCCGGATACGTACTACGAAGCGGCGAAGCTTGACGGAGCGGGAAAATGGGGAACGTTCCGGCACATCACCTGGCCCATGCTGTCACCCACCACCTACTATGTGCTCATCATGAGCACCATCATATCGTTCCAGACCTTCGCCCTGGTGTACGTCATGACCCCTCCTCCCGGCGGGGGACCCCTGGGGACCACCAACGTCATTGTCTTCTATCTGTTTCAGAAAGCCTTTGACCGCTTCGACATAGGATACGCCAGCGCGATCTCGGTGTTCCTGTTCATCATTCTTCTGTCACTCACCATAATCCAGCGCAAAGTGGCCGGGGGAAGAGTGCATTACTCATGATACAGGCGGACGGCAGGACCATGGTCCTTACGGTCGGCAAGCACTTCCTGCTCATCCTGGGGGGTATCATCATGCTGCTCCCCTTCCTGTGGATGGTGAACACCTCGCTTCAGCAGGGAGGTCTGGGCAACTATGTGGAAGCCTGGACGAAAGTCCCCTTCGGCAGGTACTTCCTGAACACACTCCTCGTGACCGTGCTGACACTGGCGGGTGTCATGGTGACTTCGTCCCTGGCTGCCTACGCATTCGCGACCATGGAGTTCCCGGGAAGGAGCGCCATATTCCTTCTCTTCCTCTCCACGATGATGGTCCCGCAGCCCGTCTACCTGGCGCCATCCTACGTCATCCTGTCAAAACTTGGTTGGATAAATACTTACATGGCGCTGATAGTACCATGGACCGCCAACGTCTTCACTGTCTTCCTTCTGAGGCAGCATTTCAGGACCATACCCAGGACGCTCTACGAGGCCGCCATCCTCGATGGGTGCGGAAGGCTGAAATATCTCTGGAAGGTGGTCCTTCCCCTTTCGAAATCGGTACTTATCACGGTGATCCTGTTCAATATCATAGGATCGTGGAACAGCTTCATGTGGCCGCTTGTGGTGACTCATTCCGAGGAACTGAGAGTGCTCCAGGTCGGACTGTCATACTTCAATCAGGAGCAGTCCAGCAATTTCCACCTCCTCATGGCCGCGTCCACGTTCTCAACCATGCCCCTGATACTACTGTTCCTGGCCGCTCAGAAGCGAATAGTGGCCAGTTACAGCAGGTCCGGAATCAAGGACTGATGAGAGTCTTTCACATTGCCCTGGCAGTACTGGCCATGGAGTCGGCCCACGGGGGCACTCTTCACTCTGAAGCGGTCTCCCTGCTGGAGAGACTCAGCTCGCAGGGCTACACGTGCGTGGCTCTGGCGGACATGAGACTTGACCTCCTTGAGCCCTGTACAGTGAGCGTGTACCCGCCGGAGGGCACATGTTCGGATGGCTACTACGCCGCCCTTGGCGGGAACAATATCCTCGATCTGGGTCTAAGACTGGAGGGTGAGGGCTGGTTCCTGGAGGACAGCCTGCCCGACGATATTCCGGTATTGAGAGTGGATTCGGCGGAAATCGCCGGGAGCAGGCGCCTGATAGTCTGCGCGTGGGACATGATAAGAGGCTTCAGGACCGACAGTACGGTTGTGATATGGGCCTTCGCCCCCGTTGACCCGAACATGTAATGGCCATAGTCTATAGGTTACTTGAAAGAATTTCGAAACGGAGATCAGTGATGAAGATTATTATGGCATCGGTCCTGCTTGCGCTGCTTGCAGGCTCCGCATCGGCTGAAACGGCAGGGTTCGCGTTCCTCCGGGTTCCCGCGGGAGCAAGAGCTGTGGCTATGGGAGGAGCCTTCACGGCCGTACCCGGCGATCCCATGGGCCTGTACTGGAATCCGGCCACCCTGGCCGGAATGCAGCGTCAGATGTTCACATCCACGTACACGGGATACCTCATGGACATGCAGGCCGGGTTCGCGGGATGGGTCAACCCATCCGGGGGCGACATCGTAGGTGTTTCTGTGAACTATTTCTACGGAGGCAGCTTCACCAGGACTTCCATGACCAATCCCACTGGTACCGGCGAGGAATTCAGCACCAACAGCGTGGCGCTGGGGGGCACGTACGTACACAGCTTCGGTCCCGACCTCTCCGTCGGCACAACAGCGAAGTTCGTCTATTCAAGCATCGACACTTACAGCGGGAACGCATTCCTGGTGGATGTCGGCGCATGGTACAGGCCTTCCGTTATCTCCCTGGGTCTGGCGGTGAGGAACGCTGGTATCCAGACCAAGGCGTTCTACCAGGAGAACGACCCGGTTCCCACGGAGATAGCTGCAGGTGCATCGCTCGCTTTCCTGGATGACCGGCTTCTGGTTGCGCTGGACGGATGCTACCCGTTCCAGGGTGATTTCAACGCCGCGCTGGGGGTGGAGTACTCGCCCATGGAGATGCTGGCCCTCAGGGCCGGCGGAAACCTTAGAGACCTGGATACCGCTGACAATGCAGGCGGCGGATTCCTTGACGCCCTGGCTTTCGGCGCCGGGACAGGCTGGAACAGGTTCACGCTGGACTACGCCTTCAAGCCCCTGGCGGACCTGGGGAACATTCACAGGTTCAGTCTCGGCATCGGTCTGTGAGTTTCGATTCCCTGACTGTCCTGCTCGCAGCTAGTATCCTGCTGGTGTCTTCTTGTGACAGGGAAACCCGCGAAGAAGGTCGTCAGCGAAGGCTGGACACCTTCCGGGCATGTCTCCCCGACAGCATCAGGGAAAGCTTCGACGCCGTCTCTGACAGTGATGACTGCCATGATGTGGGCATCATGCTCGAAGAGGCGCGGAGCCGTTCCGCCCCGCTTTCGGCGGCTCTCGATTCCATTGCCCATGCCGAACTGATAGATACTTTTTCCGATGAAGAGATCGTCTACTATTTCTGGTTCTACTTCGATTACGCCATAGAGACAGGTTCCGTCAGAGGACCCTGAAGGGAGGCTTCACCGGTCGCAACCGGCCGGGTATCGTTTGAATTCCGAAACCGTTCCCGGAAGAACCATGCTGCTGGGGCTGGGAAACCCTATCCTTGGCGATGACGGGGTGGGCTGCTCCCTGGCCGATCTGATCCTGGAGATGCTGGAACCCTCCGGAGACCTCGAGATCCTGTCCGCATCGGTGTCGCCCGTAAGACTGGTGGACCGGATAGCATGTTGCAGCCGTCTCATTATCGTCGATTCCGTAAGCACCGGCCGGGCTGAACCCGGGGACCTGCTCGAGATCGACTTCAAACCCGGGGAGGATCTTCCACCCACCTCCCATCATTTCCCGGTGCATCAGATCCCGGAAATATCACGCGCTCTCGGGCTTCCCTGCCCGAACATCATAAAGGTATACGGCATAGAGATAGAGCCTCCCGGAGAATACTCCGACCGCCTGTCCGAAAGGATCAGCCGGCTGCTTCCTTCCCTGGCGGAGAGTATCATCGAACTTGAACTCACGGATTTCAACAGGAATGATTCAGACGATCCAGCGAGAGGAGAACAGGCGGTATGAGCGAAAGAACTGGTCTGGCTCCCCCCAAGAGCCCTCCGGTCCGTCTGACCCGAGAAACGGTCAGCGGCGGATTCAAGAAACGCGTTATCGAGCTCAGCGGACAGAACATGGATTCCTGCTACCAGTGCGGCAACTGCTCGTCAGGATGTCCGGTGGCCCAGGAGATGGATATCCTGCCGAACAGGATCATGCGCCTCGCCCAGCTGGGTCTGAAGGACGACATCATCCACAGCGCCACTCTGTGGATCTGCGCCAGCTGCTTTCAGTGCACTGTAAGGTGCCCCAGGGGCATCGACATACAGGGAGTGATGGACACGCTGCGGCAGATCGCCCTTGACGAGGGAGTGGACCACTTCGGCCCGGACCAGATCGACCCGGAACAGGCCGCTTCGGTCCCCCAGCCCGGGCTCGTAGGCGTATACAGGAAGCTGTCAACCTAGAACTGGAGGAAACATGGCCAAGGTCGCTTACTATCCGGGCTGTGCCCTTAAGGAAAGGTCCTCCCATCTCGACACGTCGGCGCGCGACTCAGCGGTCAGGCTGGGCTTCGAGCTGGACGAGCTCCCGACCTGGACCTGCTGCGGGGCTGTTCCCCCGGTGTCCGAGGAAAGGGTGATGAACCTGGTCGCACCCTCCAGGATACTCAAGGACGTGAGGGACTCCGGAAGGGACGTCCTCATAACCATATGCGATTTCTGTTACAACACCCTCAAGAGAACTAACTACAGCATAAGGACCAACGAGATAACGAGGAAGAGGATCAACGCCTTTCTGGCGGACGATGAACCGGAACGGGACTACATCGAGAAGAAGGATGCATACTGGGTGGACTACACCGGCGAAGTGCGTGTCGTCCACCTGATGGAATACTTAAGGGACGAGATCGGCTACGGGAACATCAGGGAGAAGCTGAAGAGACCGCTTTCGGGACTCAAGATAGCTCCGTACTACGGCTGCGTGATGCTTCGGCCCCAGAACGAGATCCAGCTGGACGAACCCGAGAACCCGTCCATCATCGAGGATTTCATAGATTCCCTGGGAGCCGAGACAATCAGGTACCCCTACAGGACGGAATGCTGCGGGTCCTACCTGTCGGTCTCGAGCCCGGACGCCTCCACGAGACTCTGCTACCGCATCCTCACCTCGGCCCAGCAGCACGGGGCCGATGCCATGGTCATCAGCTGTCCCCTCTGCTTCTACAACCTGGATTCCAGGCAGAAGGCAATTGCGGAAGCTTACCCGGATTTCAAGCCGATACCCGTGTTCTACTTCACCCAGCTCCTCTCAGTAGCCCTGGGTGTCGATGAGGGGAGACAGGGATTCGAAAGACATTTCGTGGATGTCGCCCCGGTTCTTGACATGATCCTGCAGGGATCCGGGAAAGGGGACCGGACATGAAGAGGATAGGAGTATTCATCTGCCACTGCGGCATCAATATAGCCGGGACCGTGGACGTGAAGCGGGTGGCGGAGGAAGTTGCCAAGCTGGACAGCGTGGTCTACGCCCAGGATTACATCTACATGTGCTCCGATCCCGGCCAGGCGCTGGTTCGGGAGAAGATACGCCAGGAGAAGCTGGACGGGATCATAATCGCAGCCTGCTCCCCCAGCCTGCATGAATCCACCTTCAGAACCGCGGCGGAGGAGGCCGGCCTGAACCCCTGGCAGTGCGAGATCGCCAATATCCGCGAGCAGTGCAGCTGGGTGCACACCGACAGGAAGAAGGCCACGGAGAAGGCGATAAGGATAGTCAGCACCATGGTGGAGAAAACCAGGCTGAACGAGTCACTGGAGCCCATTCCCGTTTCCATCACGAAGAAGGCACTGGTGATAGGAGGAGGGATAGCCGGCATCCAGGCGGCCCTGGACATCGCCGATTCCGGCCACAAGGTGATTCTCGTGGAGAAGGAGTCCTCCATAGGCGGTCACATGGCCCAGCTCTCGGAGACATTCCCGACCCTGGACTGCTCCCAGTGCATACTCACACCGAAGATGGTTGCGGCGGGAAAGCACAGGAATATACAGCTGATGACCTATTCAGAGGTGGAAGAGGTCTCCGGCTACGTGGGGAACTTCAATGTGCGGATCAGGAGAAAGGCCCCCTTCGTGGACTGGTCCACATGCACCGGTTGCGGTCTTTGCATGGAGAAATGTCCGGCAAAGGTCCCTTCGGAGTTCGACAGGGGTCTCTCCACTCATGGCGCGATCTACATCCCATTCCCCCAGGCGGTGCCCAACAAGCCCGTGATAGACAGGGAAAGCTGCATCTACTTCAAGACCGGCAAATGCAGGTTGTGTGAAAAGACATGCGAGATAGGCGCAATCAAGTTCGACCAGGAGGACCAGATAATCGAGGAGGAGATCGGGGCCATAATAACAGCCACCGGCTACGAGACCCTGCCGGTGACTGAGCTTCAGGAGTACGGCGCAGGTGAGGTTCCCGATGTCATCGACGGCCTGGCCTTCGAAAGACTGCTGTCGGCCTCGGGGCCCACCAGCGGCGAGGTCAGGAGACCGTCCGACGGCAGGGTGCCGAAGGAGGTGGTCTTCGTCCAGTGCGCCGGATCCAGGGACCCGGAGAGGTACAGGCCCTACTGCTCCAAGATATGCTGCATGTACACCACGAAGCATGCCCTTCTGTACAAGCACAGGGTTCATGACGGACAGCCCTACATCTTCTACATAGACATCAGGACCGGAGGCAAGGGGTACGAGGAGTTCTATCACAATGCGGAGCAGGATGAAGGGATAATCTACCTTCGGGGAAAGGTGGCGAAGATCTTCCGCGACGGCGACAAGACCATCGTCTGGGGCACCGATACCCTCACGGGCAGGAACGTTGAGATCCAGGCGGACCTTGTCGTACTGGCCACCGCCGTCGTTCCCAGGGAGAGCACCGCCGAGCTTGTGAAGAAGCTGAGGATACAGACCGGCCCGAACGGCTTCCTCTCCGAGGCCCACCCCAAGCTCAGACCGGTGGAGAGCATCAACAGCGGGTTCTTCATAGCCGGTGTCGCCCAGGGGCCCAGGGACATTCCGGAGACGGTGGCCCAGGCAAGCGGCGCGGCCTGCAAGGTGATATCCCTCTTCTCCAGGGACCACCTGGAACAGGACCCCGCCATAGCCTGGGTGGACGAGGAGCTTTGCGGAGGGTGCAGGATATGCATCTCCGTATGCCCCTACGACGCCCGCGAATACGACGAGGAGAAGTGCATAGCAAGAGTGAACGAGGCTCTGTGCGAGGGCTGCGGCTCCTGCGTGGCTGCATGCGCCTGCGGCGCCACGCAGCAGCGGAACCTCTCCGACTCGCAGATCAAATCGATGGTCACCGCAAGTCTGGGAGGTGAATGATGTTCGAGCCCAGGATAGTCTGCTTCCTCTGCACCTGGTGTACCAGCGCCGGAGCCGATCTGGCGGGTACGTCCCGGCTGCAGTACAGGCCGAACGGAGTCAATATCAAGTTCATGTGCTCCAGCAGGGTCGACCCCGAGCATGTCCTGTGGGCTTTTCGGGAGGGCGCTGACGGAGTCCTGATCGGAGGGTGCCACCCGGGCGACTGCCATTACCAGGACGGGAACTACAGGACGCAGGCAAGGGTGTCCCTCCTGTACCGTCTGCTGGATGATTTCGGCATAGACAGGGCCCGGCTCAGGCTCGAATGGATATCCGCGGCGGAGGGAACCAAATTCGCCGCAGTAATGAACGAATTCACCGAGGAGCTGCGTTCCTTGGGACCGATCAAACTAGCGGCAAGGGAGATGGCAAAATGACGAAAGCGTCCGAGAAGCCGATGGACGAGCTGGTCCCCATCTTCTTCATGGGGAAGAGGTACGAGGTGCCGGCGAGTCTGACCATTCAGAAGGCCCTGGAATATGCTGGCTACCAGCATGTGCGGGGCTGCGGATGCAGGGGCGGTGTCTGCGGGGCCTGCGGTACCGTGTACAGGATACCCGACAGCTACAAGCTCCAGGTGGGGCTGGCCTGCCAGACCGTTGTGCAGCCCGGGATGCATCTCATGATAATGCCCTACTACCC
Organism: Candidatus Fermentibacteraceae bacterium; assembly: GCA_016936235.1. Taxonomy (GTDB): domain Bacteria; phylum Fermentibacterota; class Fermentibacteria; order Fermentibacterales; family JCC-6; genus Aegiribacteria. Next base: position 2,172 of record JAFGPK010000059.1, on the reverse strand, counting down.
GGGCAACAGGACGGAGTTCGACATCGAGGAGCTCAAGGGTACCGGAGGCGAAGTGGCGGCCCTCTACCCGGAGATATTCAAGTGTATAGGATGCAACGCCTGCACCATGGGCTGCCCCATGGACATAGACGTGATGCACTACATGGCCCAGGCCATAAGGGGCGACGTCCCGGGAGTGGCGGTAACCTCCTTCGACTGCATCATGTGCGGCCTGTGCGCCTCGAGATGCCCCGCGGAGGAAGTCCAGTTCAATGTGGCCATCCTCGCAAGGAGGCTCAACGCAAGGTACCGGGTTCCCAGGGCCGAACATCTGGATAAGCGTGTAAGGGAGATAAAGGAGGGCAGGTTCGAGGAGCCTCTGCACGATCTCATGTCGAGATCCATCGATGAGCTCAAGAAGATGTACAGTGCCAGGGAGACGGAACCCCAGATGGCGGAGGAAAACTGGACACCTCAGGATGCGAGGTACGTCTGATGCATGCAACAATTGGACAGGAGGTCAGCGATGCCGTATCCTGAATCACTGAAGAAGCTCATAGAAAAAGTTGAGGCCACCCGTCCGGAAAGAGTGGAACGCAAGAAGAAGGGGGTGGAGTTCCAGGCCCTGAAGCTGGAGGAGCGCGACCCGATCCTCAGGGCTTTCCATCCGGACTTCATCCAGGGGACCCGGAGGGAGATAAAGGTCGGCCCGAGCAAGGGCTACAGCATCAGCAACGAATTCGTGGACCTGCTGGAGGCCAGGAGCAGGATGAACCCGGACCTGGTGGACCTCTCCTCTCCTGATTACGAGACTGATGTACTTGTGATAGGCGCCGGCGGCGCCGGAACCGCTGCGGCCATCCTGGCGGCCGAGAACGGGGCCAGGGTCCTCATCGCCACCAAGCTCCGCCACGGCGACGCGAACACCATGATGGCCGAGGGAGGCATTCAGGCGGCCGACAAGGTGGGCAAGGATTCCCCGTACTACCATTACCTGGACGTCCTCGGCGGCGGGCACTTCGTTAACGACCCCGAGCTTGTCTACACCATGGTCACCAACGCCCCGGACGCGCTCAGGTGGCTGGAAGGTCTCGGGGCATCCTTCTCCAAGTTCGAGGACGGCACCATGAAGACCATGCACGGCGGCGGCACATGCAGGAAGAGGATGCACTACGCCGCCGACATCACAGGTGCCGAGATAATGAAGACCATCCGTGACGAGGCCCGCAACCACAAGGACAGGATAGACGTGGTAGAGTTCTGCCCGGCGGTGGAGCTCGTCCTTGACGACCAGGGACGCTGCGCCGGGGCCGTGCTCTACAACCTGGAGACGGCCGAGTATCACTTTGTGAAGGCCAGCGCCGTGATCATAGCCACAGGAGGGAGCGGCAGGCTCCATATCCAGGGGTTCATGACCACCAACCACTACGGAGCGACCGCCGACGGCATAGTCATGGCCTACCGGGCGGGAGTGCCCATTTCTTTTCTTCATACCGTGCAGTACCACCCCACGGGTGTGGTATTCCCGGAACAGGCGGAGGGAATCCTCATCACCGAGAAGTTCCGGGGTGCCGGGGCGAACGTCCTCAACGTCCACGGTGAGCAGTTCGTCTACGAGCGCGAGCCCAGGGACGTGGAAGCCGCCTGCATAATCAGGGAATGCAGCCCCAAGGGCAGGGGCAACGGCGTTCCCACCCCCACGGGCAAGTTCGGCGTCTGGCTGGACTCACCGATGATAGACATGCTGAAGGGAGAGGGCACCGTAAGGAAGGAATTCCCCGGCAAGCACATCCTCTTCAGGAGGTTCGGAATAGACATCTCGAAGGAGCCGATGCTCATCCACCCGACACTACATTACCAGAACGGAGGGCTGGATATCAACAGCAGCTGCGAGACGAAGATCCCCGGTCTCTACGCAGCAGGCGAGGTGACCGGAGGGGTCCACGGCGAGAACAGGCTCATGGGCAACTCCCTCCTGGATGTGATAGTCTTCGGCAGGATAGCCGGCACACGGGCCGCGGAGTACGTCAGGAACGCTGGTGAGACCGGTCAGCCGAACCTGGACCACGTCAGACGCTACAACGAGGAAGTCGACAGGGCGGGTATTGAGGAAGACAGGATAGCTCCCATGCTCCTTCCCGACTACAGCAATCCGGAGGTCAGGGAGAGGCAGCTCACCAAGGACTACTTCGG
>JAFGPK010000058.1 GCA_016936235.1 Candidatus Fermentibacteraceae bacterium | reverse complement strand
GTCTACGTCACGGATGAAGACGGCAGACTTGCCGGAGTGATACCCCTGCGAAGGCTGGTGACCTGTCCCCAGGACACGACTGTGCGAAGCCTCATGATGGCCGACCCCTTCACCGTGAACGTGAACTCCGACCGCGAGGAGGCCGCCATACTGGCAAGGAAGTACGATATCATGGCCATTCCCGTGGTGGACGACAACCACAGGCTCGTGGGGGTGATACCCGGCGACAGCCTCTTCGACGTCATGGAGGAGGAAGCCACCGAGGACATGTACAGGATGGCGGGTCTGTCGGAGGACGACAGGATATTCAGTCCCGTATCCACAGCTTTCAGACAGCGTTTTCCGTGGATATGGGTCAATCTCTTCACCGCTTTCGTGGCGTCCACAGTGGTCAGGGCCTTTCAGGGGACGATAGAATCGGTGGCCACCCTGGTCGCCTTCATGCCCATCGTGGCGGGTATGAGCGGCAACACCGGCAACCAGTCCCTCATCGTGATAACAAGGGGTATCGCCCTGGGGGAGATGGAATTCTCATCCAGTCTCAAGGCGATCTTCAAGGAGGCCAGGGTGGGGTTGCTCCTGGGTCTGGTGGCCGGCTCCATAGCCTCCTGTGTGGCCCTCCTTTTCCCGGGGAGCACGAACCCGCTCCTGCTGGGCCTGGTGATCTTCATGGCCATGGTGGGCAACATGGGGCTGGCAGGCCTTCTCGGCGCCGCCATACCCCTGGTCCTGAAGTCTCTGGGAAGGGACCCCGCGCTTGGAAGCAACATACTCCTCACAGCGTTCACCGATTCACTGGGTTACCTTCTGCTTCTGGGCCTCGGCATGCTCGTGATACTATAGTGAAGAGCCCCACCATACTCACCCGTGATGAGATAGAGAGCATCGAGCACGCCCGGCTGTCCGACCCCTTCATTTTCCTGGGAATGCACCCTCTGGGCGGAAGCCATGGCAACAGGCTTGAGGTGAGGGCATTCTGTCCCCCGGCTGTGGAGATGAGCATTGGAACAGCTGACGGCGGCCTGCTACCCATGCTGAGGGTGACCGACTCGGGCCTCTTCACATGGATGTCGGCCCCGAATACGGATCCCTTCCGGTATACCCTGCACGTAAGGACCGAAGAGAGTTCCTGGGAGACCCGGGACCCCTACAGCTTCCTGCCGCAGCTTGGAGAGCTTGATCTACACCTGCTGGCCGAGGGGAACCATTACAGGCTCTACGAGAGACTTGGAGCAAGGGTCTGGACAGCGGGGGACACCGGGGGCGTCCTGTTCTCGGTATGGGCGCCCAACGCAAGCGCGGTGAGTGTGATAGCCAGTTTCAACGACTGGGACAGGAGGCGGCACCCCATGCGGACCAGGGGATCCACCGGGGTGTGGGAGCTCTTCGTGCCCGGAGTCTCGCCGGGAGACCTCTACAAGTACTCGATCCTCACAGGCGCAGGCGACGTCCTGGAGAAGTCCGATCCCCTGGGGCTCTGTTCGGAGTTCCGTCCCCGCACTGCATCCGTCGTTGCTGACATTTCCGGATTCGCCTGGACAGACGGGGACTGGATGGAGCGGAGAAAGGGAAGGGATCCCTGCACCTCCCCCCTTTCCATATACGAGATGCACGCCGGTTCCTGGAAAGGGACACCGGACTGGAGGGACTTCACGTCATGGGAAGAGCTCGCGGACAGCCTGGTGCCCTACCTGCGGGAGACGGGATTCACCCACGTTGAGCTGATGCCGGTCATGGAGCACCCCTTCGACGGGTCCTGGGGGTACCAGACACTCGGCTATTTCGCCCCCACAAGTCGGCTCGGTTCGCCGTGGGACTTCCACAGGTTCGTTGACAGGCTGCACAACGCCTCCATCGGCGTGATTCTGGACTGGGCCCCGGCCCATTTTCCATCGGACCCTTCGGGACTGGCGAGATTCGACGGAACCTGCCTATACGAGCACGAGGACCCCAGGATGGGGACACACCCCGACTGGGCTACGCTGGTCTTCAACTACGACAGGAATGAGGTCAGGAACTTCCTGGTTGCCAGCGGCCTCTTCTGGCTTGACAAGTACCATATAGACGGGCTCAGGGTTGACGCGGTGGCCTCAATGCTCTACCTGGACTACTCACGGAAAGAGGGGGAATGGATCCCGAACGTCTACGGCGGAAGGGAGAACCTCGGGGCCATGGAGTTCATCAAGACGCTGAACTCGAGAGTATCCAGGGATTTCCCCGGGGCGATGACCATTGCCGAGGAGAGCACGGCCTGGCCCGGCGTAACGGCCGGTCTTGATGACGGCGGGCTGGGCTTCACCTTCAAGTGGAACATGGGATGGATGCACGATACGCTGAGCTTCTTCCAGAAGGAGCCGGTTCACAGGAAGTTCCATATCAACGACCTCACATTCTCCCTTCTGTACGCCTACAGCGAGAAGTTCATACTCCCCTTCTCCCACGACGAGGTGGTCCACGGGAAAGCCTCCCTTCTCAGCAAATGTCCCGGGGACAGGTGGCAGAAGTTCGCGAACCTCCGGCTCCTTCTCACCTACCAGTGGGCCCATCCAGGCAAGAAGCTGCTGTTCATGGGCTCCGAACTGGGGCAGTGGACGGAGTGGGACCACGGTTCGGAGCTGGAATGGGACCTGCTCCGGTACAGTGAGCACAGCGGCATAAAAAGACTGGTCTCCGATCTGAACACGATCATATCCGCGGACCCCGCGTTCCACCGTCTCGACTGCAGTCCCGAGGGATTCAGGTGGATCGACTTCAACGATTCCCATGCCACGGTGGTTTCCTTCGCCAGGTTCTCCGGAGCCGGGCGGCACGCCGTCTGCGTGTTCAACATGACCCCCGTCGTCCGTGAGGACTACCTGATAGGCGTGCCTTCCGCCGGCACTTACCTTGAGATACTGAACACGGATTCCGAGATCTACGGCGGTTCCGGCAAGGGGAACCTGGGCCGGGTTGAGAGCAGGCCCTACGGAATGCACGGGCTGCCCTGTTCGGTCAGCCTGACCCTCCCCCCGCTTGCCGCCGTGGTCCTGCAGCCGGAGAGGCAGGAATGAAGATGGCTGTCACGAAGGGAACTGACTACGTATTCGCGGAGCAGATGACCTACAACGGACCTGATGGGATCGGCAAGGGCTGCCTCCTGGGAACACGGAGCATGATCCTCCAGCTCCCGGTGACCACCATGGAGAGATCGGGAAGGATCATGGAGAGCAGGGACTGGTTCATCAGGGGCATTCCCGCAGGCCGGTTCGTGAGGGAATCCCTTGAAGACCCCTCCCTGGATCCTTCCGACCTCGACGGCCTGATGCGGGACCTGGCCTCCAGTCTCAAGGGCACCGACCTAATCGATCTATCAACGGTGATGAGGCTCAGGGTCAGAAGCTCCCTGATGTCCAGGGGCATCTACATCAGCGTGAAGAGCAGCGGTCCGGGCTGGCGCGGATTCCCCCTTAAGAAGGACGACGCGGGCAGGTTCATGGAGTTCTACCGGGGACATCCCGCAGCCGTCGGCGGCTGAATGAGGGTCCCCTGCTACCTGGGCCTGGTAAGGGCGGAGCTGTACTTCAGGGGAGCCCGTACCCTGAAGGACCGGCGGGGCCACCTCAGGTCCCTCAAGGACCGCCTGTCCAACCTCGGCTTCTCTGTTTCCCAGGTTGGCCCCTCGAACCTCGTCCAGCAGGCCTGGGTCGCCGCCGTCATCGTCTCAGGCTCCAGGGCCAGGGTGCTCTCGGCCCTGGACCGCGCGGACAGGCTGTTCCAGGACCCGGAGTGGGAACTGTCGGCCCTGGAGAAGGATATAATAAGCGATGGCGAGCAGCTGCCGGATTGGGAGACAGTATGATATCTCACAGGAAGTACCTCTGGTTCGACACGCCCTCCAGGAGGGACTATATCAACATTACTCCCGCCGTGGAGAAGGAACTCGGGGAGAGCGGCATCCAGGAGGGCCTCTGCCTGGTGAACGCGATGCACATCACGGCCAGCGTATACATAAACGACGACGAACTCGGTCTTCTGGAGGATTACGACCTGTGGCTGGAGGAGCTTGCGCCCCACGAGCCGGTCTCCCGTTACCGTCACAACAGAACCGGCGAGGACAACGGCGACGCGCACCTCAAGCGCCAGATAATGGGCAGGGAGGTCGTGGTGGCCGTCACCGGCGGTAAACTGGACCTTGGGCCCTGGGAGCAGATATTCTACGGCGAGTTCGACGGAAAGCGCCGGAAGAGGGTCATGGTCAAGATAATCGGGGAATAGCTTTCAGGTTGCGTTTGTACAGAGATGGACAGCTGGTTGCTTAACACTTTCGAAAGGACGGGGTCATGAGATTCAAGGGCGCAGTGCTCATACTAGTCATGCTGACGGCGGCGGGAGCCGCGGCGGCTCAGGACTACTGGGAATATCCCGCCACCATCAGTTCCACCGGTTACGGAACGGCCAGCGCCGAGCCCGACATTGCGTCGGTGACCTTCGGCGTGAGCATTACCGCGAAGACTCCCGACGAGGCCGTGAACGAGGCCGCAAGGCTGGCGGAGGCCGCCATGGCGGCGGCCCGCAGCGAGGGCGTACGCGGAGAGGACATCAAGACCACCAGCTACAGCCTCTGGGTACAGGAGGTCTGGGACGATTACGAGTACGCCTATACCGGCGAGATGGAATACGTGGTCAACCACTACGTCCAGGCGGAGATCCGCGACATCCGCAAGGTCGGGGACGTTCTTTCGGCCATCGTGAACGCCGGGGCCAACTCGGTGAGCGGGGTCTACTTCTACGTCGAGGACTCCGCCTCCCTCTACGAGGAGGCCAGGGTGCTGGCCGCGGAGCACGCCAGGGACAAGGCCGAGCAGCTGGCCGACGCCTTCGGCGTGGAGCTGGGCGACCTGCAGTCCATCAGCGAGTGGACCAACAACTACAACTACGGTTATGACTCCGCCTACGGCAACTACGGCGGAGGAGCGGGCTACTACGCCGAGTCCCCGCCGGTGACCCCGGGTTCCTACTCAGTCACGGTGGAGGTCTCCGCCACCTACGAGATAAGCCAGTAGACATGCTGCGGGGAATCGTCCTTTTCCTGGCGCTGGTTTCAGGCGACACTCCACAGGAGGCTGTGGAGAATACCTGGGCAGCCCTTCGGGACGGTTCCCCGCGGGATTTCCTCGGATCCCTCACCGATGAGACCTCCAGCGCGATACTCGACACCTGCCGGGAGTATCTGGACACCCTCAGGACCCTCACCGGGGACGATCTGGGAGAGATATTCGCGTCCGTCCGCCTGGAAGCTGCACCGGACGAGGTCCATCACTGGGATGCCATGGCCGTGCTGGAGATGGTGATATCATCACCGGGACACCATTCACTTCTGAACGATACGGAGATCTCCATCGACAGCGTTGACACCAGGGACGGCGTTGCAGTGGTCTACCTCACCGTCATGCCACCGGACGGGTCTCCCGAAGAGATAATCATCATGGCCGCCTCCTCCCCTCTCGGCTGGCGCACCGGCGGTCTGGAACCCCTGGCCGAGAGCGCCCTCGAGTACATGATGGCGCCGTGAACGGCCTGTCCCGACCCTCCTTTCACCGCCGGAGCCCCTCATTGTCACGGCAGGGAGAACGTTCCCGCACGCTGCTGACATGCGGGAGTCTGTTCATGTATATTGAATTCGGTAATACGGTTTCAGCATCCGCTGGAGCAGCCGGTTCCCTGAACGATCGGGGGGACGGATGACCGGGGAACAGAGAAGACCGCCGCCGAAAAGCCTTAACGTGGCCGCGGTCACAATGTCCTGCCACCAGGATCCCGAGGCCAACCTCAGGAAGATAACCGATACCGTGGGCTCGATAATGGGGGAACGGCCCGATACTCAGCTGGTGGTCTTCGGCGAGATGATACTGGGCTGGTACGATCCCGAAGACATGCCGGAATACCACAGACGCATATCCCTTCAGACCTCCCATGACAGCCTCGGACCCGTCTCGAAGATGGCGTCGGACTTCGGCATCTACATCTCCATGGGATTCTCCGAGATGCATGAAGGGATCATTCACAACTCACAGCTGCTCTTCGACAGGCTGGGTAACCTCAGGGCCGTCCATCGCAAGCATAACCTCAAGCCGGCGGAGATTCGGTGCGGATACCATCCCGGGGTCGAGGGCTTCACAATGACACGGATAATGGGATTGAAGACCGTCCTGGCCATCTGCTCCGATCTCGCCAGCCTCGAAACCATCAGGAGGCTCAGCTGGAAAAGACCGGATCTGATCATTCTGAGCCTCGCCGACGACAGCGACCCGGGATTCCTCATGGCCAGGTGCAACGCGCGCATCTACGACTCATGGATTGTCACTGCCAACAGGTTCGGCCTGGAGGACGACCGGGTATGGGAAGGCCACACGGTCATTTCAAGCCCCTGGGGACGCCTGGAGGAGGCTTCCACCGGCAGGGAGACGGTCCTTTTCCACCAGCTCGGGTTCCCATCCAGGAAGAACCTCCCCCTGCGTCTTCTTCGGAAACTCATCGTCAGGGCTCCCCTGCCCTTCATCGTACTGGCCAACCGGAAGCGGCTCCACGAGTACTTCCAGCGATAACGTCTCCGTAGCCCGTATCGCATTCCGACAGCCTGCGTCCTGACCCCGGAAACAAGTTATATTCCTTCGACGGAATCCCCTGAACATCCGCCATCCCGGTAGAGAGGTCCTGAATGGACATGAACGAAGCTCTGAAGAACCTGGAACGGGTAAGGGAACAGGTGCGCCGGGTACTCCGATACTACGTCGATGAGGGAGGCTGTCCCTGCGGCTACAGGCCCTTCATCTACTGGGTCGGGAAGAAACAGGGCCCCGGCTGGCAGGACAACGTGCAGAATGCCCTGGTGAAGTCAACCCTGGAGCTTCCCTTCTTCGAGAAGACAGAACTGGAATGCGGTGACTGGGGATACTCGGGTTCCTGGTTCTGCAGGGGATGCGGCACCCTCTGGCGCCATATCTCCATCGAATGGCGCATGCTTGCGTTCCATGACAGGCTCCTCAGGAAAGGCGAGGAATACCCTGACAGCCTTTACCCCGGCCTTCTGGCCATGGACGTGGCCGCCACGGCGGGACTCGAGCCGAAGGGCCTCGAAGCCCTCTCCCTTGATCAGTGGGTGGAGTTCATGATGGGCCGTGAGTACTCGTCCCGGCCCTGGAGGTCAGGTCCGTGAG
>JAFGPK010000057.1 GCA_016936235.1 Candidatus Fermentibacteraceae bacterium | reverse complement strand
GATCAGGGGCGACTCGGCCTCCGTGGAGATGCGGGACGACGACGGGCAGTGGCGGACGATGTACGCTCACTGCCATTTGGAGGGCGAATGATCCTGTACCGCGGTACAGCTGACGAACGGAGGCAGGCATGAGAAGATATGTCCTGATCGCTGCGCTTTTATCCATGGTTTTCTCCGCGGCCGCGTGGATGTCTGAGGAAACCATCTTCTCGAGGTACGGCGACACGGTCTACAGACCTGATTCCACCACGCTCTGCATAATCACCTCCCCGGGCGATACCCTGGTCTTCCGTGACAGCGGGGATGACATGGCCTTCGCGGAAGAATATGCCAGCTACAGAATCATCGACTACCTCGAGGACATGGAACTGTGGGTCCTGGAAGCGGGAGGTTACGAGTGGGTGGACTGGCGCCTTGTGAACGGCGTGACGGGAGCCGTGGACACAGCCATCTCCGCCCCGGTGCCCAGCCCCGACAACACGCGGCTCCTGTGCTACAAGGAGGACCTCACCGCCGGATTCATCCCCAACGGGATACAGATCTGGCGTGCCGGATCCGACGGGCTGATCCTGGAGTTCGAGGACGTCTCGGTTCCGTGGGGTCCCTCGGAGGCCGGCTGGGAGGATGATTCCACCGTCACGATCGTGAAGATGTCCTTCGACTGGGACACTGGAGAATACACCTACGAACCGGGCAGGCTGGAACTTGGCCCCGACGGGTCATGGGTACCCGACGATCCCGATGACTGGATGTATCCCGACTGACCCTGATACGATAAGGCCCGGCCGATCATTCGCCGGAAGGAAGCTCCACGGGGCAGCCTGTCTCACGGCACAGTTTCAGGAACCGGGAAAGGTCCTCGTAGTCTATCACATCCTCGATGAACGCGGGGTCGACTTCCCTCAGCATTCTGCTCAGCAGTTTCGAACCCCGGCAGAGGGCGGCCGAGCAGTCCCCGCTCCTTCCGAGTTCCTCAAGCACCGCCGCAAGCTTTACGTTCCGGTTCGCAACGTCGGACCTCTCAAGCTCGTCTGCGTTCTCGAGGGAAGCGCAGATGGAATCCGCCGCCGCCGTGAGCATGTCCCTGTCCCCGTCGGCCTCCGCAAGCATGATGAGCCCTTCGAGGTACTTCATGGTGCTCTCGAAACTTGAGGCCGTTCCATCCGCTGTCAGCCCGTCCAGCAGCTCCCTGGCCTGACGGGACCTTCCAGCTTCCGCCAGGACGTGCGCCAGCGTTATGCTGGCTGCCGTCTCCATTTCCCTGCCGCCGAGGCGCCTGAAGACTTCGATGGCCCTCCTGAGATGCTCCGCCGACCGGTCGGTCTGGCCTTCGGCCCTGTAGAGCCCTCCCAGACCGAAGTTGCCGTAGGCCTCGCCCAGTTCGTTGCTGATCCGGGAGCTGAGGTCCAGGTAGCGGTGGAAATAATCCCTGGCCATGTCGCTCTGTTTCATAACCATGTATGTCGAGGCGATGTTGTACCAGGCTATTGCTATGCCCAGCTGCTCGCCGGTCTCCGTGTATATCCTCGCAGTTTCCAGCATCACCTCCAGGCTCCTGCGGTAATCACCCCTGGCTGAATAGATGCCGTGCATGTTGTTCAGCACCATGGCTTCGCCCGAGAGATCGCCGCAGTTCCTGAAGAGTTCCAGTGACCGTACGTAGTACTCCAGCGACCTGTCTGTCTCGCCCCTGTCACCCAGGTAACCCGCGTACCTTGCGAAGTACTGGGCCCTGAGGACGCTCAGGCCGCTGCCGGCGTTGTCCTCGATGAGCTTCCATGCCCGTGAGAGGTGTTCCTCCATCTCCGCAGGCCTGGCCATAATGGAGCAGATGAAGGCCGTGGAGAGTTCAACACGGGCCTTCAGGACGTAGTCGTCAGTCAGCGCAAGGACCTTCTCGTTGCATTCCAGGGCTTCCGGATACCTGCTTCCCCTGAAGTAGTTGTCACCCTGGTGGCAGTACACGGCCGCCCTATCGTTCTCGGCGGTGAGTTCCAGCGCCTTCTCGAAGTCCTCCTGGGCCTCGTCGATGCGTCCTTCGAGACTCTTGAAGGACCCGTTCAGCATGAATGCCATGGCCCTGTGCCTCTTCTCGCCGGAGCGTTCCGCCAGTTCGGTTATCCTCCGGATAGTGCTCTCCTGCCGGTCCCTCCTGCCCAGGAGCCTGAGAGTGTCCTGTTTTTTGTCCAGCACGTCTATCATCGTATCGACGTTCTGCGGATCCTCCTCCAGCCATCCCGCCAGCTTGTCGGCCCACTTGAGCCCCTCGTCGTTCTGGAAGGTCCTGCGGCAGGTTTCCAGGGCCCGCAGACCCCAGTGAAGCGCCTTGGCGCTGTCGCCTGCCCGTTCCCAGTGATGCGCTATTAGGGACGCCAGGTCTCCCGATTCCTCCGCGAAGAGCTCCTCGATGGCCTCGGCCGCGTACCTGTGGAGTATTCTCCTGTTCCTGTGCAGGAGGGTGTCGTAGACCGAGTCGTGTATAAGGAAATGCCTGAAGATGAATTTCGTGTCCTGGGAACTTCCTACGGTCCTCAGGAAATCGCGGCGGGTGAGTTCTGAGACTATCTCGTCCGGTTCACCGCTTCCCGTAAGTTTCTCGTGAAGGCGCCTGTAGAGCTTCATCAGGAAGTCCATGCCCAGGACCGAGCAGTGCTGGAGCCCGCCCCTGTACTCCGGTGGAAGCCTGTCTATCCTTGACCTGATGAGACTGTTGAGCGTAGAAGGGATATAGACATCCTCCGGGGGGGAGGTGAAACTCCAGCTGCCGCCTTCCTCTTCCAGGACGCCTCCCTCGATGAGGTCCAGCACCAGCTCCTCCAGGAAGAACGGATTTCCGCCGGAGCGCTCCAGCAGGAAGTTTTCAACATCAACGGGGTAGCCCGTCTCCAGCATGTGCCCGATCAGCCGGCGGCAGCCCCTTTCGGGGACGCGTTCCAGCTTCATCTCCACGACTTCGGCGGCGTTCTCGTAATTCTCCGTCTCCAGCCGCTGCCCGGTGTCCCAGACCGGCCGGAAGACGCAGAGGAAGAGTACGGGCTGCCCGGTGGTGCAGTTGGTCATCACGAAGTCCAGTACTTCCCTGGAGGCCGAGTCCATCCAGTGGAGGTCCTCCAGCACCACCAGCAGACGTTCCTTCCGGGCGACTGCTTCAACGAAGTTCCTTACCGCCATGACGGTCTCACTGTGCCGGGTCTCCGGGTCCAGGCTGGAGAATGCCGGATCCTCAACGGGTATGGAGAGCAGCGAAGCAAGAAAAGGCCTTGATTCCAGGAGGGTCTCATGACCCGATGCCTCCGCCAGCTCCCTGAGCCTTGTCTCCAGTCTGGCGGCGGCGTCCTGCTCGCCCAGATCGATCTTGAAGTAGCCCCTCAGAAGTGTTATCCAGAGCCAGAACGGCTGCTGCGCGTAAGATAAGGTCCGCCCGAACAGTAGTTTGAAAGGCTCCCCGCGCGATTTCAGTTCGACGATGAACTCGTGGACCATGCGGGACTTGCCGATTCCCGCCTCGCCGCTCAGGAGCATGACCAGATGCCGGCTGCCGCCCAGCCGGTTCCGCCCCAGCTCCCCCGACATCTGCCTGCGCCAGAGCCCCCTCAGACTCTGCATCTCGCCCTCGCGGCCCACCAGTGGAGATTTCGCCACCCTGGCGGCCCTCTCCCATCGGGTCTGCTGAAGAGAGCCGGGACCAAGGGGTCTGAATACGTGGGCCTGCTTCTTCCTTCCCCTTATGGGTATCAGGCCCAGATCCTCCCACCTGAAGATCTCTCCGCATTGTTTCCTTACCTGTGCGGAGACCTGGATCGTGTTGTCCGGGGCCGTCTCCTCCAGCCTGGATGCCAGGTTCACCTCGTCGCCCATGGCCGTCATGTGTCCGGAAGGGTCAGGAGCCACCGTGACGGTGCCGTATGATATCCCGACCCTGGCGGCAATGGTCACATCCATGTGGTCGAGGATGCCGTTAACTCCACCGATGGTTTCCAGCATCTTCGTGGCGCAGGTCACGGCTCTCGTGCTGTCGTTCTCGTCCGCTCTGCGCGCGCCGAACAGTGCCATTATCGAGTCGCCCTGTATCTTGTCAACGTAGCCGCCGTACGCTTCGATCACATCGGACAGCGTCTTCATGACACTGGTCATCAGGTCGTAGAGGATCTCGGGGTCCATGTCCTCTGAAAGGGCGGTGAAGTCCTTGATGTCGAGGAAGAGGATGGCCACGTCACGTCTCTCGCCCTCACGGAGCTTGGGCGTTTCGCCGGAACGCACCCCGATCACTTCAGAGAGCCTGCGGATTTCGTCCCAGAGATTACGCCCCGGATCGGTACCCATTGTCTCCTCCGGCCGGTTACTATGGAATAGACGATCAATTC
>JAFGPK010000056.1 GCA_016936235.1 Candidatus Fermentibacteraceae bacterium | reverse complement strand
TTCTTCAATGCAGAACATAACACGGGGGTTCCCCGGACAGCCAGGATTCACTTCACGCTCTCGGAGAAGATGGAATTGCCTATGAACTCCCTCAAAAGGCTCGTTATCGGGACCAGAGCCTCGTCGATGGGCCTCACGCAGTCCAGCACGTCGAGGAGCTTCACGGCCTTGTGATACGCGGGGGAGCTGTAGGGGACCTTCGAGAGAAGCGGCTCCGCGTACTTCTTAAGTACGGGCAGCTCGTAGGGAAGTGACGAGTTGAACATGGCGTCGGCGTCCTCCTGGAAGGGAAAGATGTTCCTCCTCTCACCCCTCTTGACCGAAGCCCAGACAAGTATAGTCTCCTCAGCGCTATACCCTCTCTGGGTACTATCTCTGACCATGCGCCTGATCAGTCTGCTGTCCGAGGTGGACATCCTGGTTATCCTGTCGATATTGAGCTGTGTGAGGGCTGAAGCGTACACCCTGAACTTCCTGCCGGGGTCTATTCCCGGTGTCAGCGCATCGTTCAGGCCGTGGATGCCCTCCACTATAAGGAAATCCATAGGTCCCATCGACATGGGAATATGATCGTCCTTCCTTCTTCCGGAATGAAAATCGAATACCGGGGTCGATATCTCCGCGCCCTGCAGCAGCATCCCCAGGTGTTCCCCGAACATCTCCGTGTCTATCGCCTCCAGGCACTCGAAATCCGGCTTTCCAGCCCTGTCCAGGGGTGTCTCGGACCTGTTCCTGAAATAGTTGTCCACATTTATGAGTTTCGCCCCGAATCCCCTGGCCACCAGATAGGTCCGCAGCAGCCTCGCGAAGGTGGTCTTTCCGCTGGATGACGGTCCCGCTATGGTTATTATCCTCCTCGCCGGGAACTCGTCCTTCAGCTGCTGGACTATCTGCACCATCCTGTAGGTCTGGTAGAAATGGCTCATGATAACCAGCTGCCTGCCTCCGTCCTCCTCGATGCGCCTGTTCAGCTGGTCTATGTTCTGCACGCCCATCCTGGCTATGTGTTTCTCCTCCAGGTCGAACTCCCTGTTGAGCTTCGTCCTCGGAACCCAGAGATCTATCTGCGGCCAGGATGCGGAACCCGGAAACCTCAGGACGAAATCCCTCTCCAGGGGCTTCAGCTCCCAGTTCGTGAGCCACGATGTATCGGGGACCGCGGGTCCCATGGCGAATGCGCAGCTGTCCAGAAGTCTGTTGCCTCTGATACCCCTCGTGCCCGAGCTCCATGCCATGAGTTCCCTGAACTCCTCCGGAATGTCCCGGTGATGATGGAGATCGTACTTCACGGTCTCTATGGGCAGAGCCTCTTCGACTATCCTCCGAAGCTCACACGTGAGCCGTTCCACTATCTCGTCCGAAGTCATGTCCGGCCTGTTGAGAAGCCTGCACCTGTATCCCAGGGATATGGAATGCTCCACCCATAGCCTCGAATCGGGGAACTTCCTCCTGACGGCCTGGTCAAGGGCCAGTATCAGGCCCCGCCGGTATATCTCCCTGCCCTCGCCCGTGGCTGCGGGGACCTCCTCCACCTTCTCGTCATCCGGTATCCTGTCCGACAGGGACACGATCCTCCCGTTGGAAAGCCTGTAAGCTATTGTCCTGCCGATAAGGGTGCTTTTCTCCTGGTTCACTGTACCTCCATGGTTGTAAAGCTTCAGCACGGGATACTCCGCCGGTCAAAGATAAGTTCAGGGGACCAGTCGGTAAAGCAAAGCTGTTTCCGCCACCGGATCGACCCCTTTCACGCTCCCTTTGAAGCAGCCGGTACAAGCGAGGGTGATTTATTCTAACTAACCATGATATGGCGATTTATCTGCGCACCATCTCAACGGGTCGACCCCCGGCTCCCGGGGGCCTGCCGGGGACAGGTGAATGATGCATGTCGGTTTATTCGGTGTTTGTTACCCATTGACATTAAAACACGGGTGATCGCGAGGCGGATCGGAGAATCTTTTCCCGTTATTGTACAACAACAGACCGGAATTTTGTTTTAATATTATAATAAAACGCATGCGTATCCCGGTGGGATGGAACTCCCTTTCTTTCCCACCGCCCCGCCCCGGTGCATGTAATTCCAGTATCATCAACTCTTCTTATGGTAAGTTAGCCATCATGCCACCCTCGTACCCATTAGGACCCTTACCGTTTTCCCGCGCCTGAGTCGCTGTTTGTCGTCTTTTTTTCAGACACACTGCCATCGCCTCTCCCCCGCCCCGGGGGACCCGTACCCGTGAAGACGACGGGGGCCGGTAAGATTAAAGGAGAGCCGGACCGGGCAAGCTTGACCGCGGAAGATTTCGGCAGAATCTTACGGCAGACAAAGCGAAGCTGAATTACCAGAATCGGAAGGAATCCAATGAGCGCTGTCATTCTTGCATTTCTAACCCTCCTGTCGACCCCGCCGCCGCTGCTTGAAGCCGATGACACCATCGCCAGGGGCGCAACTGCAATGTATACAATCACGCTGGAGGAGGGGCTGGAGTACTGGCTGATCCTCACATGCGAGGCCGGCATGGACCTTGACGTTCTGGTGGCGTCGGACGAGATGGACTACGACGAGTTCATCCAGATGCCGTATTTCGAGGATTACATCTACGCCAGGGATTTCGTTATCGCGGAGGGAGCCACGGAGGGCGACGAGGACTTCGTGATCACGGCGCCGTACACGGGAACCGCGTACATAATAATCCATGACATAGGCGAGACCGGCGGGGAATACGATCTCAGGCTATACTGAACGGTCCGGTGATTACTCCGTACTCTCCCTCAACCGCAGGGTGGGAGAGCTTCTATCAACGGTCTTTCCCCAGCCGGTATGGGTCAGGGGCGAGATAGCCGAGGTTTCCGGTACCAACACAAGGGGACATTCGTATTTCAGGCTGTGCGAACCGTCTCCGGACGGGATGGGGCAGCCGCTGGCCGTAATCGACTGCGCCCTGTTCGCCGGCAGCAGGCCGGATATAGTCCGGAGCTTCGCGCGTGAAGGTCAGGTCTTCCAGCTGAAGGAAGGCATGACAGTGCGTGTCAGGGGCACGGTAACCATCTGGGACAGAGGCGGGCGCTACCAGCTCATCGTCGATGACATAGACCCCTCCTGGTCCATGGGCGATCAGGCCATGAAACTCCGAAGGCTGGTGGACAGGCTTCGCGGGGAAGGCGTACTGCAGGCGAACGGCCAGCTGGACATGTCTCCTGCCCCGCTCAGGATAGGACTCGTCACATCCAGGGAATCAGCGGCTTCGCAGGATTTCCTTCAGGGACTTAAGGACAGCGGCTACCCGTTCAGGGTCTACGCGGCCTGGGCTTCCATGCAGGGGGAGAATACCGCCGGGAGCGTCATAGGAGCTTTCAACAGGCTCCTTACCGTACCGGACCTCGATGCCGTGGTCCTCACCAGAGGCGGAGGCTCGGCCACGGACCTCGCATGGTTCAACGATGAGCATATAGCCGGCGTCATATCCCAGGTCCCCTGGCCCGTGATATCGGGGATAGGCCACGAGACTGATTCGACGCTTCCCGACTTCGTCTCCCATACCAGCGTGAAAACCCCCACTCAGTGCGCCGAGTTCCTCGTGAACAGGGTCGCCGACTTCCTGGCGAACATCGATTCCCTTGCGGTAGTCCTTCACAGGTCGGCATCCAGGAGACTGGCCGGGATCAGGGAGGGGCTTTCATCCCTTGCAAGCGTCATCTCCCGAACCGGAGTGATGGCCTTCAGGATGGAGAGACACCGGTTGGGCGCGCTCCAGGACCTGCTGGAGAGGTCCGTGAAGGGGGCCGTCAAAGGCGCCGTCTCGGATCTGTCGGATATCTCGGCGGCCTTCCGCAGGGTGCTGGAGACAGGCACAGTCAGAAGATACGCCAGGGAACTCCACGGACTCAGGCGGAACCTCTCGGTTTCGGCCCGGCAGAGGCTGGCGCTTGCTCTGTCCAGGCTGGAAGGCCTACGGGCCGCCGTAAGCGGCAACGATCCGATAAGGCTGTACGGAAGGGGCTGGGCCACCGTAAGGAACTCTGACGGGGAACTCTTGAGGAGCATCGAGGATACATCGTTGAAGGAGATGATAGAGGTCACACTCAGGGACGGCCGCCTTCATGCGAGGACCGAGAGGATAGTCCCGGAAGGGAGTGAGCTTGAGCATGATTGATGTCAGCAGTGAGAAGAAGACGACTTACGAAGAGGATCTCGAGGAACTGACCAGGTTAGTAGACCAGATCGGCGAGGAGGACTGTCCGGTGGACCAGCTGGAGGACAAGGTCAGGCGAGCGGCCGACCTCATCCGGAGCCTCAGGGAAAGGCTGTCCGCAACGGAGACGACGGTGCAGGAGGTCCTCAGCGGTATCGAGGGAGGGGCTCAGGAGGATCAGTAGCACCCCAGGGTTCTCAGAACCCTTTCCGCGACAGCGGCGGGGTCGGGTCCGTCCCTGTGGACAAGGATCTGTGAACCGGCTGACAGGGGTGCGAATCGATGGGCATTGTCCACCCTGAACAGAGCTATCACGGGGACCGAAAGCGCCGAAGCCACGTGCATGGGTCCATTGTCGGCGGTCACGAACAGCCTCAGACCTGCGAGCCTGTCTATGAGCCGCCGCAGTGAAAGCCGCGGCATCACGGCGACCGGATACTTCTCCCCGAGCTTCAGGGCCGCCGTCCGCTCCCTTTCGGTGCCCCAGTAGACTTCGATCATGGTCCTTCCGCAGATCCTTCCCACCAGATCTTCCATCATTTCGGGCGGGTACTCCTTCCCTCCGCCGGCTCCCACATGGAGTCCCACCGAATCCCTTTCCGGCGCACCTGAAGGGTCCAGCCGGGGGGGCGACCATTCCGGCCATCCATCCCAGAGGCTTCCCAGCGCGTGAAGGGCCCTGCTCTCGTGCCATTCCACGGGAGGCTCGGGCACAGTGAGACTGTACCAGCCCGGTGAATCCCCGGCATCGGTGCTTATCCGGCAAGGGGCACCAGACAGGATCGCGGATACCGCTCCGGAGAGTGAGAATGAATGGGGATGCGCCGCGTCCAGGGCTACATCGAAACGTTTCTCCCTGAGCTCCCGGACAAGTTTCAGGAATCGCGATGGCTCCCTTATCTGTCCCTTCTTGTCGACTTCTATTACACTGTAACCCTGATACCTCAGGAGATCGGAGAAGACATGGCTGGCCAGTATTTCCATCGATGAGTCGGGAAACCGCTCCCTGAGGCTTCTGAGGAGGGGCTCCATCAGCATCAGGTTGCCCAGTCTGCTGTCGGTCCTGATGACGAGGATGCGTGAAGGACTCTGGGGAGGCGGTCCCTCCCAGCGCGACGCGGATCCCGGCAGCAGGGCGGCCGCCCTTCCCCTTCCCCACCGTTCGGCTCTCTTCATCATTCTCTTCACTTCAGCAGTGTCTCCAGGGTCTTCCCGAAATGGGTCCAGCCGTCGGCGCGTGTTATCCTCACCCTTACGAAGGTCCCGGGAGGATGATCGGAACCTTCCAGGACCACCATCCTGTTGCCCCCGGTCCTCCCGGCCTGCTGCCCGGGCTTTTTCGCAGGCCCGGTCACCAGCACTTCCAGCTCCCTCCCCAGCAGTTCCCGCGACCTGGCAACGGTGATCTCCCTCTGCAGCTCCTGAAGGATGCCCAGTCTTTCCAGCCTGATTTCCTCAGGAACCTGGTCGGGAAACCCGCAGGCTTTCGTTCCGGACCGCTGGCTGTACCTGAAGAGGAAAGCGTAATCGAACCTTACGGTACCCAGCAGGTCGACGGTCATGGCGAAATCATCCTCCGTCTCCCCTGGAAAGCCGGCTATCACGTCCGTGGACAGGACTATGCCCGGCATCGCTTCCCTGAGCATGGCTATCTTGTCCAGGTATTCCGAAGAGGAGTAGCCCCTGTTCATCCTAGAAAGCACCCTGTCGCTCCCTGACTGCACCGGAAGGTGAAGCTGCCGGCATATGTTGTCATGGCGCCGCATGACCGATACAGCGGCGGGATCCAGGTCCTTCGGGTGGCTGGTGACGAATCTCACCCAGGATCCTCCCGCAGCCAGGGATACCTTCTCCAGGAGGTCCGGAAAGAGCCTCTCGCCGTCTCGGTATGAGTTCACGTTCTGCCCCAGGAGCGTTATCTCTCCATATCCCCGTGATGCGAGACCACCGACCTCGTCGAGGATGTCCCGGGTCCTTCTGCTCCTTTCCCTTCCCCTTACGAAGGGCACGATGCAGTAGGAGCAGTAATTGTCGCACCCCCTCATAATGGTGACGAAGGCCCTGGGGAATTCCTTCCGGGAAGCCTCGACCCCCTCGTAGTCGTCCTTCCTGAATTCCACCAGGCTCGACCTGGAAGCGTCCCTTATCAGGGCGGGCAGTTCCCTGTAGCAGTCCGGCCCGACCACGAGGTCAAGGTCCCTGAACCTGTCGAGGAGGCTCTCTCCGTGCTCCTGCGCGACGCACCCGCACAAGGCCAGAAGGGGTCCCCCCCCTTCCCTGCCCTTCCAGCTGCCGCCGAGCTGCGCGGCCCTTCCCAGGACCCTTGTCTCGGCATGCTCCCTGACCGCGCAGGACATGAGAAGTATCACCTGGGCTTCAGAAGGGTCCTCCACCGGGCTGAAACCCTCCGAATCAAGGATCCCCGAGATTATCTCGGAATCATGGGCATTCATCTGGCAGCCGTAGACATCAATAAAGTATCGCATGGTCGATTCTAGCCGGGCAGGACCAGCTCCATGGCCAGGCCGGCGAAAACTGGTATCCTGAAGTTGTCATCAAGGGGAAGATAGAAGAGCTCCGAGAGCGTCGCCACCAGCGAACCCACAAGGAGGGTGGCGGGAGTGAAGTGCCACCCGAACTCGGGCGAGGCCCAGAGGGCGAACAGGCTTACCAGCAGGCAGGTGTTGAAAGCGGCAAGGCTTCCTTCCAGTGTCCTCTGGCCCACCAGCCTTATCCTGCCGAAATGCTTTCCCACCAGGGCGGCTGCGCTGTCGCCGAGACTGAGGTAGAGAAGGGAGATCACCGCGATCTCCTCCCTGAACACGAGTATGGTGAAGGCTGCGGAGGCAACCACGATAGTTGAAGCCGTCATCCCTCCCTGAAGCTCGTTCTTCCTCAGCACCTTGCCGAAGAACCTCATCATGAAGCTCTTGAAGGGCTTGTACCTCGCCTTGAGAAAGTCAAGGATCAGAAGCACGACGGCCAGTACCGCGAGACCTCCGGCCAGATAGAGCCTTCCAGTGTGCGGATACAGGTTGTGAGCGACTATCACGGCCACCGGAAAGATGGCGGAGCCTACATGGATAGCCTTCCTTATTGATTCTTCAAAGTGAGGCATGGTCAGGTATCATCCGGGCTGTCGACCTTGGAGCGCAGGCTCCCGATATCAGAAACCAGCTCCCAGGGAGATCCTGTGAGTGGCGTCAAGGTCCTGATGACCCAGGTAGGCGTAGTCCAGCGTGACCGGATGATTCATCAGGCCGAACTTGAGGCCCAGACCGGCGGTCATGTTGCCCTCGGACGACCCGATCCTGAGGGCCACAAGGTCCTTGATCAGGAATTCGGCTCCCAGATGCGTATCCAGGCTTATTCCGCTGAAGTTGTACTGGGCGGAATACTCACGGCCCTCGAAACGGAAATCTCCGTCCGCGGCTATTGTGGCAAGGGTGGCGAACTTCGTTATGGGCCAGCGGATAGCCATCCCCAGTTTCACCGTAGGCAGGATGCTCTCGTTCACCCCGTTGTTCCAGAAGAGATGGGTTCCGGATATATCCTGAAGGTTAAGACCCACGGAGAATGCTTCGGAGGGCTGGTATCTCGCGCCTATGTCCAGCCCGAGGCCGAAGGCGCTGTACTCCATCAGCCCCCTTCTTATTACCTTGGCCGAGGCGCCAACCGAGAAATTCGAGCTGAGACTGCGGGACCAGGAGAGGTAGAGGGCCCAGTCCACCGCGCTTTCATATGTGATCAGGCTTTCGTCGTAGATGATCTCCTCGCCTGCGTCCCATTCACCGTTGCCCTCGGTGCCTCCCGGATTGGATACTGGATCGTAGTCGTCGTTGCCGGCGTCGCCAGGCTCACCCATGCCGTCCTCCCCGAAGACGCCGTCGGAACCGGTATCGTACCATGGCAGGTTGTTCGTGTTAGGTATGTCCCCTACATCGGTCCTGTAGAGGCTGGCCCCAAGGCCGGTGACGCCGTCGGACCTTCCATAGCCCAGGTAATCGTACTTCACGAGTCCCCCGAACCTCTCTGAATGCATGAACTGCGCCTGCTGGCCCTGAACTTTGAAGAGGCCGGCGGGGTTCCAGTACCCTGAGGACGCATCGTCAACCACGGCGCAGAAGGCGCCGCCCATGCCCAGTCCCCTGGCGCCCGCACCGATGGAGAGGAACTCACCGGCGTACTTCGCGGCACCGGATACGGATACAAGGACTATCAAAGAGAAAAATGCTGCTCGTCTCATTGTTTCAGCCTGTCGATTCCATGTCCGAAGTGAACTTGATTATCGTATTGCGGCCCTCCTCGGTTATCCTGGTGAAGAAGAGACCCAGGCCGTAGGATCCGTCGGCGAGTTCTTCTTCCCTGATAACCACTGCCCTGGCGTTTATCTCGGCGCCACCGTCTATCCTGAGCAACAGATTGACCCTCGTGAGTTCGCCGAGGCTCCTGGAGCTGACGCAGTATATGCCCGAGGCGCTGAGATTGATGGCAGTCGCGGGAAGCATGGGCATATCACCGGGGCTGACCGAGAGTTCGCAGTCCACGCTGGCTCTTGAGAACAGTCTTTTCTCGGAGAGAGTGTTTTCCTGCACCGTCCATCTCCCTTGCATCTGGAATTGACCGCTGCAAACGATAATGCCAATGCTACCCCGGAAGTTCCGCCATGTCAATATTTCCCCCATCGCGATCACGCACGGCAACGCATTCCCGGGACCTTCATACACCATCTATCCGGTGACGTGTCCGAAGTTCCCGCGTCCGGACCAGGTCCCATCCTGAATGACCGCGCAAGAAAACGGCACTTGCGCATGGAAAAAATATTTCGATATTTCAACTGTTGTATTTTTGACCGCAGGGGTCGTTACCTGCGAACAGAAAGGTTGCCCGAGAAGGATCCCGGTTGACGCGAACCTTCTCCGGTCCGGTAGTGTTGTCGAAGGTAATTGCATAGCAGTCTCAAACAGGAGGTGAAAATGAGCTACCTTAGCGGTATATGGCTCGCAGTGCTGGGTATCATGGCAGCACCGAACCTGGTCATAGCCAAGAAGCCCGAGGCTAAGGAGATTCTTGACAAGCTGGTTCCTTACCAGGGCTGGTTCGGCGCCGTTTCAGCAGTCTACGGAGTCATTGACATAATCAGGTTCTTGGGCAGGCTCGACTGGTTCGAGTACATTCCCATCGGCATGATTACATTCATTGTCGGTGCGGTGGTAACCCTTGCCCTTGGTCTTCTCCTCGGTATCGGGGTCATCAAGTCCTTCGTCAGCTCCGCTGAAGCCAAGGCCAAGATGGACGAGATGATCGCCAAGCTCGCTCCCAAGCAGGGAACGCTTGGACTTCTGGGCATCATCGTCGGTCTCTGGATAATAATCTACCGGCTGGCAGGGCTCACGCTCTAGTCTATCCGGTCTGATCTCAGCGCCGGGAACGGCTTCGGGCTGTTCCCGGCCTTTTTTTGCGCTTCCTTCGGGCTTCGCACTGCCATCAGGCGGCATTGACAGATGTCGGCTATCGATTAGCTTCAGGAATCCTGCACAGATCAGATACTCAGGGGGTGTTGAATGCCGATCACGCAGCAGCAGGGCGACTACGTCAGGAAACTTATCGCCAGCGGTGCCAGGAGCAGGGCTGCCCTGGTGCTGAAGAAGATGCACCCGGCCGACATCGCCGACCTCTTCGGGACCCTCACGCCCCCCGAGGCCACCGTACTGGTGGAACTGCTCTTTACCCAGAAGATGGCGGACAAGGTCCTCATGGAGCTTCCGGAGGGTATCCTGCTGGAGGTGCTGGACAGGATGGAGGACGCCAAGGCCGCGGAACTCCTCTCCTTCCTCGAATCCAACGACGCCCTCCTCTTCCTCCAGGCGGTTCCCGAGGAACGCAGGGACCCTGTACTTCAGCTCCTTCCACCGGTGAAGAGGCACCGCATCGAGCAGCTCTTCATCTACCCCGAGGACTCATCGGGCTACTGCATGAGCAACGGTTTCATGTCCGTCAGCACGGAACTCACCGCCCAGCAGGCCGTGGAGACGATCAGGGAGCAGAGCGAGGACGTCGATGTCCCTTTCTA
>JAFGPK010000005.1 GCA_016936235.1 Candidatus Fermentibacteraceae bacterium | reverse complement strand
TTGACTATGGCTGAACACCGGATACAGGTGATATCGTCCCTGACTATGTCGATCCTGTTCACCGGAACCCGTGCTCAGATGTCCACGAAGCCCTGGGCGGTGCTGAAGAAGTAGTGGGGCTCGTTACTCGTGCTCACTATGCGGAAGTCAGGCCTGGAATCCCCGTTGAAATCGTCTATCTCGAAATGGTCGGGCATCCAGTTCACAAGGTATACCCTCTCCCTTATGGGGCCTCCGGACTCCTGCATCGTTATCACCAGCTCCATGAGCTCAGCGGAGTCAAGGACCACGACCTTCGCAAGAAGACCTTCCGCTTCCGTCTGTTCGTTGTAGATGACTCGGGTAACGGCGCATGAGGAGACCGTGATCGAAAGAAGCGCAAACGATGCCAGTAGAAGCAGCGAATAGTGTCTCATGGTATCTTGCGGTCACCTTTTCCTTGCAAGGGTCAGTCCGTCGCTGACGGGCAGGATCGAGACATCGACCCTGTCATCAACAGCGATACGCCTGTTGAGTTCCCTGATTGCGGTCGTTCCCGAATCAAGGGCCTCGCGGTCGATCACCCTTCCGTGCCTGAAGACATTGTCCAGGGCCATCAGGCCTCCGCTCCTCAAGAGTCGGAGGCAGAGTTCGTAGTACTCTCCGTAGTTTTCTTTGTCAGCGTCTATGAAGGCGAAATCGAATGCGTCCACATCTCCATCCTCGACCAGCGTTTCCAGGGTCTGCAAAGCCGGGCCCAGCCTCAGGTCCACCTTATGCTCGACCCCGGCCCTCCTCCAGTAGCTCCAGGCTATATCCGTCCATTCCCTGCTGACATCGCACGCAAGAAGCTTTCCGTCATCCGGAAGGGCCATTGCCGTCCAGAGGGAGCTGTAGCCGGTGAAGACACCCACTTCCAGGGTCCGTCTGGCTCCGATGAGCTTCACGAGGAAGTTGAGCAGCTGCCCCTGCTCCGGGGAGATCTGCATGTTGGAATTCCTCATCTTGCCGGTCTCCGTCCGGAGATCCTTGAGCAGCCCGGTCTCCCTGAGGGATACCGACAGCATGTACTCCCTCAGTTCAGGGGACATTCCCGCTGTCTCCCTCGACATGTCAGCCCCCCTCTCCCGCCGCGGCCACCGCAACAAGCCTGGCGGCCTCGGAATCGTATGGGTCCCCCTCAAGGTCGCCGTAGAGGTCGACTTTCGCGAACCCCGCTTCGAGGAGCATGTTCCTGAGCTCGATCCCGCTGTAGATCCAGTGCGAGAACTTCCAGCGCCCGAGCAGTCTTTCATCCTGGAGCAGCAGCCAGTCGTTATGTATCATGGACCAGTCGGAGCTTATGGAATGCCTCTGGACAAGCAGGTGTCCCTCGTCCGTCTCCTCGCAGGTCACGGGTCTGAAAATGGAGGCAAGCACCTCCTTGCCCATTATCTCCATGAGCAGCCGGCCCCCCGGCTTGAGGGATTCCCTGGCGTTCCTGAGCACCTTCATGTTCTCCCGGTGTTCCCGGCAGTATCCGAAGGACGTGAACATGCTGATGACAAGATCGAAGGACGACGGCCTGAGGAACTCCCGCATGTCGCTGTGCACCCACTCGACGTCGAGCTTCTCTATGGAGGCCCTGTTCCGTGCGATGTCCATCAGGAACTCAGTGGAGTCCACGGCGGTGACGGAGAAACCCATCCTGGCCAGGGGGATGGAGAATCTGCCGGGACCGCAGCAGAGATCAAGGACGCTTCCCTCATGCACGCCGGAGAGCCTGAGCACAGCCGCAAGATCGATCTCCGCCCTCTCTATCCTGGTGGACGGGAACATGAGAGGATATGTCAGCTCCCAGAAATCGCTCCTCAGGAACCAGTCCATCGGTTCAACCTCCTCATGGATTGCATCTCCTGCAGAAATTGCAGATGCCGGTCCTCCTGGAGCCGGGATCTCCCCAGGTGTACCAGGAATCCAAAATCTCGGCGGTTAGGAATTCAGGGTCAAGCTGTATGTAACCGCAGTGTCCGACCAGGACCAGGGTGGAAGGAAGTCCTGGAAAATCGGTGCAGAGCGCCAGAATGTCAGGATGGCCGGCCATGTCAGGCGAAACGACGAAGAGCTCGACCACCGCTCCTTCCGGCAGTGAATCCACGGCATCCAGTATGTCCCCCGCCATGTCGAGATTGCCGGTGCTGTCCTCGCCGGTCACGAGAAGCAGACCGAAACGATCGGGCGTGGCCGTGTAGTCAAGGTCCGCGAAACCCTCCACCGGCGTGAAATCCGCGGGGATTTGCAGGAGAATCCAGAACATGAAAGGCATCATGCTCATTCCATGAACCTCCCGACGGACACTATCCTGCTGGAGTAGTATTCCTTGGAGAGGGACTCGCGGACCACTCCCCTGCTGGAAGAGGCGTGGGCGAAGAAACCGTTCCCTATGTATATGCCCACATGGGATATGCCGGAACCTTCGGTGTTGAAGAACACGAGATCCCCGAATCGCAGGTCTCCCGGGTCCACGGACTTTGAAGCCGCCGCCTGCTGACTGGCAGTCCTTGGTATCTCGATGTTAACGGACCTGTATACCGCCTGGGTGAAACCGGAGCAGTCCACCCCGGAACGGCTTTCGCCGCCGTACACGTAGGGCGTTCCCATCCAGGAATCGATCTCGTCCATCAGCTTGTTGTCGCCTTCGGTCCTGGGTCCGCTCCCTGAAGATATCCCTTCCGACCAGTGCCCCCCCGAACAGCGTATGCCGCTTCCCCTGTATACCGGAGAGGTACCGCACGAACTCAGAAGGATGGCGGCGCAGACGAGCAGAGCGGGTCGTCCGGAGTGGATCACAGCGTCAGCCTTATGAGAGTGTCCCGGGGAGGCTGGTGGGGTTCCGGGCAGTCCATATTGAAATGAAGCCCCCTGCTCTCCCTCCTTCTGAGGGCAGACATGATTATGGCTCTGCTGACCGTGCATATGTTGCGGAGTTCCAGAAGCCCGGTGACGGGAAGAAGGGACCAGTAGTCCTCCTCCACCTCGTCCGCCAGCACATCGATGAGCCTAAGGGCCCTGTGGAGTTTGTTGTCCGATCTCACAATGCCTACGTAGTCCCACATCACGCTGCGGATGGCGGCCCATGCATGGTCCACCAGGACGTTCTCCCGAAGCGGCTCCGCCCTGCCGAAGGACCAGTCCCTCGCATGGAAATCGGAGGGTCTCATGACAGTGCCCGGAATGGAGTCCGCCGCCTTCAGACCCATGACCCCGGCCTCCAGGAGGCTGTTGCTCCCCAGCCTGTTCGCGCCGTGGAAACCCGTGCAGGACGCCTCGCCTATGGCCCTCAGCCCGTTCATCAGCGTCGTTCCATCGGTTGCCGCGTCGATGCCGCCGACGATGTAATGGGCCGCCGGCACTACAGGGATCGGCTCCTCCCACGGGATGATCCCCACCGATGTGACTCCGTCCGTCACCTCGGGAAAAGACGCGGTGAGCTTATCCCTTCCAAGTCGACTGGCATCCAGAAGGACATGATCGTTGCCGAGCCTTTTCATCTCGGAGTCGATGGCCCTGGCCACTATATCCCTCGGGGCCAGTTCCATCCTCTCCGGATCGTAGTTCTCCATGAACCTCTCGCCCTCGAGGTTCAGGAGGATAGCCCCTTCGCCCCTGAGGGCCTCGGTCACCAGGAAATTCCTCTTCTCGGGGTGGAATAGGCAGGTGGGGTG
The DNA here is from genome assembly GCA_016936235.1 of Candidatus Fermentibacteraceae bacterium. Classification (GTDB taxonomy): domain Bacteria; phylum Fermentibacterota; class Fermentibacteria; order Fermentibacterales; family JCC-6; genus Aegiribacteria. The sequence goes on along the minus strand of JAFGPK010000005.1, from coordinate 72,579 downwards.
GAACTGGTAGAACTCCATGTTCCTGATGGGAAGCCCGGCCCTGTACGCCATGGCAATGCCGTCACCCGTGGCCGAGTCCTGGTTGGACGTGTACCTGTAGACCTTCCCCGCGCCCCCCGTCGCTATTACGGTCTCTCCCGCTAGGACTGTGGATATAGTGCCGTCGTGGAGGATGTGGGCTCCTATGCATCTGTCCATCCCTCCGTCGACGAGTTCGGGCATCTCCCTTGATGCGGTCAGGAGGTTCACGGCGCAGGCCGGCTGAATGATCCTGATGTTGCCCTTCTCGAAGCATCTTTCGCTGAGGACTTCGCTTATGAGCCTTCCGGTGCGGTCTTTGTGGTGCAGAACCCTTCTGACGCTGTGTCCCCCCTCGATACCGCTCTTGCCGCCTCCGGACGCGCCTTCCAGTTCGGCCCCCCACCGGGCCAGCTGCATTACCAGCCTGGGGCCGCCCTCAATTATCTCAAGGGCGACTTCCTCGTTCACGAGTCCCGCCCCCGCCTCGACTGTGTCCCTGAGGTGCAGCTGGAAGCTGTCTTCCTCGGATACGGCGGCGGCAAGCCCTCCCTGGGCCAGGTAGGTGCTGCCCGTGGGCATGGGAACCTTGCTGACCATCATGACCCTCAGGCCTTCAGGCAGAGACAGCGCGCACGTGAGACCGGCCATGCCGGCTCCGAGTATCAGTACATCGGTCTCGATAACATTGTCAGTCAATATCGTCCCTGTCTTCCCTCTTCCTTGTCCAGTAGTTCTCGATGGTGTGCTGGATGTCGTTCATCAGCTCAGGGACCGCTCCCTTGACCTCGAGGTTCATTGTCTGGATCATAATATCCCCTGTGCCGGGGAGACCGTAAAGCTTCACGGCGTCCTTGGCGGTGGTGATCAGACCCGAGGCGCCGGTGCTCTCCATGAGCCTCCGAAGGTGCTCAATGTCCTCCACCGTATAGACGTGGTGGTCGGGGAAGACCTCCAGACCCTCAAGCCTTATGCCGACGTCCTCCAGGGAGTTGCGGAAGCTCTCGGGTCTGCCGATCCCGCAGAAGGCAAGGAGCGTCCGGCTGGGAAGGCGGGACAGCGTGCCGCCGCCGACGAGCCTTACTCCTGTATGCATGACACGGCTGAACTGCACAGGCGCTTTCCAGTTGTAGTCTATCAGCCTTCGTTTTATCCATTCAGCCGACATGCCTGTGGGAATGCGGTTTATCCAGATGTGATCCGCCCTGGAGAGCACCGAGGGGAACTCCCTGAGAGTGCCCGAGGGCAGCAGACCTCCCTGACCGAAGGGACTGGCAAAATCAAGGACCAGCAGTTCGATGTCCCTGTGCAGGCCCAGATGCTGGAAACCGTCATCCACGAGTATGATGTCAGGTTTTTCGCCCCGGTACGCCCTGATTGCCGCCTCGGTCTTGGATCTCCCGGCGTACACGCTGCTTCTGCCAAGAAGGCTTTCCGCCAGGAGCAGCACTTCGTCGGTGAAATCCTTGCGGACGTCGTCACTGTCAAGCCTTACCCTGCATGAGCTGGTCCTTCGTCCGAAGTTCCTTGCGACCACGGCGACCCTGTACCCCATTCCCGTGATCCTGTTCGCCAGCCAGATGGTCACCGGTGTCTTGCCTGTGCCGCCGACTTCGATGTTCCCGACGCTGATGACAGGCACCGGAAGCCGGATCTGCCTGTCACCGGATTCGAACCACTTCCTTCTGACGGAAGCCGCCAGCCCGTAGAGCCAACCCGCGGGCATGAGACACCAGCCCAGCCATGCGTACCAGCCCTCGCGGCGCACTATCCTTCCGAAAAGCCTGTCAGGTCTTTCCATTGCACCCCGGAATGCCTGTCAGCATCAATGCCCTGAATATTCCCCTCAGCAGGCTCTGCCTCATCTCCCTGAAATCCCTGATTATGTCCTCCCTCCGGTCCGGGCCGCTCTTCAGTCCAGTGAGTATTTCAGCCAGCTCCCGGGAAGTGGAGAATACCCTGGCTGCTCCGGAATCCCTGAACACTTCCACCGCTTCCCTGAAATTCTCATAATGGGGGCCCACCAGGAGCATCACGCCTCTCATCAGCGGTTCAAGCACATTGTGGCCGCCGACAGGGGCCAGGGTACCTCCGACGAAAGCCGCGTCCCCGATTCCGTACATGGCGGCGAGCACACCGTGAACATCTACGATGACTGAATCGAAATCAAGCTTTTCGCCCGGTGTCCCGTTCAGGACCGACCACCGGACAGGGGTGAATCCCTTTCGGACCATCAGCGACTCCACCTCCCCCACCCTTTCAAGGTGGCGGGGGGCCATCACGGGGAAGTATCCGGCTGCCAGCGCCGCATCGAGAACCGTCTCCTCCTCGCCGGCCCTTGTGGAACCGGCGACGAGTACAGGTCCGCAGGAATCCAGGAGCCCGCGCCATTGCGGCGGAGGATCTCCCGCGTCAGCCAGGAACTTGGAATCCCCGGATACGCCGAGAACTCTTTCGTCCACACCGAGACGGGCGAACCTCTTCATGTCATCCCCGGTCCTGGCAACCACGGCGGAGAAGCAGGACAGCATTCTCCCCAGAAGAGGAGCGAAAAGGCGGTAACCCCTGAGACTCCCGGTGGAAAGCCTTCCGTTAACCAGAAGGCAGGGTACCCTGAGCATCAATGTCCGCATGAGGGTGTTGGGCCAGATCTCCGTCTCAGCCAGCACCAGGGCCCTCGGCCGGACCTTGCGGAGGAACCTTTCCGCGTACAGCGGGACGTCCAGGGGGATGTAACCTCCCTGCAGGCCCCTGTCTTCTATGAACTTCCTTCCCGCAGGAGTGAAGCAGGTAACATGCACCGGGATACCCTGCTCCCTGAGCTTTTCGATGTACGGGATCAGACCGTTGAGTTCCCCCAGGGAAGACCCGTGGAGCCAGACCGGGCGGTCACTGCGGCGGAGCGCCAGACCCTTCCTTTCCCGTCTTTCCCGCAAGGGGCGAAAAAAAAGTCCAATGAAGGCCGGCAGCGTCAGACAGGACCCCAGTACCGAAAGGCATCGGGCCATCAATCTTGCCGAAGGGGATGCCAGAAGGTCCGCGTAGGATGTTACGGAACGCAGCCCCGTCTCCAGCGCGGCGAGCCATTCCTCCGGATCGTCACCTTTCACCATGCATCTGACGGGTCTGCCCTCCACCACTACGACCCTGGCGAAAGGCAGCGGCAGCATGAACCGGTCCCAGGAGTGGAAACGTACGGCCGGCCATGCCGACGTGCCCATGGGGACCACTGGCCTTCCACCCAGTCTGGAAATGTGCGCTGTGCCGGCCTTGGCCTTTTCCAGAGGTCCTCTGGGCCCGTCGGGGGTAATGGCGCAGTCCCTGCCGTTCCTGAGCCTGCCGGCCATGCCCCTGACGGCTTCCATCCCCCCCCTGGAACTGGAGCCTCTGATCGTATCGAAACCCATGGAATGCAGTACGTTGGTAACGTACTGGCCGTCGGTGTTGCGGCTGACCAGAACAGCGACACCCTCCCCCCTGTGTGTATGAATCAGAGGAAGCTGTCTTCCATGCCAGAAGGCGAAGAACACCGCCCTGCCCCTGGCCATCCCCGCTCTTCCTGAGAAGGGACGGATGTACCGGACCCTCCAGGTCAGGCCGGAAAGGCGCATGAATACCCTGCCAAGGACCCTGGACAGGTTGAGAAGGTCGGGTCCCCTCATACTCCGGTCTCCTCGATGATCATCAAGGCCGCCCTCCTCGAGGAGCCTTCCGGTCCCAGCGCTTCTCTCACCTTCAGGGCTCCGCTCACGGCCCTCTCCCTGGCGGTTCCGGGGATCAGCAGCGGCTCCAGGGCTTCCGCGATGTTCACGGGTGTAACGCGACCCTGCAGGAGTTCGACGGAGAATGCCTCCCCCGCAACGAGGTTGGCCATTCCTATGTTCTTCACCCCCCGCACCAGCATCCGCGCCAGAAGATACGTAAGGGGCGAAGTCCTGTATGTGATTATGAACGGCACCCCCCACATGGCCGTCTCCAGCGTGGCGGTGCCTGAACAGACCACGGCTGCCGAAGCGCCTTCGAGGGCATCCTTCACGGAATGCGCGGCCGTCACGCCTTCCATGGACAGGGCAGGCTGGTAGAGTTCCTCCGGGACCCCCGGGGACACTGCTATCACCGCACTGCCGGTTGCTCCCCTGTCACTGAGTATGCTGAAGGCGCCGGCCATGCGGGGAAGCAGCATGGATACCTCCTGTCTGCGGCTTCCCGGCAGCAGGGCGATCCTTCCGGTCAGGGACTGCTCAAGAGGGGACGGGATGGAATCGGCAAGGGGATGACCCGCCCACTTCGCCATGATCCCGTGTCTCCGGTAGAAGTCCACCTCGAATTCGAAGAGCGTTATCATCAGATCAACTGCGCCCCTGATCCTCTTCACCCTTCCCGAACCCCAGGCCCACAGCTGAGGTGATACGTAGTAGATGACCCTTATACCACTTCTGCTTGCCCATTCGGCCAGGGGGATGTTGAACCCGGGGTAGTCGACCAGTAGAAGAAGGTCGGGATCGGTTCTGAGGATGTGCGACCTCATATCCCTTCGAAGCCTCAGCAGGCTGCCCAGGGAAGTGAAGACCTCGGCGAAGCCCATGACGGAATAACGGTCAAGATCGAAGACGGTTTCCGCCCCTGCTCCTCTGAGGTGTCTTCCTCCAAGACCTGAGACCGAGAGACTGGTCAGCCTTCCAAGCTCATGAACAAGCTCTGCTGCCCTGACGTCGCCGGACGGGTCTCCGGCGGATATGACCATTCTCATTACGAGGATTGACCTGTGGCGGCTTCAGCCGATTCATTGATCTTTCCTGAGATTATCTGTGCGGATACAAGGGCGTTGAGGCCGTCGATTCCGCTTACGGTAGGGGAGCATCCGGTAGAGCAGGCCTTCCTGAAATCCTTGAGCTCCTCCGTAAGGGCGTCAACTTCAGGGACCCTGACCTCGATGGGCTGAATGCTCTCACCCACCAGCTGGTACGCTTCCACTTCCCTGGAAGCGAAATCCACCGCCACGTACATTCGGGGCTGGAAGAATCTCAGCTTCCTTATGCGTTCCCTGGATATCCTGCTGGCGGTCATGTTGACCACGCACCGGTTCTCGAACTGGATCCTGGCGCTGGCTATGTCAACGTTGCCGCTGAGGACCGGGATGCCGGAAGCCTGTACGGACGCCACCGGTGAACGGACAAAGGAGAGCACAAGGTCTATGTCGTGTATCATCAGGTCCAGCACCACCGATACATCGGTGCCCCTGGGATTGAATGGCGCCATCCTGTGACCCTCTACGAACAGTGGATTGTCGATCAGGTCGGAGGCGGCCAGTATGGCGGGATTGAATCTCTCCACGTGTCCGACCGCAAGGACCAGGTTGGTGTCTTCCGCCATCTCCACCATCTCCCTTGCCTGAGTCGTAGAGGAGGCGATGGGCTTCTCCACCAGGACATGGACACCTGCTTCCAGGGCCTTCATGACCGACTGGTGATGGTTTGAGGTATTTGTGGCCACTACCACCGAATCGCACTGCTCGAACAGCTGATCCAGTCCGTGGCAGGGCCTGACGTCCAGCTCCAGGGAAAGCTGCTCCATCCTGTCGACGTCGGTGTCGAAAATGGGAACGGTGCTTCCCGTCAGCCCGCCGAGTATCCTTGCGTGGTGGTATCCCAGGTGGCCGGTGCCTATGACTCCAGTAACCATTTCATCCTCCAAACGCCGAAAGGACATCGGCTGCGTATTTGACCCCGCTCTCTGAGAGGGACAGGTGTGTCACGAACCTCAGACTGGAGGGGGAAAGCGCGAGACAGCCTATCTCAAGGCTGGCAAGGGCGTCCACCACCGCCTGCGCCTTTCCCTCGGGAGTACCCGCTATGACTATGTTGCTCTGCGGGTTCGGGTCATCCAGCGAGAGGACCGGTGAATGTGATATACCCCGCGCGAGTATACGGGCGTACTTGTGAGTCCTGGAGAGCTGGGGCAGATTGTGGTCAAGAGCGAAGAGACAGGCCGCCGCCAGTATCCCCGTCTGCCTCATGCCGCCCCCGTGCTGCTTCCTCAGGTACCTGACCCTCTTCTCATCCTCGGCGGAGCACAGCAGTATCGATCCCGCAGGGCAGCCGAGGGCCTTGGAGAAGCACATGGAGACCATCCTGCAGCCCGAGAGCACATCCCTGATGCTGAGGTCGAGAGCCACGGCTGCATGCCATGCCCTGGCCCCGTCGAGGTAAAGGGAAGCTCCGTGGCTCCTGCATACGTCGATCAGCTCCCGCTTCCTCTCCTGTGATATCACCAGGCCTCCCATGATATTCTGCGTATTCTCCAGCGTCACAAGGGTACGCGGAGCGAAGTGCTGGTCATCCCCCCGGGAAAGGGCTGAGTCCACTATCTCCGGAGGAAGGCACCCGTCCTCCGCCTCGTCGATCCTGTGCATCTGAATTCCCCCCAGAGCCGCGTACTGGGCGTTCTCGTAGACATATACATGGCTGTTGCTGCCGCAGATGACTTCCTCGCCGGGAGCGGTCTGTGCCCTGATCGCCACTCCGTTGGACATGGTGCCCGTGGGCATGAACACGGCCCTGTCAAAACCGGTCAGGTCGGCCATGGTCTCCTCGAGATGGTTGACCGTCGGGTCCTCCCCGAAAACGTCATCCCCGAGCTCCGCCCTGGCTATTGCGTTCCGCATGGCATGGCAGGGCGTGCTGACGGTGTCGCTCCTGAGGTCCACCTTGATGTTCCTCATGAAGAAACCTCCGTTGAGTTCCGGCAGGACTCCGCGTGCCTTCTGAGAGCCTCCCTGACTATCCTCTCGATTACCTCCGCGGAGCTGACACCGGTGGCCTCCCACAGTTTAGGGAACATGCTTATCCCTGTGAAACCCGGAATAGTGTTTATCTCGTTGAAGTAGACGGAACCGTCTCCGTCGAGGAGGAAATCGGCCCTTGCGAAACCGCTTCCCCCGAGAATGCTGAAGCATCTTTCCGCATATCGTCTTACGGTTGAACCAAGGGTATCGGATATGGGCGCCGGTATGAGGAGACGGGATTCGGCGCAGTCGTACTTCGCGGTGTAGTCGTACCACTCCAGCCCCGGTTCTATCTCCCCCGGCACCGACGAGGAAACCAGTCCATCCTCCGAGAGCAGAGCGACCTCTATTTCCCTTGCGCTCTCGATACCCTTCTCCACCAGGATCAGGTTGTCGTAGCGGAAGGCCAGCTCGACGGCCTTCTCAAGAGCCCCGGAGCTTTCCACCCTGGAAACCCCGACGCTGGAGCCCATTCTTGCGGGTTTGACGAACAGCGGGTAGCCGATCTCCTCCACCGAGGTCGCGTCAGGAGGATCCCGCCTCATGAAAGCCTTCCAGGGCACCACGGGTATTCCGTGGGCAGCCGCGAGTTCCTTCGTCGTAACTTTGTTCATGGCCACTGAAGAGGTCATGACCCCCGCTCCGGCGAAGGGCCACCCGGCCATCATGCACAGTCCCTGCACCGTTCCGTCCTCGCCGAAGGGACCGTGCAGCACCGGGAAGACCAGATCGAACGGGATTTCTCCCTTACCGCCAAGCAGGGTCCATCGGGGTCTGCCCGTCCTGATGGAGAGGACCTCTTCACCAAGGGTCCAGCTGCCGTCGGTACCGATCCCTATCATCACTGTCTCTTGGCCGGTCTCCCGCATGACATCACGGACGAATTCCACCGATACCACCGATACGTCGTGCTCGGCGGACCTTCCTCCGAAAAGCAGAAGAACTCTCATCGTTCCTCCCGAGGTTGCCCCCCTGCGGGGTCTTGACCGACGGTCAGTCAAAGGTAATTGTGCGATGACACCTGTTCACGGCTAATATATGATTACTTGCGATACAGGGCAGGGATATCCCGTATCCCGCAAGAGACAAAACGGAGGACCGATGAAAGTACTCATTACCGGAGGGGCCGGCTTCATAGGCTCCAACATCGCCGACCACCTTGAAGAGAACGGTCACGAGGTCCATGTAATGGACGACCTCTCCACCGGTTCAAGGGAGAACGTCGGTGAGGGCATCTTTTTCCATGAGATGGACATCAGAAGCGAAAGCGCCTTCGGACTGGTGGCTTCCGGAGGGTTCGACATACTCTGTCACCATGCTGCTCAGATGGACGTCAGGAGGTCGGTCAGGGAACCTCTGTTCGACGCCGACGTGAACATCCTTGGAACGCTCAACCTGCTGGAGGCCTCAAGGGCGGGCGGAGTGGGCAGGGTGGTTTACGCCTCCACAGGCGGAGCCGTTTACGGAGAGCCGGAGTCCATTCCCGTTACCGAGGATCATCCCGTTAATCCCATATGTCACTACGGCATAAGCAAGCATACGGTGGAGCACTACCTCTTCCTCTACAGGTACCTCTACGGTCTGGACTACACCGTGCTTCGCTATCCGAACGTTTACGGACCCAGACAGAACCCCTACGGCGAAGCCGGCGTCACAGCCATATTCACCCTTGCCTACCTGACGGGTGCTCCGCCTGTGATCAACGGGGACGGACTGCAGCTGAGGGATTACGTCCATGTCAGGGACATAGCCAGAGCGAACAGGATGGCCATGGACCTTTCCAGGAGCGAAATATCCGGCAGGGTATTCAACCTGGGCTTCGGCACCGGGAGGTCCGTACTGGAGCTGGACCGCCTCATAAGGGAATACGCGGGCACAGACCTGTCACCATCCTTCGGTCCCCCTCTCCCTGAGGAGATACGGAAGATCGCCCTTTCCAGCGACAGGGCAAGGGAAATCCTTGGATGGGAACCGGAGATCCTATTCGAGGATGGCCTTCGTGACCTCGTGGATTACCACAGGGACAGGCTGGAGGAACAGGGGATTTGAGAGTTCCGGTATTCCTTGACCGTGACGGGGTGATCAACCGCGACCGCGATGATTACGTGAAATCCCTCGAAGAGTGGAAGCCCTTCCCCGGCGCCGTCGCTTCCATCGTAAGGCTCTGCAGTGCCGGGCATCCCGTGGTGGTGATCACCAATCAGTCGGCCATAGGAAGGAATTACTGCACCGAGGCCTGTGTAAGGGATATCCACAGTCATCTCACGGAGCTTGTGAGGGACGCGGGCGGAGCGCTGTCGGGAATCTACTACTGCCCCCATCGTCCTGATGAAGGCTGCGCCTGCAGAAAGCCCGAAACCGGAATGGTGGACGCTGCCAGGAGTGATCTCGACCTCCCCGCCGGAGGTTACATCGTAGGCGATGCGGAATCGGACATGGAACTCGGCAGAAGAGCGGGCCTGAAGACCATACTCGTACTCACCGGCAGGGGAAGCGACCAGCTCGGAATAATGGAGTCCGGGGGGCTTCCAGCTCCATGGAGGGTGGCCGGTGACATATCGGAAGCTGTGGAGATCATTATCTCGGACAGCGGCTGAACCCCTTCCGGCCGGCCTGGATTCCTGCGGAACAGGGTTCCTGTCCGGAGGATTAATCATCATATTCCGGCCATGAACAGGAATACGCGCGGAAAATCGTTCGTCAGGATGCTCAGTCTCCTGCTGCCCTTCGTACTGCCCGCCGGTGTGCTGGTGCTGTGGCTGGCCTCGCAGTGCAGGGGCCAGGAGGAGAATCCCCTTCACATCGTCGCCACCATGAACCTAGAGGGCGGTCGGACCACGACCTTCTCCACCATCCTTGAGGATGGCAGCGAGGCGGTATGGGAATGCTCACACGGTGATTTCCTGGAGACCGGGAGCAAGATCGCCGGGGGAAGGAGCGTCACCTGGCAGCCGTCGCCGGGACTGGAGGATTCCGTTTCCATAATCATCACCACTCCCACAGTGACGGACACCATCAGGTTCCTGCCCGTGATACCGGATGTGGTCCCTTCTGTGACGGTATCGGCGGCATACCATCTCTCCATCCTCGAGAGGGCCAGGAACATTCAGATAGCTCCGGGTGTATACAGGGCCGTCTCCACCGCCGAAGCTCTCTCGGGTTACGACGGGCTCGTCATACTCGTGGTGAAGACGCAATGGGACTACAGAGAGGCCTACGGAATGCTTCCCGGTGATACACTGATCCTGAACCTTCCCCTTGGCGCGACTGTCCAGGCCACCGGCCTGGACAACCTGGAAGACGCCATGGACAACGAGGGCAACATACAGGTCGTATTCGAGGTCATGGAGGATAGCCTCGCGTCGGAACCCACTGCCCGGGACACGTCACCTGAACCTGAGCAGGTACCCCCTTCTACTTCCGAAGAGCCATAGCCCCGCCAGACAGAAGAACCAGACGGCCGTCATCCAGCCCCGGAAGGCCACCTCTTCCACCGCCAGCCCCCTCAGAAGAGCAAGCCAGAGGTATGCAGTCCATTCCGCCAGTTTGGATATCCCGGGTATCACGGGAAGCATGAGCGTAATGGATCCCAGGATCATGAGCAGCACCATAAGGGGAATGGAGACCGCGGTGGCAATGGGTGCCACAGGATTGAACCCTCCATAGACCGATGACACCAGTGGAGCAAGGGAGACGGTCACCACCAGCCCGGCGTATCCGGCGGAGAACAGCCAGACCCGCCTCCCTCCGATCCTGCTTCCCAGAAGGATCAGGCTGAGGACGGCGGCGAAGGACATCTGAGCCCCCACGTCCTCGAGAATGCCGCCACCTGATAACGCCACCATAATGGTTACCGCAACTGACCATACTATGAGGAGATGAGGCATTCTACCTGATAATTGCCATAGGCCGAGCAGTGTCATCAGCATCACCCATGCCCGAAAAGTCGAGGCCCTTCCGCCGGAGATCATTACATAGGCGCCGCACAACAGGGTTACTGAAATGAAAGCGGGCCACCCGCTGCCCGCCGTCTTCCTTGTCAGAACAAGAACGGCTCCGGCCAGTATTCCGACGTGCAGTCCGGACAGGGCAAGGAGATGCGAAGTGCCTGTACTCCCGAAAGCTTCACGCACCGAGGGAGGTATACGTCCTCTTTCCCCGGTTATCAGGGCGGCCACAAGGGAAGCCGTATCCCTCGAGGGTATCCTGCTCATGATAAGGTCTGTCAGCGCTCTGCGAGCCCTGTCGGGAAGCGAGGACGATTCCAGGACCCTGAATGCGGAGACATTCAGGAAAACCCCGTCCGTACTTCCGACAAGGACCACCGAGTCACCCCTGGAGCAGCGCTGTGCCAGGTCCCTGCGGGATGCCCAGAGGGTACCCATCCCCTCTACCCTCAGAAGGACCCCCGTGGCGGTGTTCGTTTCCACTCCCGCCCGCCATACCCCCCCGGCGGGTTCAGTGCGGGTATTCCCGGGGCCCGGTCGATGGCCCGCGGACATGCCCGCCAGTATCGCGGCGGCGCATAGAAGGGCCCTGCCCGTGCGCGCGAAACCCGCGGAAACCGTTGCGAGACCCGCGGCGATCGCGGGTACCCACCACATTTGGGATCCCGTTGATGCAGGCGTATAATATCCGGTCAGGAACAGGACCACCAGCAGAAAGGGATACTTCTTGGATTCCATCTCAACTCGAGTGTACCCCGAATCACTCCATGGTTCAAGTGGAATGCCCATCTTCATACTCGACAATCTCAGGAGCGCGTTCAATGTGGGTTCCGTCTTCCGAACGGCGGAAGCTGTCAGGCCCGTGGCCGTCTTCCTGACGGGGATCTGCTGCAGGCCGGGGAACAGGAAGCTTTCCCATACATCCAGGGGAACCCATGCCGAAGTTCCCTGGAGATACTTCCGGGATGCGCTCGACGCCGCATTGTGGGCCAGGGGAAGCGGAAGGACACTCGTGGCCGTGGAGAACACGGCTGAGGCGGCGAGCCTGTGGGATGCCGATCTCCCCCTGTCGGCCGCCTACATGCTGGGCAACGAGGCCATGGGGCTCAGCGCCGGTCTTTCACGTATCGCGGACCTTCATGTAATGATCCCCCAGACCGGTCTGAGGAGATGCATCAATGTTTCCAGTACTGCCGCCATCGTAGCGGCTGAGCTGCTGAGACGAAGGTCCATGGGCTGAGAATGCCCGGAATGGACGATTTATCCGTCCATTCTTCTGTAACACTATCGGAGGTATCCAAGGTCCCTGAGCTGATTGTCCTCGGCATCGCCGAAGGAGACAACGGGAGGGTCCGCCAGGGGCGGCGTGGACCAGTAATACTCCACGGCCTGAAGCATGGCGCTGCCGCTGACGCCAATGGAATGCTGCTCCATGGGATCCTCTGAGAGATCGTAGAATTCAGTACCGCCATCCTCCGCCTTCCAGATGATCTTCCGGTCGTCCCTCCTGACCGATGCAGCTGGAGCGCTCCACATGAGGTTGCTGGACGGCAGGTCCCTTGAGCCTGCGCCGCTGCCGCCGAGGAGATCGATTCCGGAAGGACCGGCAGGGATTTCCAGCCCCAGATAGGACAGGACTGTGGGCAGGATGTCAACCTGTGCGCAGGGCTCAGTCCTGATAGCGCCGGCGGGAACGCCGGGACCGCTGAGAATGAGCGGAACATGCAGCACTTCCTGGTAGAGCGTCCTTCCATGTTCGAGCCCTGAGTGCTCCAGGAATTCCTCACCGTGATCGGCTGTGACTATAACGAGGGATCTATCGGAGAGCCCGGTCTCAGTGAGGTAATTGAAGAGCCTGCCTATCTGGCCGTCCGTATAGGCTACCTCACCGTCGTACAGGTCGGTCATCATCCGCAGGCCATGAAGAGACAGACTCGCCTCGCCTCTGTTCACGGCGAGTATCGTATCCATCACAAGCCCCGAGTACCCTGCTCCGCCGGTGCCCCCCTCATCGCTGAACATCACGTCATAGGGTGGAGGCGGATCGTATGGAATGTGGGGATCGTAGAAATGAACCACCAGAAGGAACTTATCATCCTCCGCAAGGCCCTCCAGCCATTGGATCGCGGTATCCACCGTCTCACCGGCCCTTCTCGTACTGCTGTTCTCGGTGATACCACGGCAGTCGAAATGGTCGAAGCCCCTGTGGAAACCGAAATCCTCGTTGAGGAAGATTACATTGAATATCCCGCACGATCTCCAGCCCCTGGAATGGAGAATGCCCTGAAGGGTCCGGATCGATGATGACAGTCCGAAGAGCTCTCCTCCGGCGTAGCCGGCTCCGTGTTCTCTCGGGGTCAGGCCGGTGAGGATCGATGCGACTGAGGGAAGGGTCCAGGAACTCTGAGCCTGGGTTTCCATCCAGGCGGTTCCCGCAGCCGCAAGACTGTCGAGGCAGGGTGTCGTTCCCCTGTCATATCCCCAGTACCCGATGTGGTCGGCGCGGAGAGTGTCTATTATCACGAGTACGACGTTGAGATCCGGAGTTCCTTCGACGTCGCCCCTTCCGCAGGACAGGATCAACAGGAGCGGTATCGCGGCCAGAGCGGCTCTGCACAGCATCAGTGCTGAGCCTCCAGCCAGTTCTCCCCGATCCCGGTGTCCACCACCAGAGGCACCTCAAGGGAGAATGCCGAAGCCATCTCCGTCCTGATAATTTCCGCCACGTCTTCAGCCATCTCCGCCGGCGCTGTGGCCACGAGCTCATCGTGAACCTGGAGGACCAGCCCGGCGTCGGCCATTTCCGCCAGACGCCCGTGCACGCGAAGCATGGCAAGCTTGATGATGTCCGCGGCGGAACCCTGGATCGTGGTGTTCACGGCCATTCTCTCCATTGAGCTCCGGATCGCGCCCTTCGCCTTCGCCATACCCTTGAACTCCCTTTTCCTTCCAAGTATCGTCCTTGTCTCTCCATGCTTCTCCGCGTATTCGACGCACTGTCTGAAATAGGATTCCACTTCGGGGTATGTTTCGATGTAACGGTCTATTATCTCCGTCGCCTCTCCCCTGCCTATGTTCAGCCTGTTGCTCAGGCCCCAGGGACTGATACCGTAGAGGATGGAGAAATTGACCTCCTTGGCTTTCCTCCTGTGTTCCGGGGATGAATCACCGAAAACGGCCTCAGCCGTCCTTCCGTGTATGTCAAGGTTCCTGTCGTAGGCCTTCCTCATGTTGCCCGGCCCGGCGAAGTGAGCCAGTATCCTCAGCTCTATCTGCGAGTAGTCTGCGGTTATGAACACATGCCCCTGCCTGCCGGGGACGAAACACTTCCTCACCTGGCGTCCCCTGATCGTCCTGATGGGAATGTTCTGAAGGTTCGGATTGCTGGAGCTCAGCCTGCCGGTGGCCGTCACGGTCTGGCTGAAGCTGGTGTGGATCAGTCCGTCCCGCGGGCACAGGAATCCCGGCAGTTTCCTGACGTAGGTGTTCAGCAGTTTGGAAAGCTCTCTGTGCTCGATCACCGTGTCGACGAACTCGTGCCGGCCTCTGAGCTTCTCCAGCACTTCCATGCTGGATGAGTTGATCCCCGTGGAGGTCTTTCTGACCGGGGAAAGGCCGAGTTGTTCGAAAAGCACCCGCGACACCTGTGACGGGCTGCTCAGGTTGAGCCGGGACCCTGCGGTACCGGCCGCCCTTTCCTCCAGCTCCGCTATCGCCAGGGAGAATTCGGATTCCAGCTCGTGAAGCGATCGTATATCCAGTCCCACGCCCCTGGCTTCCATGTCGGCTATCACCCTGACCAGTGGCAGTTCCACATCACGGTAGATGGAGAGAAGCCTGGGATCCTCACTGAGCCTGTCCAGCAGGAGACCGGACAGCTCAAGGGCGGTCGCCGAGTCGCACCCGCAGTAATCCGCCACCCTGTCGGTAGCCACATCGATCAGTGTATCCGAGTTCCCCAGCACTTCCCCGTACTCCGTCATCGTCTTTCCGAGCCATGTTACGGAAAGGTTCGAAAGCGAATGCGACTGGATCTCGGGGCGGAGCAGGTAATCGGCTATCATGGGATCGCCGGAGAGGACCGGTATCCTCAGTCCGAGGTTCTCAAGCACATGCATGTCGTACTTCCCGTTCTGCGCCACGAGGTTCTTACCAGCGAGCTTTCCTCCCAGGACCCCTATGGCCTGCTCAAGGTCCAGCGCGTCGGGTCCGGAAAGCGGCGCATACCAGGCGCTGCTGCCTGAAGTCGCAATGGAAAGCCCTACCGGATCGGCCTGGAAAGGGTCCCTTGAGGTCGTCTCGGTATCTATGGCGACGAGTCCTTCGTAGGTCGGCCCGGGCTCCATTTCCTTCAATTCAGGAATGGAGCGGACCACTTTGACGGAACACCGGGCTCCCGCCGTCTCCTCCCGTATGGATCCGAACAGGTCTTTCTCCCGGCCCGGACCCGGACCGTGGCTCAGACCGAGCCTGTCGATAATGCTGGACATGCCGAGGGAGCTCAGGAGCTCCACAGCCGCAGGTTCGTCCGGATAACTCATGGAGAGGTCCTCGAGACCTATCCCCGCATCCCTTGCGGGGCAAAGGGTGACCAGGCGTCTGCTGAGCTCCACCATTTCCCTGCTCTCTTCCAGCTTCCTGCTGACCTGAGGCGGGATCCGGTCAAGTGACGAGTAAACCCCTTCGAGACTGCCGTGGTCCCTGAGGAGCCCGATGGCAGTCTTCCTGCCGATGCCCCTCGCTCCGGGGATGTTGTCGGAGGAATCCCCCGTGAGTGCGAGGAAATCAGCCACCTGGTCCGCCCTCACGCCCATTATTCCCTCCACGTCCCCTTTCCCCGCAATCACATCCTGACCTTCACGACTGCCGGGTCTTATCACAGTCACCCTTTCCGATACCAGTTGAAGGAGGTCCTTGTCCGAAGAGAGGATCTCGGCCCTGTTCCCCGTCGAGCCCGCCTCCTGGGCCAGCCACGCTATTATGTCATCAGCCTCCAGGCCCTCCTTCCGCAGAACCGGTACTCCCAGGGCGGGGATCAGCCTGAGAGCGTATTCGGACTGTTTCCGGAGGTCCTCGGGCATGGGGGGTCTGTTGGCCTTGTATTCCGGATACAAGCCCACCCTGAACGTGGGTCCGGGATGATCGAAGACAGCGGCGACAATGTCAGGATTCCTGGACTCCCTCCTGTCGAGGATCTCCCTGACCAGAAAGAACAGTCCGCTGGTATTGGTGCCGTCGGCGGCGCGGAGCGGATTCCTCATCATGGCGAAATGCCCCCTGTACAGAAGCGCATGACAGTCGACCAGCAGAATGAGCTTCTCAGACATGTGAAGAAACCGCCGCTCCGGACTTGCGGAGGAGGCCGAGAGATTCATCCAGGACCATTCGAGGGGTAATGTCGGAAAGGCATGCGGCGCGGCCCTTCGGGCAATCGCGCCTGAAGCAGGGAGAACACTCCCTGGAGGATGTGACTTCCGCCGTGAACATGCCCGACGGTGCCGTCCAGAGGGGCGACGTGGATCCGAATACGGTCACCGTTGGAACACCGAGGAGCGCAGAGAGATGGACGCCGCCTGAATCGTTGCCCACAGTCAGGACCGACTTCAGCAGCCTCGATACCAGCACGGGGAGTTCCAGTCCCGCCTCCACAGAACATGCTTCTCTGCCCCTGGCGGTTACTCTCAGCTCCTCCTCCTCGCCTTCGGAACCGTAGAGGACCACCGGCAGCCCCGTACTCACCGCAACGAGTGAGGCCAGTTCTCCGAACCCCCCCCACCTCTTGGCGCTTCCGTACCTGGCTCCGGGGAAGAACGCCGCATGAGGTGCACCCAGGGGCTCCACGCAGGGCTTCACAACAGCCGGTCGAGCACGGCACCCGATGGCCGAAGCAAGCCTGATGTAATCCTCCGAATGATGATGTTCCCTTCCGGCGGGCGGTTCGAGGGATTCGGTAAGCAGCAACCGCCTCATATCCGTCCCGTATCCCGTCCTTACCGGTATTCTGGACAGAAATCCCTGCAGCGCCGACCTGAATGAGCCTGTCATGAGGAGCAGTCGGTCGTTCGCGTTCCCGGGGAACCTGGAGCCGGTGCGAATCCCGGCATCGGGAAAGAAGACCGGAAGGAGACCCGCTACCCTGGGATGCACCCAGAAAACCACATCAGGATGGCAGCCGGCCAGCATAGAAAGGGCTGGAAGGGCCATGACGAGGTCCCCGAGCCAGTTCGGCGTTCTGACGACAAGGGAAATGCTACCACCCTCTCTTCAGCAGCGCGACCCAGGCTTCGACGAAATCGCTCTCCTGCCGTGAAGCCTCGAGCCCATGCCATTTTATGAAATCACCAAGCCTGTCGAGTCCGATAACGGGGACATCGAAAGCACATGCGTCGCCCCAGAGGTCATCGTTGTCCGTAGCCACCGCAGAGGCTCCGGCCACAATGGCCGTCTTCAGCTCCCTGTCCAGGTCGCAGAGGTCGCTGTTCTTGCCCGCCAGGGAGACCGTCCTGAGAGGGATCTCGGCCCTGCTCCTTTCCAGTATTGAGAGGGCCGAGGAGGTTGTTACAATGTACGGCAGCATCCTTCCAGTTACCGGAGCCATCTTCTGCTCCGCCGCCCTCTCCGCGTGGGTCTGGACCACGGGTCTCCATTCCTTGTCGTAGGTCAGGCCCAGCATCCGGCACATCTGTTCCAGCTTCTCCGGGAAGTATGGGCTTTCAGTCCTGACGGTGAGGTTCACCAGCGGTGACGGATGGTCGAGGGGGGCTATCCGAACCCCGCAGGAGATACCGGCCAGCAGGTCTCTGTCGGATTCGATGACCTTCGGGTACGGGTAGTAGAATACGGTGTTCTGATTCAGCCTGTCCCTGTCCAGAGTCTCGGGGATGGCCGGTTTGCCGCTGTAGCAGTGGACCGGAGGCCTCCAGCTGAGCATGCTGAACAGCCCGTTGTCCCTCCTGGGGCATATGACGTCCAGCTCAACGTCTGGAAAACCTTTCTGAAGGGTATTGGCCATGTACAGGGCGGGCCATACGTCGGACTCCATGGGTCCGGAAAAGAGAACCAGTCCGCCGGGTTTCCGGATATCCGCGGGAAGGTGCATCATCCTGTCCCTGCCTGTGCCGGTCCCTTTCTTCGATCTCATCCTTCCGAACATCCTGCTCAGAGGATCCGTCATTCCAGGTCCTCCATCAGGGACCTGGCGAAGTCCCGGGATATGAAGGAGTACTGCGATGATGTATAGACCGATTCCAGCACGGCCATCGCCTGGCCGAACCTGCCCTGACCCTGCATGCTGAGTGCCAGTGCCGCCAGAGGCAGACCTTCCCCGGGGAACCCTCCCGAGAGCAGGACAGCTATCTCCTCGGCCTCTTCGAACCGGCGGGCTGAAACCAGGGCGAAACTCAGGTCCAGTGCCGAGTAGTACTTCTGTCTTGCGGAACCCGCCAGTTCCATTGAACCGGCGAATAATTCCACGGCTTCATCAGGGTCCCCGCGGAACAGGGATGCGAGTCCTGCAGCCCGCATCTCCAGCCAGGGGGAGCCATCCACCGAATCCAGAGCCGCACAGGAGTACTCCGGAAGACCGCAGCTCCAGGCGAGCCTGGCGTACCAGAAATCTATGCAGCCCGTCTCGAGCGGGAGATTCTCCACCTGCCTAATAAGGTCGAAGGCGTGAACGCTGTTACCCGAATAGAGGGATTCTTCTATGAAACGTGTGAGTATTCGCACCTCACCTGCCAGATCACCCTCTTCGTAGTAGGCTCTTCCGGCTCCGGTAAAATCACCGGAAGCCTCCAGCCGGGTCCCTTCGGACATGATCAGTGAAAGCAGAATCAGACCAAAGTGCATTGTCTACTCCAGGATTCTCGCCAGGATCCGTCTCAGCAACCTCATGTAACTGAGAAGGCCTGTCAATGCGGAGAGCAGCGCGATTATCATCAGCGGTGTGTACAGGGAGCTGAAGATCTGCTTCTGCGGAAAAGCCATCCTGCCCGTGGCCGTTATCAGCAGAAGGTAACTGAAGAGTATCGCCAGTCGCTCTCCCGTGGTTATGGTCACTACTGGAACATGCACGCTCCATGAGATGACCGAAAGTGAAAACAGAAGGAGGAGATGGTAAGCCGTGAGAATGCTGGCCGCGAATGTGTCCAGCCCCCCGAGGTTGAAGGCCACTGTTATCATGGCCACGGAGATGAACAGCTTGTCCGCGATGAAGTCCATGACCTTGCCGGGGTAGGTGTTCCTCTTCATCCTTCTGGCTACCCAGCCGTCGAGGTAATCCGACATGGCTCCGGCAAGTATTATCCAGAATATCACACCGGTGTCCCCGGACCCGTACACAACGACTATCAGAAGAACCGCCGCGATGAATCTGAACCAGGTTATCAGGGCAGGGACAAGGGCAAAGCTGCCGGCTATCTGCTGAGCCCGTTCCTGGACCTCCAGCTTAAGCTGCCTCATGATGCTCCAGCCGCTGCCGGATTCCGAGGTCACCGTGAGACACCCTGCCTTATGCCTTCGGCGAACAGACTGTCGAGAGAGCCCATGCTTATCCATTCCCTGTCCCAGTCAATGTTGCGGGGAAAGAAAACACCTGCAAGCAGTTCCAGGTCCCGCCCTCCCACAAGAAGGTCAGGATGGAACCGGCCGTCCGATGAGGTGTCCATCCAGCCCATGCCGACTATGGCCGCCAGGGTGGTTCCATAGTCGTCGTCCTCGAGGTCAGGGGGCACGGTGAGTCCTGTGCTGAGTATACCGTAGAACTCGAACCGGCCGTACCACGAAAGGGCGATTCCGAGATCCCTCCTCGTGACCGGTATCACTCTTCCACCGCCCTCCATCCACGCTTCAGCCTCGCTGATGCGACCCTGTGCGACCAGGAGGCGGATAAGATGGATCAGGGCTGTCCGGTTGCCGTTTCCCATCTGGCTTTTCAGGGCCGTCTCGCTCACAGACCCGACGGTGAAGGAATCGGCGGCGAGGTGAGAACCCGAGGCTTCCGTCCAGAAGTCATCGATTACGGGAAGGACCCGGGCGACGGCAGGCACCGGGATCAGCATCAGAAGAAAGAACAGCACGATGGAGCGGGTAACGGGGATCGAACCCGCGACATTCAGCTTGGGAAGCTGACACTCTGCCAACTGAGTTATACCCGCTCCGTCATCTGCGAATGAATAGGTGCTCATGGGTCCTCCGTCAAGCTCCAGGCGGGCAGTGCTCTCAGAATACCCGAATAGACCTCCCTGGCCTCACCCTGGAGCCACCAGCCATTTCCGTCCATTCCCACAGTCAGGATCTTTCCGCTTTGAACGCGCAGCTCCAGCGGTAGCTGTGCACCCAGCAGGTCCCTGGCGCATATGGCACAGGCCACGGCTCCCGTGCCGCATGCCAGTGTCTCGCCCTCCACTCCCCGTTCCCATGTCCTGATGCGCATTACGGAGTCGCCTCTCCAGAGGTAGTCTACATTCGCCCCTGCGGCCCCGAATGCTTCGTGCCTTCTCAGAAGAGGTGCGGTGGTGATGAAGTCAGGAGTGTCCGGCTCGTCGGCCATCACAACCGCATGCGGCACTCCGGTGTCAACGAAGGATACCCGAACATCGCTGGCTCCGGCCAGGAGATCCCTTGCCAGGAAATGCACCATCGGTTCCGTCATCCATATCCTGGCCTCGTCATCGCCCAGCACCCTGGCCCTGTGTATTCCGGCGTCGCTTCTGAAATGGAAATCGACCTCCCTCTCGACAAATCCTCTGGACGCTGCGAATACAGCTATGCATCGCCCTCCGTTACCGCACATTCCGGCGGGTTCACCGTCACTGTTGTAGTACTTCATCCTGAAGGGGAGCTCTGAATCCCGCCGGAGCTGGATAAGACCGTCAGCGCCAACGGACAACCCTCTTCTGCAGAGGGAGCTGATTGTACCGCGGGTGAGGAAGGGGTCCAGCGAACCTTCGAGGTTTTCGAGGACTATGAAATCGTTCCCGGCCCCGCTCATCTTTACGAACTTGATGCTCATTCCACAGCCTCTTCCATCAGGGTACCCATCTCATCAATGATCATTCGCAGTTCAGCCGAGGCTTCCGTATTCCCCGGATCGTCCAGGAGGACCATCCTGTACTGGTCGCAGGCACTGGACAGGCGGCCTTCCGATGCATACAACCTGCCCATCAGGAGTCGCAGGTCGGGTCTGGGCCCGCAGAACCAGGTGAAACCGTCAACGTCCTCGGCAAGATCGTCGAGATCGTAGCTTCCCCTAATATACAACTGGATAAGGTCGTTCAGCATCATACCGGTGACATCCTCCGGTCCTCCGCCCTCCAGGCCCAGCAGCAGGGCGCCGGAGAGCATGTCGGGATCGTTCATCTCGATGCCCCTGTCCGCAAGGTATCCCGACCAGCCCCTGGGGTCGGCCAGTATAGCCCTGGCCTCGTCGTACCCTTTGTAGCAGTGCGCGTACCTCTCCTGGAAGAGGAAGCTCCTTCGAAGGTTCCGCCCGGGACCGTCAAAGCCGAACACTCTGAGAGATGGCCCCTGGTACATCGGGACGAGGGAATCGAGGCCTTCAGGGCGGTACTGCAGAAGCCACGCAACCGCGCTGTCCGGGACTTCCACGAGACCCGCCAGGTAGAGCAGTCCGCTGCTGCTCCTGTCCAGGAGGAAATCCGCCTGGTACACCAGCAGGTCGCAGTCCACCTCCCGCATGAATGAAACCAGGCTGTCCTCGGGCATGAACACTGACCGGGCGAAGCGCATTATCGTCCTCCGGTTCTCCAGGTTCTCGAAGAAGGTGTGGGTCACCACAGGGCGCTGCGCGTAGGCGGAAACCAGGCCTGATATGTGCCAGAAGCTCAGAACGGCATCATCCTCGGATGTCTCGTTCCGGAGCCAGGCCAGGAAGGAGTCCAGCTCCCCGTCGTTGAGGAGTGACGAGGAATCCTGGAACTCCAGACCGCTGGATGCTATCAGGGAAGCTATCCTCCCGGGAACGGCTGACTGCAGTATGATCACGGCGGCAACCGGGAACAGGAGCCATCTCCTTCTGAAGGAGAGCGCGATCACGGGCAGCAGCGCCACCGCCAGGAAGATCATGAGCCTGTCGAAGAAGAGGTACCCGGCAAGGGAAAGGGGAAGAAGCCAGAAGAAGAGCATCCGCCTCTTCTCCCGCCAGAAGCGGACGAGCCCCGGGGCGGCGGCCAGCAGGGGTATGCCGAAGAGAAACAGAACCTGCGCCGGAGAGGGACTGGTGTACCCGGGCACCCAGAATATCCTCGCATCGTCCGAGAGCAGTGACGGGTCCTCGGGATGTGAGAAAAGGAACCTGAGCTTAGCGGTGATGACCGATGCCACATGGCCGGTGGCACCCTTTCCGACGATGGCGGATCCCGCAGCAAGGAGAGTGAAACCCAAAGGGAACCATACCGATTTGAGTCTCGGCAGCAGAAGGAAGACCGCGATTGCCGTTGCCGGGCTCAGAAGAGCTGTGTCGTGCCTCATGTGAGGGAGAAGGAGAGACCCTCCGATCTGTGCCGCTGCCAGCGATATCCTCAACGCAAAAGGCACGTCCCCCCTTCTCCAGTTCCTCCAGAGCAGGTACAGCAGAAGGAAGAAGGATATGAAGGCCGTCACCTTCCACGCGGCCAGGCATCCAAGGAGGAGTATTCCCGCCGCTATGGGATACGTCTTCCCGTTGCTTTCCTCTCCGGCTCCCAGGGACTTCTCGGTCAGCCAGCCCAGGGCGATGAGCATGGGCAGAGCTACGGTCTCCCTGTAGAGGGACTCGCCCCTGGCACGGAGTATTGCCGGCAGGAGGAAACCGTACAGGGATGATGCGGCAAGCGCCGGCAGTCTTTCGTAACCGGCCGACACCATCCACAGGAACAGGAAGATGATCGCAAGCAGCGGGAACAGAAGGCAGAATATCCCTATGAAGTCATCGAAATCTCCTCCTGTCACCCTGTGCAGTCCTCCGGCAAGGTATTCCTCGAACACCGAGTTCTGGGAAGTCATCATTCCTTCGGGATGCATCACCAGGGTATCCAGCTGGGGGATCTCACCCCTCGAGGAAAACATCCTGGCGTATCTGTAGGCCTGGGTGGTCTCGGCCTGCATTCTCCCGGGGGGGGGCATTACGGTGGAGATGAACCAGCTCCTGAACGCGAAGCCGGCGGCAAGGGCGGCGGCCAGAGATAGGACTGTAAGGAGATTCCTTGTTCTAGCGGACATCAATAGGTCTCTCCAAGAAGGAAGTATGCCCGGCGGGGCCGCCCTGTCAGGACAGGAGTCCCGCGTGCTGCTTCGCTATTATCACCGACATTATCTTCAGTGTTTCAATGGGACCGCTTCCGCCTATGGCGACGGATTCGATGGAAGGCCACCGGTAGCGGTTCAGCAGTTCCTCCATATGCTCGGTGGAGGCAATGGAAGGAAGGTCGCGCTTGTTGAACTGAAGCACCGACGGGACATCGGACAGTTTGAGACCGTAGGATTCAAGGTTGTTCTCGAGGTCCTCGAGGCTGTCAACATTGGCATCCATTCTCTCGCCCTGGCTGTCGGCCACGAAGATTATGCCGTCGACCCCGTCGAGTATGACCTTCCTGCTGAGGGAGTAATAGGCCTGCCCCGGAACCGAATAAAGATGCAGCCTGACCCTGTCGTTACCTATGGAGGCGAAATTTATGGGAAGGAAGTCGAAGAAGACGGTCCTTTCACCTCTCGTACACAGAGTGACCAGTCTGCCCCTGTGCTCCGGAGCTATCAGGTCCCGCACCCTCTTGAGGTTAGTCGTCTTTCCGGAGAGCCCGGGGCCGTAATAGACTATCTTGTACGCAACCTCATTGACAGATCTGTGCATTTATCCCCTTTTCAGAGTGCCTGGGAATCTTACAGTATATAATTACCATCTTCTCTTCGGTCAGCAAGGTCAAGAAGTATCGACGAGGCAGCCGAGCCGGAGATGGTCACGGTGCCCCGTACAAGGTCAGGCGCGCCGAACAGCTGCTCGTCCAGGAGATAGCTCAGGACGGGTCTGAGTCTCCTCGCGCCTATGTCTTCCGTCTCCTCGTTAAGGTGGTTTGCCACTCTCGCTACTTCACGGGCGGCCTTAGGACTGAGTCTGATGTCTACCCCGTCCGCCTTGAGCAGTGCCGTATACTGCCTGAGAAGAGAGTTCTCCGGCTCTGTCAGTATCCTGAACAGGTCGTCCTCCGAGAGCGGCGCAAGTTCGACCCTCATGGGGAATCTTCCCTGAAGCTCGGGTATCAGGTCGGCGGGGCTGGATCCGTGAAAGGCGCCGGCGGCTATGAACAGTATGTGGTCCGTCACCACAGGGCCGTACCTCGTCGGGACCGTGCAGCCTTCAACTATGGGCAGCAGGTCCCTCTGGACGCCGGCCCTGGAAACCTCGGGACCCTTGCTCTCGCTGATACCGATGATCTTGTCTATCTCGTCTATGAATATTATACCCTCTTCCTGGGCAAGGTTCATGCCCCTCGCTATGTGATCGCTTCCCTCGAGGAGCCTGCCCAGTTCATCTTCCCTCAGCCTCTCCCTGGCTTCGGACACGGCAAGCTTCGTTCTTTTCCTCCTGCCCCCTATCATCTTCTGCATGAGTTTCTTAATGTTCTCCCCGGCAGGGTTGTCGAACCCGTCCCCGGGAACCAGGGGCATTATCTCCATCTGCGGCAGCTGATCGGGCAGCATCATCTCGATCTGGGTGTCCTCCAGGGCGGAGGTCTCCAGCATGCTCAGAAGCTCACCCTCTGCCATGGAATCGTAACCCGAGTTCTTCAGAGCGTCCACGAGCTTCCCGTTGACCACCCTGTCCACCTGTTCCTTTCGGTCCCTTCTCTCTTTCTCAGCCTCGATGTTGACAGCCTGACGGACAAGGGCCCTGACCATTGATTCAACGTCCCTGCCTACATAGCCGGTCTCCGTGTACTTCGTGGCCTCCACCTTCACGAAGGGCGCTCCTGTGAGGTTCGCCAGTCGCCTGGCGATCTCGGTCTTCCCTATCCCGGTGGGCCCCATCATTATGAGATTGCTCGGGTATATTTCGGACCTTATCTCCCTGTCGGCGTGACGCCTGCGGTAGCGGTTGCGGAGAGCAATGGCCACGGCCCGTTTGGCCTGGTCCTGACCGATCACGTGCCGGTCCAGCCATTTGACTATCTGAGCGGGAGTCAGCTCCCTGTCCATCAGTCAAGCTCCTCAAGCTGAATGTCACCGCCGGTGTAGATGCATATGCCCGACGCGATCCTGATGCTTTCAAGGGCTATCCTCGCGGGTCCCATTCGTGTATGCGCGTCAAGCGCCCTCGCCGCGGCTATCGCATAGGGCTGACCGGAGCCGACTGACACTATCCCGTCTTCGGACTCCACTATTTCGCCGGATCCGCCTATGAGAAGGGCGTGCTCCCTGTCCACGGCAGCTATCAGAGCCTGGAGTTCCCTCAGGTACTTGTCGGTCCTCCACTCCCTGGCGAGATCCACCGCGGCCCTGGGCAGGTTTCCCCTTGCGGTCTCGAGCTTCTCCTCCAGTCTTTCAACAAGCGCGAAGGCGTCGGCGCCGGTACCGGAGAATCCCACCAGCACCGTATCCGAATAGAGCCTGCGTATCTTCCGGGCGGACCTCTTGAGGACGGTCTCCCCAAGGGTGACCTGACCGTCGGCCGCCATGGCGGCCTTGCCGTCCCTGACTATTCCTACGACAGTGGTCGACCGGATCATGAGGTGCTTCAGGTCCGTGTCCATCATGAACCCTCTTCCAGCTTGTTGACCCAGGAATAGTTCCCCGAACCCTCCCCGGGTTCGGGTACGCCAGCCGCGTAGCCGGAAGGATCACGAAGCAGGAGCTCCAGCTGCGCAGGTGTAGCTTCTTCGCCGCCCTGGAGGGCTGCGTACATCATCCCGTATCTTCCTCCCCTGGCAGCCATGTAGGCCATCGCCTCGGGGCTCACCCTGTTCTGCTCGGTCATGAACCACAGGGACCACCGCAGTGTCTCCTCGGGGCTCTCGTTCAGCATTGTCAAAGCCAGGTCCCTGACCATGGCCGCCTGGTACCGGTCATCCAGATGCTCGGACAGTACCAGGCCCGCGGAGACGGCCGACACGATATGACCGTTTGACGCGAGCCTGATCATCTCCCTCATCATCCATCCGCCGTCTACATCGCCGTTCAGACTGATCTCATCAACCGAGGCAGGGTCGATGGACTCGAACAGTATCGAAAGACCCGTTTCCCTAACGTTGACCCTGTACCCTACCGGCGACGTGTCAAGGGTTCTGCGGAGTGAACCGGATGCGAGCTCCGCCAGCCTGGCTGAGACGCTGTCGGCGGCCTTGTCCATGTCATCCACGATTATCCACGCTCCGATGTAGTCGGAGAAGAGCAGGGCGACCTCCACCCTCATCCAGGCGAACTGGACGCTTCCGTCGTCCAGCCTGTCGAAGAGCTGTCTGTACTCCATCTCCTGCCTGTAGCCCAGAGTTCCGTCGGTGCCTGTGGCGAGGTTCGACAGGGTAATGGCCAGGCCCGCGAGATTCTGGTCCCCCAGTCTCCTGGCCGCATCGAGTGCCTGGTCAGCCAGGGCCTGAAGAGTGTCGGATGCCGCTGCTGGTCCGCTCAGACCGTCGACCAGCTTGCCTACTATCATCGCCCTGGAGGGAAGGACCTCGGCCCATTCATCGGGAAGTGTCACGAAGAGCTCCCGGGAGCGGTCAAGGGCCATCTGTACACTGTCCGGCCGGCCCCTGTCCAGATAATGGTACGCAAGTCTATGAAACGCAGAAACATAGTTCTTAAGCAGCTGCACCGCCTGGTCGCACTTGTAGATGGAAGGGTCATCCACCCCCTCGAAGCTGTAGTTGTCCATCAGCCGCCAGCCCCTGGTCCCGTTCACCGCGTCGACCATGGGTCTGTCCGTGATCCTGAAGGCGATTCCCTCCATCTGCTGGTAGGGTTCCAGGAACTGCCTGCTCTCAACTGCCACTGTACCGGCGAAATAGATGTCCCTGCCGTGGATGGGCCTGTTCTTGATCATGTTCAGGAGCACCAGGTCCTGCATGGTGAGCACTCCCTGGTTCGCTATGCCCTCTGTCGGCATGGCGACCGCCATGGAGCCGCTGGTAATGGCCCAGGGCCAGGGCTGAGTGAACGTGACCCGCAGTATCTCCCCGTCAACGGGTGATGAAGCCGGCATGCCATGTCTTTCCACATGGAAGTGATGAGGTCCCCAGATGTAAATGGGACGAAGGGAGTCCACAAGTCCGTAATCGTCGTAGTCAAGCAGCAGGGGATCCTTCTCCACCAGCTGCTGGACGTACCAGTTGGTGTTCATCAGGCTCAGGTTGCTGACAATGACGTCCCGCCGAACGCCAAGTACGCCCTGGGCGAACCAGAGGGGGAACGTGTCATTGTCGCCGTTGGTTATCAGAACTGCGTTCTCGGGACAGCTCTCGAGAAGGTTGATCCCGTAGTCCCTTGCGAAATACGAATGCGATCGGTCGCACCTGTGATGGTTAACGGTGAACATGACCACCGGAACGGCAAGGGTCAGCCATGCCAGCCTGGACTTCTCCGAGAGGAAGTCCCTGAACACGGAAACCAGACCGATCCCGGAGAATACCGCAAAGAGCGCGAAGGAGGCGCCGAAGAAATAATCGCGCTCCCTCACCTCGCCCAGAGGCGTTCCCTCCGGTCCGGTCTTGAAATTCAGGATGAAGAAGATGAAAAGGATGGAAGACATCACGAAGAGCAGGCCGAGGTAAAGAAGCAGTTTGGGCCTCTTCATCCCCAGGACCACCAGTCCGTAGATCGCTCCGAATATCAGGAGTATCCTCATCACCATGGCCGCCGCGGCCCCGGCGGTGTCGCCGAGCAGACGGTCCCATCCCGAATTCACCCTGCCCGACTGCCAGGACAGGTATTCCATATAGAGCTTCATCTGATCCAGGAAGGGACCCTTTCGGTCGAGTACGGAGGTCCTCCCGTACTGCTCCCTGGTGAAAGCTTTCTCGAAGTCCTCCCAGTGCCTGGAATCCGTCTCGTTTATTTCCGGTCTCTGCACCGCCCGCAGGGGCATGTAGAGGTGAATGCTGAAAGCGAGGACCACAAGGCCCAGAATGGTCAGTATGAACCAGGAACGCTTCCATATGTCGGTCTTTCGCCTGAAGGCGTAAATGAGGTACATCATCAGTACAGGGGGACCAGTAACGAAGGGGACGCTTCCGTGGTTTGCCACGGCCAGGATGATCAGGTAGGAGATCAGCAGCAGGTACCTGGCTTCTCCCCAGCCGCCGTGGTCCTGTCTGCCCTTCCTGTGTTCCTTTTCCGCGTATTTCTCTATCCAGCAGTCAAAGGACCACATGATTATGAATGTCAGCAGCAGGGCCGTGGCGTAGGTCTCGGTACCGTTGCTGTTGCGCCATACGGAGTAGCTGAAGGCCGCGATGAGACCCGACAGGACCGACATCGGCCTGTACCATGACGGGTTGAAGCCCATCCTGTTGCCCCATCTCTGAACGAGTCTTGCCAGAAGGGCGACGGTGGATGCACCCGCAAGCGCGCAGAGAAGGTTCGTACGAGCAGCGACGGCGGGAAGGAAAGAGAAGAGTATGGTGCTGAATCTTCCCAGCAGCACGAACAGGGGAACTCCGGGCGGATGGGGAACACCGGCCGTCCAGGAAGCCGTGATGTACTCCCCGCTGTCCCAGAAGCTGACACTGGGCGCAAGTGTGACCAGATAAGCGAGCAATGCAACCAGGCCTATCGCTGTGGCGATTATCCTGTCGGTCCGGATCCTTCTGGCTTCAATCGTATGATCTGTCACTCTTTCCCCCTGGGATGTGCTTTTCTGTACGCCTTCCTGAGCCTTTCCATTGTCAGATGCGTATATATCTGCGTGGTGGAGAGACTCGCGTGTCCCAGCATGTCCTGGACCGCCCTCAGGTCAGCTCCATTGTCCAGCAGATGCGTGGCGAAGCTGTGCCGGAAGGTATGGGGAGTCGCCCCAGCCGCCCGGGCAGCTTTGCTCACTCCGCATGCAACAATACGCCGGATATCTCTCGGGTCAGGCTTTCGCCCCCTTGCGCTCACGAATACGGTTCCCGGATCCGCGCGCCCCCCGGTCAGCAACTCCCCTCTCCTGCCGAGCCATCTATCCAGGTAACGGCACGTGGGTTCCGGAAGCGGTACTATCCTCTCCCTGTCCCCCTTGCCCGTTACCGAGACCTGCCGCTCCGAAGTATCAAGTCCGGACAGGGTTATGGATACCGTTTCAGCCGCCCTCAGTCCCGCTCCGTAAAGGATCTCCACAACGGCCCGGTTCCGGATATCGAGAACCGCGGACCCGTCGTAGGTATCGAGCACGCGCCGCACCTCGGCTACGCTGAGAAAGCCGGGCAGGCCCGCTCTGCTCCTTGGCATCGCCACGAGCCGGGCCGGGTTCTTCGGCGATCTGCCGGTCTCCATGAGCCAGTTCCCGAAGGTGCGCAGTGTGGAAAGCTCCCGCGAGAGGGACCTTGAATCGATACCCCTTGCTGTCTCGTTCCTCATGAAGCCCCTTATCTCGTTCACCGTGAAACCGTCCAGCAGGTTCCGGGAGTGCTGGTGGCGGAAGAACCTGTACATGTCCGCCCTGTATGCCCGGATCGTGTTCTCGGAGAATTTCCTGCCATGTCTGAGGTCCATGCAGAAATCCTCTATCAGTCCGATATCTTCTTCTTGCACCTGGGACACCAGACACCTTTCTTTCTCTGTTCCAGAAGGGGGAAGCCGCACCGGGGACAGACAATGTCCACGGGTCTGTTCCACAGAGCGTATTTACATGCAGGATAGCGGCTGCACCCGAAGAATATCCTCCTCTTCCCCGTCCTCTTCTCAACAAGCTCGCCGCCGCAGCCCTCCTCGGGACACGACACCCCTGTGGGAACAGGCTCAGTGTGCCTGCACGCGGGATGGTTCCCGCAGCCGAGGTATCTTCCGAACCTGCCCGTTTTGATAAGGAGCCTGCCCCCGCAAAGAGGGCAGTCTCTTCCGGAGTAGCCGGCTTCCGCCTCCTCCTCCAGCGGCATGGAGAACCTGCATGACGGGAAAGCAGTACATGCCTTGAACTTCCCGTACCTGCCCCAGCGGATTATCATCGGAGAGCCGCACTCCGGACACTGTTCTCCCGTATCCTCCTCAAGTTCATCCCTGAACCTGTCGGTGTTCCTGTTGGCGTCCGCCAGTGAGGCCTCCAGCGGTACGCTGAGCTGTTCCAGAACGCTCTCATAGGTCTCTTCCCCCCTTGCGATGGAATCCAGCAGGTCTTCCATCCTGGCGGTGAAGTCAATCTGGAAGATGTGGGGGAACATCCTTGTCAGTATCCTTACCGTCGTGGTCCCGAGCTCGGTGGGCTTCAGGAACCTGCCCTCCATCTCCACGTACTGCCGTTTGGTCAGGGTCTGTATGGTGCTCACATAGGTTGAGGGCCTTCCTATGCCCACCTTCTTCATCTCCGCCACCAGCCTGGCCTCGTTGAACCTCGAGGGCGGCGAGGTGTGCTTCTGCTCCAATGAGGGCTCCGCAGGAACCACCGCCCCCTTCGTGAGCTCGGGAAGTTCCTGCGTTATTTTTATGAAAGAGGGATCGATGATCGAGAAACCCCGCTGGGTCATCACTTCACCCGTCGCCTCGAATTCCATCCCGTCTCCGGCTATTGTGACAGTGGTCGATGTTACTTTCGCGTCCTGAAGCTGTGTGGCCGTGAAACGGTTCCAGATGAGACGGTAGAGGGAAAGCTGTGCAGGTGTGAGGAAAGACCCAAGATCGTCCGGTTCGAGATTAACGTCCACGGGTCTTATGGCCTCGTGGGCGTCCTGTGAGCCTTTGGAACTCCGGTAACGCCTCGCCCTGGGAGTGAGAGCCCCGGGGCCGTACTTCTTCTCAAGGTACTCCCTGCAGCTGTTCAGGCTTTCGGGGCTTATCCGCACCGAATCCGTACGCATGTACGTGATGAGCCCCTTCCTTTCGCCCATGTCCATGGAGATGCCTTCGTAGAGCTGCTGGGCAAGGGTCATGGTCCTTCCCGGAGAGAAGGAGAGCCGGCTGGAGGCCGCCTGCTGCAGCGTGCTGGTGATGAAGGGAGGGGGAGGCTTCACGGCCCTGGTCCTGGATTTGATCCCGGATATGGCCCAACGGTCTGCGGCAGCCCTTACCCTTGCGGCGGCCTCTTCGGCCTCACCCCTGTTGCACGGGCTCTTCCCCGGCCTGCAGCAGGGAACTCCGTCCATTCTCTGGAGCGACGCGGTGAAGCTTCTGCCTTCCCGGTTGAAGACCACTTCCAGGACCCAGTATTCCACCGGCACGAAATCACTTATCCTGTCTTCTCTCTCCTGGATCATCCTCAGGGCGACGGACTGCACCCGGCCGGCGCTCTTTCCCTTTCCCATTATCCTCTGCAGCCAGGATGAGACCTTGTAACCCACGAGCCTGTCCATAACCCTTCTGGCCTGCTGCGCGTCCACGAGCTGCATGTCAATGGAGCTGGGTCTGTTCAGGGATCCCTGGACAGTCTCCCTTGTGATGGCATTGAACCTGAGCCGGTTGAAGACGACGCCATCACGGTCGAGTATCTGGGAAAGGTGCCAGCAGATAGCCTCGCCCTCCCTGTCAGGGTCAGCCGCGAGATAGATCCTCTTATAGTCCCGGGATATCCTCTTGAGTTCCGAAACCTTCCTTCTTTTCTCAGGAAGTATCGTGTAGGAGGGTTTGAACCCGTCCTCTTCGTTGACGCCGAGATAATTCCTGGGAAGATCCCTGATGTGACCGTTGGAAGCCACTATCTCGTAGTCCTCTCCAAGGTAGCCCCGCAGGCTTCTGGCCTTGGCAGGTGACTCTATTATCACAAGGTACTCTTTCTTGCTCATGTCTCTTTCATGCTTGAATGTTCATTGGAGGAAAGCCAGACCGGGATCGGCCACCGGATGCAGTCTCAGTCCAGATCCGTCATCCGCTGGAAGATGAGACCGGTCACGAGTTCAGATGTCTCCGGTATCATGGCCTGTTTTCTCTGAAGGAAGTAGGGGCTGGTGGAAAGGGCCAGGGCACTGAAGCTGTCGGCCGTGAACGAGAACATATCCGGCTCGTAGTACTGGTTCTCCTGGTAGTAGAGCACCATCTGGTCGATCATGGTGGAATCAAGCAGAGAACCCAGCATGCCGATCATGGCTGCCCTCTTCTCAGCGGGTTCAGGGTGCAGGATTGACATGAGGAGTATGTCGTGCCCTGATTCGGTCCTGATGAGCGAGTAACCGTCCAGCTCTATGGAGTAAAGGGCCGAGAGCTGGCCGAGAGGGGTGGCGATGAACTGCAGAGATTCCGACTGAACCTCTATCCCCTGTATGCGCAGATCTGTGACTGCCCTGGGAACCGGGAAGCCATCCGGGATCAGCAGTGAATCCGGAAGGCTGATATCTCTCAGGGAGATTGCCGGAGGTGTGTCAAGCGTATCCGTCATCATGGAGTCCTGCGCAACGACGCCCGAGTCGACCACTGCCACGATGGATGAATCGGGAACCTCGACCGGACCTGTCGCGACGGTATCCTGCGGATGCACATCCACCGTGTCCGGGACAAAAGCGGTGCTTCCGTCTTCCCCCTCATCCTTGCCTAGCATGTTCAGGGGGTCCAGAAGGACGAACGCGATCGCCAGAACGACCAGGACCGATACTGCGAGAATCACGGGAGAGATGCCGAAGAATGAACCTGAGCGTACCGAGGCGGACTTGCGCGCCGGGGGTCTTCTGCTGGTGGAGAAATGCTCCGGTTCGGGCCTGGCCGGGGATTCCATCTCTGGAGGCGCATCCAGCGGCCGGTCGACCGTCCTACCCATCGCCGCGCATTTCTCGCAGACGTGTTCCTTCCTGTTGTAGCATCTGACGCACGTGAGTTCCCCGCATGTGGTGCATGGGACCAGTTTTTCATCTTTGGTGGGAGTCCTGCCACAGATATGGCACCTGTCAACGTTTATTACATCTTCAGCTGCGGATGTGATTATGAGGGATTCATCTTCCGCATCATCGTAGGACACCTTGTACTCATCTTCGGTGATGGCGCTCTGGTTGTGGATGATGTCGCTCATGTCCTCATCCTGATCGATGTCCTGATCAGCCCCTTTCACACCGATGTCGTCGAAACCGTGCTGTATGGAGTCGTCCTCCGGAGGGGATGGAACGGCTTCCTCCGTTGCCGGCGAATCCGGAGCTGTCTGGGTCGAGGGTTCGGTCCCGCTCTTGTAGTACTTCGGCAGGAGATCGACAAAGGGGTACATCCTGTCCTGAAGGATCCTGCCCTGTTCCATCTCCACGTTCTCCCTGAGAATGCTGGGGGACTTTTCCACCTTTTCGGTGGCCTGTTCCTGGGTCATTCCCAATTCGCTGACCAGCAGGTCGATTACCTTCTGCTTCTCATCGTCCCTGCTGAGTCTTACCAGGAGGAGGTCAACCAGTCTGCCTTCGTCCAAATCAGCCTCGCTTCTCGTTAAGGGCAAGGGAGAACTGACGGTGGAGCCTTCTCATGACGATCCGGCTCGCCTTTCTCAGGGTCTCGAAGACCCCGGTACCGTCAACGGCCACGGATTCGATGCATGGTACCCGCTCCAGTCCCAGTTTCTTCCGGATGGTGTCAGTGGGAAGAATGTCAGGCAGGTCCCTCTTGTTTGCCTGAAGGACGAGGCTGAGCCCCTTGCGCTTCGTGTCCCTGAGGTTTTCCTTGAGGTCCCTGAGACTTGCTATGTTGGCGTCCATTCTGGCCCTCTGCGAATCGGCCACGAAGATTATGCCGTCTACCCCCTGCAGTATCAGCTGTCTGCTGTCGGTGTACATGGCCTGTCCGGGAACGCTGTAAAGATGGAGCCTCACCTTGAATCCGTATATGGTCCCCGTATTGATCGGAAGGAAATCGAAGAAGAGAGTGCGCTCGTTTCCGGTGGCCAGAGAGATAAGCTTGCCCCTGTCGCTTGAAGGAATCTGGCTGTGGATGAACTTCACGTTCGTGGTCTTGCCTGACAGCCCCGGTCCGGCGTATACGAGCTTGCAGTCTATTTCCCTCGAGCTGTAGCTAACTGTGGCCATTCGCGTCTTCCCCGTTTCCGGAATCATCATCCTCTTTGTCGGAATCCGGTATTCCCTCCTTCATCCCCTTTCTGAACATGTGGAGCGCCTGACCCACGGAACGGGCGAGGTCCGGGATCCTCTTGGCTCCGAAAAGGAGAAGAAGAGCGACTATTATCAGTATTATCTCACCGGTGCCTGGACGAAACATCATCATCACTCCTGTAAAAGGGTACTGCTCAGAACCAGCGGTAAAGATAACCCACAAACATCAGTCCCGCAAAACTCATCAGGTTCAGTTTGAAGGCAATTTCCTCAAGTGCGAACCTGAGAACCACAAGATCGAAGCCGAAGGGCCCGATCGAAAACTCCAGCGCTCCACCGAAGAACGACTTGAGGGCGGTGGAAGACTCCGGAAGAACCGCCGCCATCGCCTCACCGAACACGGTACCCGTCATCATACCGAAGAACGATATGGCTATCCAGAACCCGGTCGAGCGATTGTGAAGCAAAATACCTCCAGCCTTCGTAATCTATGTCCGCGAACCTGCCGAATCAACCCCTGTCCCGGGCATCCATGGAAATCCCTTTCTCAGCAGTACAGCTGCAATAATACCTGTGACCGCTCCCGAGAGGAAACCCCAAACGGACAGCGGCAGAAGGATCGACGCGGCGGGAAGCCCGGGCAGCAGCACCGAAGCAAGTACCAGCTGGATCCAGAGGGATGCAAGACTGCCGGCAACGGAAATGCCTGTGACTGACAGGAGCCGTCTTGAAGCGCCCATCACCATCGCGGACGCCACTCCGCCGGCAAGGGACAGAACGTAGGTCGGGGTGGCGAGAGAGCCTGTGAAAAGCGCCGCACCCGTGGTTCTGAGGATATTCACCCGCAGCCCGGTCAGCATTCCGTACCTGGCCACGGCGGCCACGGTGACGATGTTCGCCAGACCTGGTTTAATGAATGGTACGGGTCTCGGCAGGAGGTTCTCGATCACTCCGGCGCCTGTAGCCAGTACGACCATGAGGACTTCGGCCTTCAGACGGCCATCTGCGTTGTCAGTCCTTTCCGTCACCCGAAGCCTCCCTCAGCAGATCCTCCACCCTGAGGAAGAGCTTCCCGGAGTCGAACTCGTTCCTTGCCCTGTCCAGCGCGCCGAGGGCCAGCCTCGAGCGGAGCCCGGCGTCATCCATCCGCCTGACCGCATCCGCCAGCGCCCCTGGATCTCCGGGCGGAACCACGAGACCGCTCACCCCGTGTCTGTTGACCCATGGCACCCCGGTCGGCAGGTCGGTGCTTATTACCGGTACGCCGCATGCCATAGCCTCGGTCTGCACCATACCGAACGCCTCGCTGCGCCTGGTGGACGGCAGTACGAGAAAGGAGGCGCGCCTGTACAGTTCCACCAGGCTCCTGTCGTCCGGATCGCTGAGTATGCTCACGTTCAGCCCGTCCATGTGCACTCTCTTCCTGACAAGACCCTCCAGGGGACCTCCTCCCACCATGATAAGCCTTCGTTCCGGGAACTCCCTCCAGGCATCGAGGAGCACATGTATACCCTTGTAGCTCCTGAACCTTCCTACGAAGAGGGCGTACTCCCCTCCACCGTCCGTGGAAGGTGTGAAAACCCTCAGGTCAGTCCCTATGGGGACTACGCACGTGTTCTGAAGTCCTGCAAGGTAAGGGGATGTCTCCCTGTATACCGGCGAAGTGGCAAGGACCTTCCGGGCGCCTTCGAGGAACCTCCTCAGGAAAGGGCCGTAGACAGGCATCAGGAATGCCTGTCTGACTATGTCGCTGTGATAGGTGACCATGTACGGACAGGTGTTGCCCGACATAAGCCAGGCCATCACCGCGGATGGAAGGGGCACATGGAAATGGACCACATCCGCCTCCATGGAACCAAGCACCGCACCCAGGCCGGGTGATACCGGATTCGACAGGATCCTGCATATGCAGGGGTACTCGATGACCCTGAAGCCGGAGACTTCTGTCTCCCTGCCCTTCTTTCCGGCCACGAGAACCGTGACCCGGTGCCCTCTTTCCGTCAGGAATGCCGACAGGTCGTGCACGTACCTCTCGATACCCCCCCTGACGAAGGGATGAACATCCTTGTAGACCTGAAGCACCCTCATGCTCCGAACTCCCGGTAAACGTCCAGGACGGCGGAAGCCATGGTCTCCACTGAGAAACTCCCTGCAAAATCCATGAGAGCCCCGGCATCCACGGCTGTCTCCAGACCTTCAAGTATGGCCTTCGAAAGTGATGTAGCGTCAAAACCTCCCGCCACCAGGGAGATATCCCCGTAGACCTCCTTAAGGACCTCCGCCGGAGATACCACCGAGGGTACGCCGGCCGAGGCGGCCTCCAGTGGCGGAAGACCGAAACCCTCGTAAAGCGATGGGTAGACCATCAGGGAGGCTCCATTCACGCAGCTCTTGAGAATGTTCAGGGGCAGACTGCCCGTATGGATCACGCCTTCCGTCCCCGCCAGGCTTTCCCGGAGCCTGCGGCTTCCCCAGCCCCACCTGCCTGCCAGTACCAGTGTCAGCTCGGGATGGACCCGTCTCACCTCAGCCCATGCTCTCAGGAGGGCCTGGATGTTCTTCCTCGGTTCCACAGTGCCGGTGAACACAACATACCTCCCGCTGATGCCGATACTCTCCCTGAAGGCCGCCGGGTCCGCCACGAAGGGCTCCGTGGAGAGGTATACCCTCCTTATCCTTTCCCTTTCGATCCCGAGGAGGGATTCAGCCTCTGAGGCCGTGAAATCACTGTCAACCATTATGACGGAAGCCTTTGAAGCCGTCCGTCTGAAAAGCAGCCTGTAGTAGAGGGACCTTATCGGAGGGAACCATGCCGGGTTCCTGCAGAAGGCGAGATCATGTACCGTGACGGCACTGGGAACTCCCCGGATCCCTCTTCCGGAGAATGCCGGCAGGTGGACTATGCCGGGTCTCGGGGAGTAATTACCCGCGGGGAGTATCATGTTCTCCCAGAACACTTTTCTTATGCCGGTCATCGGTTTTGCAACGAGTGCCCCTGATGGCGATGTCACCTGCCCGCCAACGGCTGCCAGCACATCGGCCCCGTTGCCGGCGAATCCGGTCAGGAGCCTTCTGAGGTACACTCCTGTACCGCCCCGGTTGCCCAGCGCATCGGCATAGATTAGAGCGGGACCTCTGCTGGGGTTAGATTTCAATTTCGCAGGTACTGCCGGCTATCATCCTGGCGGAATTGCCGCTCACCGTGGCGTTGTCACCGATCAGTGAGCCGCTGATGTTGGCATTCCGGATGGTGGTGCCGCATCCTACGATGGAGTCGGATATCAGTGTTCCCTCGATACGGCAGCCGGAGGCTATCGAGACGTAGGGTCCTACGATGGAGGAAACGATCTCGGCATCCTCGTGTATGCTCACAGGCGGCAGGATGACCGATCCCTCCACCCTGGAGGAGGACCTGCCCCTGCCCCTGTCAAGGAGGATGCGGTTCGTGCTGAGCATCGTCTCCGGTTTTCCGCAGTCGTACCATCCCTCCACACTGAAAGCCCCGAAGTCATGGCCGTCATCCAGCATCAGCTGCATGGCATCCGTGAGCTGGTACTCGCCCCTGGTCCTCTTTCCGCTTCCGATCAGTCTTTCGGTGGCGTCCATGAGGGCCCTGCCGGAGCTGAAGACGTAGATGCCTACTATGGCCAGGTTGCTGACAGGTTCGGCAGGTTTCTCCACAAGTCTCACTACTCTGTCACCTTCCATGACCACTACCCCGAACCTCCTCGGATCGTCAACCCTGCTTACGGCGATCATGTTCCTGCCATCCACCATGGCCTTTGAAAGGTCGGCTGAGAAAAGGGTATCGCCGAGCACCACCAGAAGGGGGCCGTCATCCGTCATGGGCGATGCCAGGCTGATAGCGGAGGCAAGTCCGTCCATCTTCTCCTGCACGGCATGGTCGACACTGATACCGGGGTAGTTCTCAGTGGTCCATTTCACTATCTGATCCCCGAGGTATCCGGTAACGAGCGTTACATGGTCCACCCCGGCCACTGCAAGCTCATCGAGTATGTGCCCCAGCATCGTATTCCCCGCCAGGCGGATCAGGACCTTCGGTACGGACCATGTCAGGGGCCTCATTCTGGTCCCTCTTCCGGCAACGGGTATCACGGCGTGCATGTCAGGAACCACCGTCCTCTCTGTCCCGATGGATCTCGTCAAGAATGATCTCCGGGTATCGTGATTCGACGTATTTCAGTATGAAGCTCCTTATCTGCTCGCCTGATTCCATCATCAGAGATTCCGCCGCCAGTTCTCGCACCTCGTTCATCCTTATGGCCTTGAGCATCTCCTTCACGTCCGGTATGAGGGTAATGGGAACACTGAGCTCGTTTATACCGAAACCGATCAGCAGCGGGATCGCCAGCGGATCGCTGGCCATCTGACCGCAGATCCCGATCCACTTCTCCGATTCGCGGCACCTTCCGGCTGCCATCTCGATCTGCCTTACCACCGCCGGGTGGAAGGGATCGAAGAGGTTAGACACGTAGGGACTTCCCCTGTCCACCGCGAGAGTATACTGCGTCAGGTCGTTGGTGCCGATGGAGACGAAGTCCGCATGCGGCAGGAGGTGGTCCAGGGCTATCACCGCAGCGGGAGTCTCCACCATTATGCCCAGAGGCGGGATCTCCCCCCTCCTGATACCTGCCCGGTCCAGCTGTCCCGCTATCTCCTCCAGCATGGACCTGACCCTGAGTATCTGGAACTGGTCGGTGATCATGGGCAGCATGATCCTCTCGTTACCGAACCTTGCGGCCCTGAGCAGCGCCCTGAGCTGCACGCCGAACTTCTCCGGCCTGTCCAGGCATATCCTGATGGCCCTCCAGCCCAGAAAAGGGTTCCGCTCCAAGGTGGGAATGGAATCCAGAAACTTGTCGCCACCCAGATCAAGGGTCCTGATTATCACAGGATCGGGGGCGATGGTCTTCAGCACATGGCTGTAGGCCCTGAAATGGAATTCCTCATCATCCTCCATTTCTGGCGCGAGGAGCCTTATGAATTCCGTCCTGAAAAGACCGACTCCCCTGCCTCCGAACCTGCCCACCTGGTCCGCCTCCTGGGAGAATTCGATGTTGGCTGACAGCTCGACGGGGACCCCGTCCCCTGTGACGGCGGGATTCTCGGAGTTGAGGGCGATCTCCGCCTCGGCGAGATTGTATCTTTTCTTGAGCTCGGAGTAGTACTCCAGCTGGTCTTCCTCAGGATCCAGAATGACATTTCCGTGTATTCCGTCGATTATCACCGTCTGTCCGGGTACGGCGTACTCCGCCACGTCCCCGAGGCCGACCACAGCGGGTATGCCCATGCTTCTTGCCAGTATGGCCGTATGCGATGTGGAGCCTCCGAGGTCTGTCACTATCCCGAGCAGCTGCCTTCGTGAGAGACCCGCGGTCTGGGAAGGATCGAGGTCCCGTGAGACCAGGATCACGGGATTCCTGATGTTCTTCAGTGCTTCCCGTTCGGTCCCGAGAAGGTTGGCCATCACTCTCCGGCCGACATCCCTGACGTCAACCGACCTGTTCCTGAGGTAGGGATCCTTCATCGAATCGAACCGTTCCAGCACATCGTAGAGGACCCTGCTGACCGCGTATTCCGCGCTGACCCGCTCGCCCCTTATCCTGTGTTCAACATCGGAGATCATCGAGGGA
Source organism: Candidatus Fermentibacteraceae bacterium (assembly GCA_016936235.1). GTDB lineage: Bacteria > Fermentibacterota > Fermentibacteria > Fermentibacterales > JCC-6 > Aegiribacteria. The sequence continues at coordinate 33,047 of JAFGPK010000005.1, read as the reverse complement.
TCGTTCAGGAGGAGTATATGGACCTCGATCAGCTGTTTTCCCTCGATAATGTCGCTCACCTGCTCGGAGATCAGTTCCAGCTCATTCCTGGTCTCCTCCAGAGCTTTATGGAACCGCCTGAGCTCCTGCTCGACCTCTCCGTCGCTCCCCAGCTCCTTCTTCATGACCCTTATCTCCTCCACGTCCAGGAGAAATGCGGGTCCTATGGAAACTCCCGGAGAGGCGGGAGTTCCGGAAAGCCTGACGCTCAAGACGGACTATTCCTCTCCAAAGCCGTTCCCGATGAGTTCGATGATTGAAAGCACCGCAGCATCCTCATCCTCCCCCTCCGCTTCTACCTGGATCACGCTTCCCCTGCACGCGGCAAGGGTCATGACACCCATGATGCTCTTGGCATTGACGGTTATGCCCTCCACTGTCAGATTGACGATGCTGTCGAAAAGGGATGCGGTCTTGACTATCTGGGCTGCCGGTCTGGCGTGAATACCCAGCTTGTTCACCACTTCGGCTCTGTCGGTTTTCAATAGGGACCTCCGGTTCGGTTCAATCCATCCCTGATTCGGTCTCTTTCCTGATTATCCTCTCGATGAGATCCCTTTCAACCTCTTCCGGCACATTCCTACCCTTCTGCAGAAGCAGGTAGTTCATCACCGCCACCTCCAGGAGCAGAGTGAGGTTCCTGCCCGGAAGTACCGGGATAACTGTCCTTGGTATGGGGATATCCAGGATTGTGCTCAGCTGCTGGACAAGACCTGTACGATCGAAGTCCTGGTTCTCCTTCGACCACTCCTCCAGCTTCACCTCCAGGTGGATCTGCTGCCTATCCTTGATGGACCTTATTCCGTAGAATGCTGACACGTCAACAAGACCAAGACCCCTTATCTCCATATGATGAGCCATTCTCGAGTCGCCTGTTCCGAAAATGGCATTCCCTATCCGGCGGACATGAACCATGTCATCCGCGATAAGACGGTGTCCCCTCTCGATCAGACCCAGCACCGTTTCGCTCTTGCCTATGGCGCTTCTTCCAGTGCACAGCAGTCCGGCACCGAATACTTCCACAAGCGTACCGTAGACATCGGTCCGGGGGGCGAACACCAGGTCGAGGAAGTCCGCCAAGTCGTGTATGAGCGGAGTGGTGTCCCTCTTAGAGAGGAAGAGAGCAGCCGAATTCGATAAGGAGAGCCTCACGAGTTCCTCCGGCGGCTCGAGACCCTTGGTGATTATGCTGCAGTATACGGGAAAATCGAATAAAGACCTGAGAGAGGAGTTTCTTTCCTCCTCCGACAGCGAATCGAGATAGGATTTCTCCGTCTCGCCGAATATCTGTATCCGTTCGTGGAGGAACTTGTGCAGATATCCCGTCAGAGCCATTCCGGGCCTGCTGATATCCGGTGAGGCAACCTGACGGTCATGCCCCGAGGGCCCGTTGACGGGCTCGAGGTCAAGCTTGTCACCCATAAGCTCGTACAGCTTTCCGACAGTGAGTTCCTTCCTGTCGGGAATATCTCTCATGGGAACGCGCTCCGCTATTTCTGTTCCCTGACCAGCTCGACCACCTGTGTCTTACCCTTCGAGGTCGAGTATACAACACTGAGCTTGCCGGTCTCGTTGTTCTGGAACACGAACTGCTTTTCAGGCTCGATCTCGAAGTTCACGATGGCCTCTTCAGTGTCAAGCCTCGGTATAACGCTGGAGTCATCGATAAGTATGCCGTCGTCCAGTTCCGATTCCTCAGCGGCCACGTAGAAGCTCAGGGAATCTCCGTTGGAATCATGGTTCTTTCTGTGGTTGTGCATCTTGTCCTTGAACTTCCGCACCCGGTGTTCAAGGGTGTCGAAAGCCTCGTCGAACGCCGAGTAGATATCGTGGGACTTGGCCTTTGAATCGAGTTTTATATGATTGCCCCGCACCTGTATATGAACATGATTGGTCCCGGAAGTGACCTCCAGTATCACATGTATATTGAGTATTCCGTCGTAGAATCTGTCGATGGTGTCCAGCTTCCTCTCGACATGCTGCTTCAGAGCATCCGTAAGGTCGAAGTGCCTTCCGCTGATCTCAATGTTCATCAAGTACTCCTTCCAGGAAGTGTTCTCCCCTAAGAGACGGCCCCTAAGAGGGGGGTGAATGAACATGAACAAAAAAATACTGCTCCGCATATGCCTGTTATGCACATCCTGAGCAGCCTAGCATTCACTGATGTATTTACCACGAAGAGATAATATAGTTCCTGACGGTCGAGGTCAACGGTTGTACCTGCTGATGAACTCCTCCACCTCGGGGATGCCTCCCTGAAGTATCATGTATCCGTTATGCGGCTCACGTTCCGTAATCTCGCCCGCGACAGGGGTGCACATTATCCTGCGGACCTCCTCCCTGTCCATGGTCTGGCCCAGGGCCCAGCAGAGTTTCATGTAAGCGACTTCCGGCAGCATGTTGGAGGCCGGGATGACGCCGAGGTCCATCATGTCCCTTCCGGTGTCGTAGACGAACATCTGGACGTATCCCCATAGAGTCTGGACGGTCATGTATACATGCACTCCCTGATCGAAAGCTCTCTTCAGCGCCGGGTAGAGAGGCTTGTTGACGTGGCCCAGGCCGGTGCCGGCGATGACTATCCCTCTGTATCCGTTGTCGATCAGGGAATCGATGATGTCGGGTTGCATGTTCGGGTAATAGTAGACTATGGACACCCTGGGGTCGAATGCCGTGTTAACGGTCACCGTCCGATCCTTCCTTCGCTTTCTGTGGTCATCCTTGAGTACCCTGATCTCGTCCTTCATCACCATGGCAAGTGGAATGTCCCCTATGGTCCTGAACGTGGACCTGTATGACGAGTGCATCTTCCTGACCCTCGTTCCCCTGTGAAGGAGCCCGTACTGGTCGCTGGTGGGACCGAACATGCAGACCATGACTTCGGCTATGTCGCTCCTGGCGGCTGCATAGGTGGCGTTCATAAGGTTAAGGGCCGCGTCGCTGGAAGGCCTGTCGCTGGAACGCTGGGAACCCACCATGACGATGGGGACAGGCGGATCCTGAACCATGAAAGACAGGATTGCGGCGGTATGGTGCATCGTGTCGGTGCCATGGCCTATGACTATGCCGTCCACCCCGTTCTCTATCTCCCTGCCTATGGCTTCCGCCGTTCCCTTCCACTGTTCCGGCCCCATGTTCTCGCTGAAAACCCCGTAGAGCTTCTCCGTCCTGAGATTGCATATGTCCGCCAGCTCCGGGACCGATCCGTAGAGTTCCCCCGGAGAGAAGGCGGGTATCACCGCCCCGGTCCTGTAATCCAGCCTGGAGGCGATCGTTCCGCCGGTGCCGAAGAGTTTGACATTCGGTTTTCCCGGATCGAAGGGAAACTCCTTTTCGGGTATCTTGTAGTGCGCCTCGATCCTGCCGAATTCGGTTATTGACTCTACGGTGTCCACGTCGATCCCGATATTGTAGCCATTGTGTATCTTGAGCACGATGTGCGCGTCGTCGGCAGTCTCGGACCTCGGGAGGATCACGCCCCTGAAATCACCCCTGGATGACCTGATCTCCACGTCGGACCAGACGCCGGCATCGAATTTTCTCAGGCAGTCGAGACTTCTTCCTCTGTAACCCTTGTAACGGTCGGATGACACCCGGATCACCTCCTGCTGTTCCGAGAAGAGGCAGCGAACTCGCTGCCGGCGGGGATGAACTCCCTGACTATCTCCGTGACCCTTGCGCCTTTCGCCAGAAAACCGGATTTCTCGACGATCATGCCTGTCAGGCGGCGCGCGAGAGCGCCTTCCCCCATTGTCTCCGTGTCCATCTCACGGACCAGGTCACCCGCCATCTTCCTGATCTCGTCGTCTCCGGGGATTTCCAGTGCTTTCAGTGCATCGGAGATGTTAATCCCCCCGGGTATGCATACGCTCCTGAGGACGGCAGCCGCGGCTTCGAGGGGAAGCCCCGAATCACCGGTGGCGGAGAGTACATGCAGGAGGACGTCTCCAGGCACTTCCCGCACGTCGATTCTTTTCTTCAGATGGCTCAGCGTGCTGAGGAAGAAATGCATGAGTTCCCCCGGGGAGTAATCGGACACTTTCAGGGCCTCATCGTAGAGGTCCCTCAGGGGGGAGATGCTCATCTGCCTTGCCGATTCAGGTGCCGCTCCGGCGGTCACGTACCTTTCCTCGCGTTCCCAGGGCCTTTCCGGCAATCCGGAGGTTATCCTGCCGATCAGTTCGTTCCCTATGGCGATGGGTGGAAGGTCCGTGTCGGGGTACATCCTGTTGGGACCCGGCAGGATGCGCTCGAAACCGTTGGTCCCGTCAGGCAGTGACTGCCTGGTCTCGTTGATGACTCCGTCGATGGCCTCCCTGGCCCTTATGGCTATCTCCCCCACCGCTGTCTCAAGGTCCTCCGGCGATCCCCATACCACCACCAGTGCATCCTCGGGACGGAAGGAGGCGTTCCGCTTCAGAATTTCCCATTCCGCGCCGGAGAAGCTCTCCCCCCCGCCGCCATCGTGCACGATGTTCGGAAGGGTGTCGAGGCACGCGATCACCCTGACCCTGTCGGAGATCTCGTCAGCGAATGTCTTCCCTGGCTGCGTCGGTACGGAGAGCAGACCGGAATACCCCCTGAGGAGCACCGACCTCAGCCGATGTCCCTGCTTCAGGGCGGAAGCCGCCGGAGGGTAGGAGGTCCCGGCTAGCTCACCGGTCTGATCGAGCACCTTATGGCTGAAATCTGTATCCCCTATCCCCCTTCTTCCCAGTTCAGCCTTTATCTCCAGCAATGACACCTGTCTGAAAGCCTCGTTGTGGACGAGAAGAGGGATCTCCGGGATACGCGACACTCCCTTGATCTCCACCCTTCTACCGCCTTCCACGGAGACGTTTACGTCCTGTCTCGCCGCTCCAATGCCGCGGCGGACCTTGCCCGAAGCCCTGGCGAGGTTGCTGAGGATCCTGGCAACCTGGGCCACCTCATGCGGAGTCCTCATCTCGGGGGCGGTCACGGTCTCTATCAGGGGTATGCCCAGCCTGTCCGTCAGGTAGACCCTCAGGTGACCCCTGTCGCTGACTTCTCTGCAGGCATCCTCCTCGAGACCGAGCTGGATGATGTTTATCCTTCTGTCACCGAAAGGTATCCATCCGTCCACCCCCAGAATGGTGGTCCTCTGGAAACCCGCGGGAATGGATCCGTCCAGGTACTGCTTCCTCTGGACATGTATCTCGCTCACAAGCTTGCAGTTCAGGAGCATGGTTATCTCCAGTCCGAACTCCAGGGCCTGCCGGTTGAGCTCGAAAGGCGGGGTGTCGTCTATCTCGTACGTGCATATGGTGTTCTTGTTTATCTGGTAGATGATGTTCTTCCTGGTCTTGAATTCCATGAGGGCCGTGCCGTCGTATTCACCGAGTTCCGACAGGGTGGGCCTCATGTGCCTCAGGACCTGGGCGTCATAGTCATCTCTATAGGGAAGGACAGGACAGCGGCAGAACAGCTTCTTCTCGGTGTCCAGCTGCTGATGTATCTCGAGACCGCTTCGAAGGCCTATCTCCAGGTAATCCGACGGGGAGGTCTCATCCAGTCTCCTGATCACGATGGAACGGGCTCCTTTCAGTATTTCCGGCAATGAACAATGGATATCCTTCGAATTCGGAAAGAGCGGGAGCAATCTGTGAACAGAGCTCAATTATATTTCAGCAAGCCCGGGGAAACAACACTTTTCATGAACTGCGACAGGGTACCGGCAGTCTCCCCTCAGCTCAGAGGTCAAGCTCCTTAAGACGTGACAGCAGGGTCCTGTAGCTGACCTTCAGCAGCTCAGCCGCCTTCTTCCTGTTCCCGCCGGTCTCCCTCAGGGCTCTTCTTATCAGTTGCACTTCCCTGTCCCTGGCTGCCCTGGCAGACTGTTCAAGGAGCCCAGTCTCCCTGTCAGGACCCTCTATCTCGAGGTTGTCAGGACCCAGTACAGGCCCGTCGGCCAGAGCCGCCGCCCGGAGGACGATGCTCCTGAGCTGACGTACATTGCCGGGCCATCGGAAAGCCTTCAGTTTCTCCATCGCATCATCCGTTATCTCTATCCTGGAGTAGCCTGACCGGTCAAGGAAGTGTCGCGCCAGGAGCGGCACATCCTCCGACCTGTCCCTGAGGGGAGATATCGAGACCGGGAACTCCCCTATCCTGAAATAGAGGTCGTCCCTGAACCTACCCTCCTCCGTCTCGCGTTTAAGGTCACGGTTGCTTGCGGAGATGACCCTGGCGTTGGTGTGGAATATCTCGGTCCCCCCCACTCTGGTGTATTCCCTTTCCTGAAGCACCCGCAGCAGTTTGCCCTGCAGGGTCCTGTCCAGGTCTCCCACCTCGTCGAGAAAGATCGACCCTCCCTGTGCGTGTTCGAACCTTCCCGGCCGAGTCCTGTCGGCACCGGTGTAAGCGCCCTTCTCCGCTCCGAAGAGTTCGCTCTCGAGGAGGTCTGCCGGAATTGCGGCGCAGTTGACCGGGACGAAGGGCCCTTCACTGCGGGAGCTTTCCCTGTGTATCAGCCTTGCAAGGAGTTCCTTTCCCGTGCCGCTCTCTCCCAGTATGAGTATGTTCAGGTTAGTCTCCGCTCCTTTCGAGACCCTCCTCAATGTCGCCATCAGGGAAGGCGAGGAACCTACGAGTTCGGTTCCCGCGGAGTTGGAATACCTCCGGACCATTGCCAGTAGCTCGTCCAGATCGAAGGGCTTGGTTATGAAATCCCGGGCCCCTTCCTTCATCGCCTCCACGGCAAGGTCCACGGTCCCGAATGCCGTCATGAGAACCACGGGAACCCAGTGGTTGAGCTCCCTTGACCTCCTGAGTATGTCCATTCCGCTGATCTCACCGGGGAGGCATATGTCGCTGAGCACCAGGGCCGTGCTCCCGCATCCCAGCTTGCTGATGGCCTCGGCGCCCGAGGACGCTGCGATTACGTTCCACCCGTCCTCCCTGAGGGCCGTGGTGAGCATGTTGCGCATGGCGCGCTTGTCTTCCACCAGCAGTATGCTGTCCATCATGAACCTCCTAGGATGAGTCCAGGGGAAGCACTATCTCGAACACCGCCCCCCCCTCGTCGCGGTTCCTGCCGCTGAGCTCTCCGCCCATGGCCCTGATTATCCTCCTGCTCACCGAAAGCCCCAGTCCCATGTTGCCGCTGCTCCTGTCCTTGGTGGAGCGGAAAGGTCTGAAGACCTCCTCGCAGTCCATGGGAAGACCCGGACCGGAATCGGCGACGGAGATGATGACGTTGCCTCCGGAAGAAGTGACGCTCACACGGATGCTTGAGGACGGATGAGCCTCCACCGCGTTCCGGACAAGGTTACGAAGGCATGATGAGATCAGTTTGATATCGGCGTTGAGTCTTATCTCGCCCGTGTTTACCGAAACCGAGCACCTCTCCGGAAATCCGCCGCAGACATCCTTCATGGCCGCCTCCAGGTCGCCGGCGGAGATCCGGCATGCCTCGGGTTCCGGCGACCGCGCAAAGCTGCCGAATGAGTTGATGAGCGACCGGGCCGAGTTGACCTCTCTTCTCACCTCCGCCAGGATGTTGCCGGTCCTGGTATCCGAGTGTCCTCTGGCCAGCAGGTCCACGAAACCCGACAGGGCGCACAGGGTGTTTCCCATCTCGTGGGATATGCCGGCCGAAGCAGCTCCAAGGTCCGCCATTGCCGTCTGGTCGGCTATCCGCCTCTCCAGTTCCCCGATCCTTGTCACATCAGTCACGAGGACGGCTATCTCGTCCCCCCTCGAGCGGGAGATCTCAACGGTAAAGATGCGATCGATCCTGCCCTTATCCCCTGCCAGCTGGAACTCCCCGGATGAGACACCCTCGTCACCGCCGCGATCCAGCAGGGGTTTCAGCTTCCTTCCCGCCTCGGTCCTCTGCCATGGGAACTCACTCCCGATATCACCGTAATCAAGACTGAACAGCTCCCTTGACTGACGATTGAAGAGCAGGAGCTTCCCTTCGGAATCCATGGCCAGCACCGCTGAGCCCAGCACCGAGAGTATGGCCGCTGACCTCTTCTCTATCCTCTCCGCCCTCTCCTCCGCTCTCTCCTTCATCTCGTTCAGCTGTCTCTCCCGCTCGTGGAGGAGCTCTACCAGACGGTGGAAGGAAGCTCCCGCCGTTTCGGGATCGATACCTCCCCCGCTGGTGAACCGGTCAGCTTCCACAAGTATCTCGCGGAGAGGCGAGATCACGGTTCGGGAAAGGTACCTTGGAGTGAAGAATGCGAGGACCGCCAGTGCGGCAGTCAGAGCGGCCAGACCTGTGATCAATACGTTGTAGACCGATGCGATCGATGACATACCCGGTCTGACACCCACAATGAGACCGCTGCCGGGGAGCTCGGCGAAGTACCATTCGTCCGATTCCCCGGGCACCGGAGCTTCGGAACCGGAATCGCCGGAGGCTGCCACTACCCTCCCTGCCTGATCCAGGACCACGGCTGCCTCAAGGCTTCCGCTCCTTACAAGGGGGTCTGCCACTCTCCCCAGCTGTTCCACGGGATCATCCTCTATTGAACGGCCCAGTGCGAATGCGGTTACCGTGGCCATATGACCGGACTGGGCCCCCAGGTCCCTGTTGACCAGGAACGCAGTCATGAAAGCCACGGCAGCCGCTGCCGCAGCCGCGCCTATGGACAGCCCGGTCAGGAATTCCACTCCTATTATAAACCTTCTGGACAATCATCCTCCCCGGTCAAGGCTTATCCTACGCTCAACCTCAATACTGCACAGGCCTCAGTTCCGGCGCAAGCCGCAGAGGACACGGCACCTACCGGATGGACACTTCATCAAGGTATATGCCGCCGCAGCCGGACCTCCTGCCGGCTTCCGGTATCGGTGTGAGGATCAGTGTATCGCACACAGCCGGGACGGTTATACGCCATGTGAGCTCCCTGAGGTTCTCCGGTTTCCCTTCGAGCCGCGTATCCCTTATGAGGGTCGTCCATACGGGCGGTTCCATCACTTCCGAAACGGCGAAGATCGAATCGCTCCATCCGCCGCATGATGCTCTTAGTCCCGGCCCCTCTCCGGAACCTGCCCCTCGGAAGGATACCGTCACCGTCACCGCCTCTCCACCGGCGGCGTTAAGAGGTATCCTGACCCTGTCCCCCCTTCCCGACAGCAGCAGCATCCGTTCCCTGGAGAAAAGCCAGTAAGCCCTGGATTCCGGTTCGTTCTCCGCCGGATAGAGCGTGCAGAAATCCATCATGGACGAAGGTATGTCCTCGGCCTCCCAGTCCGTCCTCGGCATTCCACCAAGAAGGCAGAGGAAACCGAAGCCGGCGGCTATCGCGTACTCGGTGACTCTGCTCCTTCTGTGAACGAACCAGATCACCAGGGCGGACAGCAGAGTCCATATTGCGAAGGCGGGCAGTCGGAACCTGACGGCGGTGGGCAGCCATGCGTATATCCCCGATAAGGGACCGGCCAGCATGCTCATTAGGTTGTCGGTCCCGTCAGCATAGTTGAACCGCAGAAGCGGATGGCAGAACTGGGCGGCGGAAACGGCGAGTGAGACCCATACCAGCACGGCAGTTCCCCTCCTGTCCCAGACCTTGCCCAGGGAGGCAAGGAGCAGAGGAAGCAGAGGAAGGAGCATCCTTCCGGCAGGAGTGGGCATCCCGCTCCAGTTGACGCCGGCCCAGAGAACCAGGAAGACGGTATAGACGAGTGCAGGAATACCGAGCCATCTGAAAAGCCGCCTGTTCTCCCTTCTGAGCACAGGGAGCCCTGCCAGCGCCGCAAGCACCCATGGAGCTTTCCAAAGGAGCCCGCTCTCGACATCGACAAGGGTTGAGAATGCTGAGACTATCATGTCCGGGTAACGGTAGAACGGCTGGAGCAGCACCGTCTTCAGGAAGGGCGCGTTCCCGTACCTGACCCAGAAAACACGGCCCCCGAGGAAGACCAGGTCGAAAAGCAGCCCGGCAACCGCCAGACCCGCAAGGACGATTGGCAGTGTCCATCTCCGTCTCCCTCTGGTCTCCAGCACCAGTGCGGTGAGCATCCCTGCGGAAATACCGGCGAACCTCATCTTCAGAAGGACCAGTACCGCGGCGGCCGCCACCACCCAGACGCGACGCCCGCCGGAAAGGAACATGTGTATGCCCAGGAGGAAAACGGCCAGGGCAAGCCATCCGGGGTAGACCAGCCCCAGCACGGCGCTGCCGGGCACCATCAGGATTCCCAGCAGTGACAGCTCCCTCCACCTGGGAGAACCGGAAGACCTGAGGATCATGGACATGAAGATGGTAGCTGCAAGGGCGAAGAGTATGTTCACCAGCCTGAGGCCTTCCATCCCCAGGGGATAACCCGGGAGCATCAGGGCGGGAAAAAGGCTCTGGTGATGGCTGATACCCTCGACTGTGTCTCCGCGCTGGTAAGCATAGCCGGAGAAAGCGTCACCGTCCCCCGGGAAGATGCTCTCCGTTATCCATGCATAATGAGGCTCGTCTCCTGTGAACGGCACGAGCAGAAGCACCAGAGGTACCAGGGGTATCATCGCGGTCAGAAGTCCGAGACGGGTCCGGGATACCCTCAGTAGCCCGGGGAACAGGGCGGCCAGGCCGCATGAGGAAGAGATGATGAACATCGGAGGCGAAGAAGCCCAGAAGGTGGCAAGGATCAGGAAGGCTCCAAGCAGCCAGGCCGATGCGGCGGAGACACTCTCCCTGCCTGAGACAATGGCTGTGATGAACCAGGCCAGGGGGATGAGCCTTCCCAGGGTTCCCGGTGACGGCATCCCGGTAAGTCTCCAGACGGCGAATACCAGAACGGCCCCCATACCGTGGAAGAGCATTCCCCGGAAGCCGGCGGCCTTATCAATCAGCCCGCTCAACGCCGGCCTCCGCCCGAATGAAATGTATGACAGGGTGGTTGAAAGGCTTCCATTCCCTCGTGAGCAGGACCGTCACGGGGAAATCAGGGTGATCGATCTCCAGGGTGTTGTCACCGGGCATGACAGGCAGGGTAGAGTCGCCGGAGACTACCATGCCCACAGGCAGCCGGTCCCTTGTACCCCCGGCGGACATGGTCAATGAGAGATGCTGGAACCTTTCCTCTCCGGCATCGAGGACAAGTACGGGGGTTGCAAGGTCCAGTGGCTCATCGTGCGTCCATTCCGCTGTCCCACCCTCAATCCTTTCCCACCCGCGGGCGACGTTCCGATCGGAAGCTGCGGGCAGTCCCGCGGCCAGCAGCATCAGGACGAGACCCGCACCTTCCACCGCCCCCCTCCGCCGCGCCCCGGGAAGGAACGCGGCGGCAAGCACGGCGGGAACCAGGGGGAGCAGGTCATCGAGGGCTCCGGATGCGAAGGTAAGACCTGTTGAGGCAAGTATCAGGACCCTGGAGATGATCCGATCCGATCCTGCCATTGCTATCATCGATCCTGTGATCAATAGAGCCGCCATGGCCGACGGCCGTCGTGCCATCAGCGAAAGGCCGCCAAGGAACAATGCAGCGACAAGCGCGATCCTGACTCCCCTGTACGTCAGTAACCCTGCTGTCAGCAGGCACGCCGAACCAGCCAGAAGGGAAGGTCCCCTCAGCAGCGCCAGGGATGCTGTGAAAACACCCAGAGCCATTATCCTATAAGAGTTCGTAATGTACATTCTCCAGTTCAAGTGTCTGCTCGGGTCTGTCGGGAACAAGATAGGCACTTTCCTCTCCTTCGGGAAGCTCCGCCGTCAATCCCGCAGCCCCGCCGCCGACAAATGTCCGGCAGAGGAATCGGTTTCCGGACCAGAGGGCTACGGAACCCGGAATATCGCACGAGACTATCCTCAGGTGGAGTCTTCCCCTGCCGGAAGGCACCTTAAGGCACCCGAAACCCCAGGGCCCCGTTCTTCCGTCGCGCCATCCCGGACCCGGCCGGACCTGACCGTCGCCGGGCAGCCGGGCCTCTGAACCGTCCGGAGGTCTCGGCCGGGGCATACGAAGCGGCCTCGGGGCAAGGACCCATGAAAGCAGCTCGCCGGAAAGCGCTACGGGATCAACGGGCGTTCTCACAGCCTGCGCGACTGCCCCCGGTCTCCAGAACCAGGGCAACCCGTGAAGCATGGCGTGGATCCTTGTCCTCCATTCCCTCTCCGTCCAGTAGCGGGGAAGCCTGCATCCGGAACCTCCCAGGTACTTTCTCGCCAGATACGCCGCAGAACGCAGCTCCCACCTGTCCGCCGCACTCCTGCCGCTGGAAGCCCCCGTCATGTGCTCCGCTTCAGCCCCGGGCTGGAAAAGCAGACCGCCGCCCAGGGATCGGAGTCGCAGGGACAGGTCGATATCCTCGAAATACATGAACATTCTCTCGTCGAAACCTCCAGCCCTCCTCACAGCGTCCGTCCTGTAAAGCGAAAGGGCCGCGGTGAGGCAGGGGACTTCCCTCGGTACGGGATCAGGCAGGGACTGGAAATGCATGAAATCCATGTCGTAGCCGAATCCGTGCTCGTTCATGGAGCATCCGGCGCTGAGAGTTATCGATGGCCAGCCCCACAGCCTTATCAGGGGCTGGATCCCGGAAAGCCCGGGGTCTTCCAGGAGAGTCTCCAGGAGCATCTCGAGGGATTCCCTGCTTATTGAGGCATCTGAATTGAGCAGAAGCAGGAATTCCGTGTCACAGACCTCCAGTACTCTGTTGTTGCCGTATCCGAACCCTCCGTTGCGTGGATTCACCATCACTCTTGCTCCCGGCACCTCTCTCTTCAGGAGATCAGCAGTCCCGTCGGTGGAGGCATTGTCCGATACGATTACCCTGCAGATAGGCAGAAGTGCATTGAGAGTGTCAGCCAGAGAGGGCACAAGCCTCTCCGAGTTCCAGGTAACCACCGAGGCGGTCATTCGAGGGATCATTCCGCATGCCTTCCCGCGAAGCACTGCGCGAGCCGTCTGTAGAACCGGTCGGTCACCCTGTCCCAGGTCCAGTTCCCCAGCACGAGCCTTTGCCCCGACTCTCCCATGGAAGCTCCCAGGGAGGGAACCCTCATGAGAAGCTCAATTCTGTGGGCAAGGGTCACCGGGTCGCCGAAGGGCACGAGGAAACCGTTCCCGCCGTCATCTATGATATCGGGCATCACTCCCGACCAGCATCCTATCACGGGCTTCTTCAGCATCCATGCCTCGAGCAGCACTATTCCGAAACAGTCCAGCCTGGATGGAAGCATTACCACATCAGCCGCCTGAAGCAGGTCTATCCTGTCCTCCTTACTCACGTAGCCTGTGACCGTGACCCTGTCTCTCAGCAGAGGGTCTCCGGGAACCAGCAGCCTGAGGTGCTCCATTGCGTCCGGCAGTACGGGGCCGGCCAGGACGAGGGTCGCATCCACGCCCCTCAGGGTAATGGCGCGGAAGGCTTCAAGCATGTCCTTGACTCCCCGCTGGCTGGAATGGGCCGTGAGGCTGAGGATCAGCGGACCTTCGAGTCCGAGGCGGATCCGTGCTGCGTTCCCGTCGGCTCTGCGGAACTCCTCAGGGTCTATCCCGCTTCCCGAGAGATGGATCCTTTCCTGCGGGATGCCCAAGTCCAGGTAGAGCCCCCTCTCGAAACTGCTCTGGGCAGAGACGAAGGCGCTCTCCTTGAGGATTCTCTCCTGGCATCCTCCGAAGTAGTCCATTCCATCGACTCTCCTGAACCTCTCTCCCACGTTGGCGTGGGGGACGGAGACAAGACGGCAGCCTCGCCTCCTGCAGTAGGCCCAACCGTGATAGAGCATGAAGGGCATGGCGTTCGCGTGCACGAGATCGAAGCCACGGTCAGCTGAAAGCCATTTTCCAAGTTCAGGTATGAAAGGGTTGGGATAGAAGAAACGGTCCTTTCCGCATTGACGGAACCTCCGGGACAATCCCCTGAGAACGTTCTGGAAAGGCGGATGTGCCACCGGGAAACGGATGATGTCCACACCCCGGTGGATGTCCCTTCTCCTCCGGATGTGCAGTCCCGACCTCGAGACCAGCCATGACATGTCCCAGGCGTCCGTGGTGCAGATCACGGAGCTGTGTCCTCTCTCCAGACCCGCCGCTGCGTGCTCCATCACGTACCGCTCGGCTCCGCCGTGGAACGGCCATGACCTGTGGACGAGGTGGAGTATTCTCATCGACCGGCTATCTTCCGGTAGAAATCGCAGAGACCCTCCGCCACATCGGACCACCGACGTCTATGGGCCGAGGCCGACATGCGCCTCAGCACCTCGATCCTGGCCGGATCCGAAAGAGACTTCAGCTGGCTGAGCCAGGCTCTTCCGTCACCCGCAGGGATCAGTGCCCCGTTCTGGCCCACCGTCTCCTTCAGAGCGGCTGAATCGCTCGATATAACCGGTGTCCCGCAAGCGAAAGCCTCGAGTACCGGAAGGCCCAGCCCTTCATACTCGCTGGGCATCAGAAGGGCCCTTGCACCCCGGTAGAGGTGTGGCATGTGAACATCCGGCACCCTGTGCAGTATCCGGACTCCGTCGCCCTCGGCGACCGTGACGCCTCCCCATCCGCCTTCGGTGACCAGCACCAGTGTAACATCCATCCCCTCTTTTCTGGATTCGCGGTATACGTCCACAAGGAAAGGGATGTTCTTGCGGGGAACGAAATTCCCGACATGAAGCAGATACCCGAAGGGTTCGAGACCGTACTCTTCCATGATTTCCGGCGAAGGATCACCGGGTGAGAAATCGTCGTCGGCCGCACCCCCTGCTGCGTATACCATTTCCTCGGGGATGCCCAGTCTTCCCGAAAGGCTGTGCCCGGTCCATGAGGATATGGCCGCGGCATAGGAACCCGATCTGAGCATCTCCTCCTCGACTCCGGCGTAGGAAACAGTGTCCCGGGTGTGCCACTCGGGATGATCCAGGGCGGAGAAGTCGTATACGGTGACCACCGAGACAGATCCCGGCGGGTTGAATGGCTGAACACCGCTGTGATGGTATACCCGGGGCCAGCCTGTTCGCCTGCCGATCCTGCCGGCCCTTGAAGACTCTTCCCAGCCGCGTCTGATGGGTATGCGGCGCAGCAGCGGTATTTCCATGTATAAAGGAGTCGGCACGACTCTGCACATTGCTCCGGGTCCCGGCACTCCGGGATGGGCAGCTTCAACGTCTACCAGCACCGGTTCTATCCCCCGTTCAGGCGCGGCTGTCACCAGTGCTTCAGCCAGGGAAAGAAGGTACCTGGAGACGCCTCCGAGGGCGTGTGGCACGGAACTCAGGTCGAAGGCGACCCTGATCTCGCTCATTCGTCTGCCTCCGCCACCCATACGGAGTCGGAGCCTGTACCCTCAGGAAAGAACTCCGCGAGTTCCGCGTCGTGCAGCGCCCGCTGCACGGGGCTGTAGAGCCATCTGTGGTACATGAGCACGTCTACCGGCTCCATCGCGCCTTCAGGGACAGGACCGGTATCCTCGAAATCCGGAAGTCGAGCCATGAAAGCGTACCGTCTCGAGTAATCCCCTCCGGTCTGGAACCATGAATACATCCTGATGTTCCTGTCCACCGGCAGTTCCAGCACTGTGGATCCGGCCGGGACTTCACTGCATTCGGCGGGTATGCGGTCACGGAGGGTCGGGAGGGAAGGCAGGGCAAGTTCCATCAGCAGAAGAGCGAATGCAGCGTACTTCCATCGACCCTTCAGCCCCGAGACCGCCATTCCCGCCGCCAGCGCCACGAACAGACCCCCGGGAATGGCGAACCTGGATGGAGCCCTGATCCCGCCCAGCACAGGCAGGAGCTGAAATATCCTGAACGGGAGCGGTATTCCCAGCGGCCTGCCGAGAAACCTCAGCTCGGGTCCCAGGGCAAGCAGCCAGAAAACCCCGACAACCAGCGCCATCCTCATGCTCTTCTTCCGGAACGAGTAGAGCCCGAAAAGCAACAGAAGAACGAGACCCGGAGTCACGACACCCTCGAAGGTGTTGGACATCCAAGACATTCGCGACGGCATCCGCGCCAGGGACCCCGCGGTCCCGAAGGGCGACGGCAGAAGGAATGACTGGGGTTCCGCAGCCCAGTAGACGGCTTCCCTCCATTCCGGCTCCAGCGATCCCGAATCGCCCGGGGAAGACGCGGCCAGAATGCCAAGGGCCAGCGTGGGAACAGCCCATGAGAGCGACAGTATCCCGGTTCTCTTCCAGCTGCCCCCGAGGAGAAAACAGGCGGCGGGGAGACAGGCCAGGATGAACAGTGAGATGAAGGGACTTTCCAGACCTCCGGCCAGGGTGAAGGCAGCGAAGGCTGCCAGGGCCGCCCCCCCGCCCTTCCTAAGATAAAGGGCAGCAGCCCAGAGAGCTCCGGGAAGGGCCCAGCAGCCGGCTACCTGGTAGTGCTGCAGCAGGTGCGCCGTTCTTGCGGGCATCCATGCGAGGGCAAGGGCCGTGAACAGCGCCGCGTACCTCTCCGCGCCCCATGACCTTGCCAGGAGCCAGCCGAAGATGCCCGTCAGGAGTGTACCCATCAGGAGGGAAAGGCTGTGTGAGAGCCCCGGATACTCCCGTCCCAGCCCTGTCAAACCGAATACCAGCGTATCGAACCATCCGACATGGTCGTAGACCAGGGAGGCTCCATCCGGGGCGTAGATCAACGGGCAGAACCTCGGGTCTTGCCCGCCGGCCAGGGCTCGGGAAACCCACCAGAAATGCCATGCGTGCTCGTAGGGATCACCGTCACCCTCGACCGCAGGGTCTTCGGCGGGCAGACCCACCAGGCCGGAAGTGCCCGAAGAGAACATGATAATGTAGGGCATCATCAGCAGCAGGACCGATGCCACCGAGGCTGCGGCGAACAAGCCGTTGCCGGAACCGCCGGACCTATTTCCAGAATACATCCGAGATCCTTCCGCTGCCGTTGAACAGAAGCTCCTCCCCTTCGAAGGCGATTACAGCGGGCTGGTCCGGAAGCCGGACGCCGTTCACCGAACCTCCGCCCCAGGCTGTCAGGAAACCGCCGGAACAACCGGCGGGGCCGGTGAGGATCGAACCATCGCTGAACTTCCATGTTACAGGACCTGTGAACAGGTCCCTCTCGAAACCCTGAGGCGGGTCAACCCATGCGGGCGCCATGGAAACGGGAGATCTCTCCGCCACGATGGCCCGTGAGAATGTTCCCGCCAGTTCAATCACCCTCTCCCAGTCCCTTTCCAGTCTCTCCACTGAACCCGTCGCATTCGCATGGTCCGCCGCCCCCCTGCCTATCAGGGTACGCAGCCGGTCATCCCGTCTCAGGATATCGAAAGCCGCCGGAAGGGCCTGAACAATGTTGTCAGGAGATATCCTTATCACCGCATCGGATGGGAGGTTGATGAAAGCCCCCGACGCTGATACTATGGGAGGTATTCCAGCCCTCATGGCTTCCAGCAGGCTTCCGGAGGTCTCGCCGCAGGTGGGATGCCTCAGGTCCAGGACGCAGTCCAGGACCCTTATCCAGCTCTGGTATTCCCTTTCCGGGACCCTGCCTGTCGCCATGGCCCATGGAGGAAGGTCCTCAGGGTAGCCCCCGCCTATCAGCAGCAAACCGGCATTCGGTTCCCGGCATCGGATGATCTCCATGGCCCTGAGGACATCGGGCAGGTTCCTGCCGGGATGGAAGCTTCCCACCATTCCAAGGCACACGGGAAATGGTTTCCTGATCTCCGCAAGTTCCGGGACAGGGCTCAGGGGATGGCCCACCGTGATGACGGCTCCCGGGGGATAGCAGCCCCGTATGGACCCTGCGGCGTATTCATTGAGGCATACAGCGCTGTGAGAGGCGTTCACGGCTCTGCCGATGAGAGGATACCTCTTCAGGAGAGAGTCGTATTCCGTATCCGGGAGCCCCTTCGCTGCCAGTATCCTTTCCACTCTGCCGGCCCCAGGTCCGAAGCAGAACCGAAGCTCCCTCCTGTAATCCTCCACCCTCCCCTGTTCAAGGCAGCAGTATCTGATCATGTGGTGAATGACGGTCTCGTGGAAGAGGACCGTACCGCCAAGAACGTAGAGCGTCTGCAGAACCGGGAAGCAGTGGACGGAATTGCCCAGCTGGAATATCCTTCTTTCCGGGACATCATCCGGGTCGAGGGCATCAATGGGAATGTAAGAGGGCCCTTCAGGAAGCGATTGAATATCGGCCTTCCCGGGGAATGCCACCGTCCATCTGATGCTGTCGCGGGTATGTTCCAGCACGCGAACGGCGTAGGTGGCCAGACCTGTCTCCATCGGAGGCAGCGGAGTGACCAGGAGCGCTTCAGTCCTCTCTCCGGACATCTCCCCTCCATACCCTGGCCCGAAGCCTGAGCAGCTGGACGAACATCTCGATCACGGGGCCGATCCTGACCCAGGCGAATATTCCGTTCCTGAAGCTCTCGCATGAAACGGTTCCGGCCCTCCTGGGGTAATGCGACACCGGTACCTGAAGGACCCTCATTCCCAGTTTCCTCGGGAACAGGAGCAGTTCCAGGTCTGCCACGCTGGAGTTCGACCTTACGTCGAAACGGCTGAAGATGTCTCTCCTGAACAGTTTGAAAGAGGCGTCGACATCCCTGAAACCGCCCCAGAAAAGAAGGTACGCCAGTGAATTGTATGCGAAGGAATAAAGAAGGCGCATCAGCGGGTCCTGCCTGTTCCGCCTGAACCCTGATATGACGTCAGCGCTGTTTCGCATTTCCCAGAGGATACTCAGCTCACCGAGATCGAACTGGCCGTCGCAGTCGGTGTAGAAGACCCAGGGCATTGTGGCGCTGCTGATCCCGCTCCAGACCGCTCTTCCTATGCCCATATTGACGGGATGGTTCACGACTCTTATCCGGCCGTCGGTTCCGGCCATCTCCCGGGCGACTGCCGCCGTGCGATCGGAGGAACCGTCGTCCACAATGATCACCTCGCCGGGAATATCGAGATCATGGAGGACTTCCATGATCCTTTCGACCATGTAGCGGACGTTCTCCTCCTCGTTGAAGGCCGGGAAGATCACGGAAAGACCTTCATGCTGATTATCTGCTATTGGAAGCACCCCCGGGATAGCGTTAATGGGTTCCGTCCGGAGAAAAATACCCCAACGGGCTTTTGAAGTCTACCGTCGGGGGTCAGGCCGAAGTGCAGAAAGGTCCGGACGCCTCCCTTCCGCACAGTGCGATGCATCCGTTTTCTCCTGCATCTGCGGCCCACTGGAGATCGAACCTGACCCTTTCGCCGCCGCGCCATCCGTCAGCGAGGATCCAGCCCCCATCAGCACCGGCCAATCGAGGATCTACACGATCCCTCTCCAGAACCAGCACCGAGTACCTGCTGCCCAGAGTACCGAAGACGCTCATCGAGTTCTGGTCAATAGGACACTCGGGAGCGGTCTGCCACCTTCCGGAGTCCGAAGCCTGCCGGTGAATGAACAGGATCTCAGCCGGGGACGGGAAACCGTTTTCCGTCATGATATGGCTCATGGCCGCCTCCTTTCTCATCTTCGGCCATATCATACATGTTTCTTCACATGATGTAAACACCTGTTCACCTTATCCGATTACGGGCGATCCTATTCTATGCTGTCGCGTAGCTCGTAGAGTATTTCCAGCGCTCTCCTTGGTGTGAGGGAGTCCGGGTCGATGGACCTCAAACGGTCCGCTAGGGGGTCTTCCACCGGCGCCGCGGGTTCCAGGGAAAGCTCCAGCTGATCCTCGCCGCCCCCGCCGGGCATCAGGTGCCTGCCCGCCTCGAGGTCCACGAGCACCTTCCTGGCTCTGCGCACGACCCTTGGAGGAACTCCGGCCATCGATGCAACGTGAATGCCATATGACTCATCGGTGCCGCCCTCCTCTATCCTGTAGAGAAATACTACTTTCCCGCCGGTGTCCTTTACCTTCACGTTCACGTTGGCCGCGGCCGGCAGAAGGTTTCCGAGAGCGGTGAGTTCGTGGTAGTGGGTGGCGAATAGGACCAGGGGTCTGTGATCGACGCTTTCGTGCAGGTACTCCACCATGGCCCATGCCAGGGAGAGCCCGTCATAAGTGCTCGTGCCTCTTCCCACCTCGTCAAGAATGGCCAGGCTGTCCTTCGTGCTGGAATTGAGCAGGGCGGCCGCCTCCGCCATCTCGACGAGGAAGGTGGACTGTCCCCTTGTGATACGATCAGAAGAGCCTATTCGGGTGAATATCCTGTCCACGGGCGAAAAGGTCATCGAGGCCGCAGGTACGAAGGACCCTGCCTGCGCCAGGACCACCAGCAGAGCCGCCTGCCGGAGGTATGTGGACTTGCCGGCCATGTTGGGTCCGGTGACCAGCAGGATCCTCCTGCCCTGATCGAGCCTGATGCTGTTGGGAACGCACTCACCCTGGGGCAGTATCATTTCAAGGACCGGATGCCTCCCCTCCTCTATGCAGATTCCGGGCATCTCCGCCAGCAGGGGTCTTACGTAACCCCACCTGGAGGCGAGAACGGCCAGCGAAGAGAGAACATCAAGACGGGCCAGCATCCTGCCGGCATTCCTTATGCCCTCTATGTCGTCAGCCACCTTCTTTCTCAGATCACAGAACAGCTCGTTCTCCAGTTTCTCTATTTCATCGCCTGCACGGAATACGCGCGCCTCCATCTCCTTGAGCTGCGGCGTTATGAATCTTTCAGCGTTCACCAGCGTCTGCTTGCGTATGTAATCCTCCGGAATCTTGTCCAGGTGGCTTCTGGAAACCTCGATGTAGTAACCGAAGACCTTGTTGCTGTTTATGGACAGGTTCGGGATACCCGTCCGCTCCCTCTCCTCATCCCTCCTGGACCTTATCCAGTCGTGACCGCCGGAGCGTATCTCCCTGTACTCGTCCAGCTCGCGGGATACGCTCTTTCTTATCACTCCGCCATCCGCCAGCCTTGCCGGAGGGTCTTCCGTAAGGACGGAGTCTATCATCCTGCCGGTCCCCTCCAGAAGATCCATGGAAGCGATGTCCGCCAGAAGCGCGGAATCGGCGCCCTCGATGAGCCCGGCGATTTCCGGGAGCATCGAAATGGTGTCAGCCACCGCTCTCAGGTCCCTCGGAGATGACCTGAGCGTCCCCAGCTTCCCCGACTGCCTCTGAAGATCAGCGGAACCGTCGAGACGGCTTCTGAGTCCCTCCAGCGCTTCCCTGTGCCCGATGAGCCACGACACGGCGTCGTACCTCTCCTCGATGACACGTCTGTCCCTGGACGGTGATTCCAGCCATTTCCGCCACTCCCTCGATCCCGCCGCGGTGACGGTCTCGTCAGTGGTCCTTGAGAGAATGGCGTGCTCCTCCCCCTGGGAGGATTCGGTGATGTTCAGTGACCTGGCGCTGCCCCTGTCGATTATCATGCTGTCCTCGCGCCTGTACATTCCGGTGAAGCACAGATGGGCCAGGTCCATCCTCTTGGTGTCCCTTACGTAGGCAAGCAGCGCGCCTACGGCTGATACCGCCGGACTGTCCGCCGCCGCCCCGAACCCTTCCGGGGTGATGATGGAGAGCACCGAACCGGCGGCTCCCGCCGCGGTATCGGGATCGAACTTCCACCTTTCCACGAAAGTGGGTTCGCAGCCTGAAGGCGGCTGTATTCCCGAGCCTTCAGGCAGCAGCAGCTCGGTTGGATCCCTCCTGGCTATCTCTGAGGGGACAAGGAGCGCGCCGATCTCGGTGGCGTCTATCTCCCCGGTGGAGATGTCGCAGAAGGCGAGACCCCCCCTCTCCCCGCTGATGAAGGCGGCGCAGAGAAGCAATGTCCTGCGCTCGTCCAGTGCCGCTCCGCTGACAAGCGTACCCGGGGTGATGACCTCTATCACCTCCCGCCTGACAAGGCCCCTGGCGAGTGCCGGGTCCTCGGTCTGCTCGCAGATGGCTACCCTGTAGCCTGACTTTATCAGCTTCGAAAGGTACCCGTCCAGGGCGTGATAAGGGAATCCTGCAAGTGGTATGCGCTCGCCGTCCTCACCGCTCCCGCCCCTTGAGGTCAGCGTTATGCCCAGCGCCTTGGATACCGTCGCGGCGTCCTCGAAGAAGGTCTCGTAGAAGTCGCCCATCCTGAACAGGAGTATCTCTCCGGGATGCCCGGACTTGATATCCAGGAACTGTTTCATCATCGGCGTCTTCATCGTACCGCCATTTCCATGGCGTTCCTGACCAGGTCCAGGGGAAGGATCCCCCTCCTGCATGCCTCGTCCCCTCTGGAACACTCCTCGCCGCCGTGCCTGTGACAGGGCCTGCAGTCCAGCCTGCCGGAAGTGTACATCCCCGCTCCCTCCTGTTCCCAGAACCCCAGTGCCGGGGATGTGGAAGTGAAGACCACCATCACCGGCACACCGAGGGCCTTCGCAAGATGGGCGGGACCGGAGTCGGGAGACACGAACAGACTGAGGCCTTCCAGTACTTCGATCAGGCCACTGATCCCGTCCTCCCCGCAATAGGTCATCACTCCATCCCTCATGACCGAGGCGGAGGTTTCCGTGACGAGGTCCTCCTCTCCCGGGCCGCCGGTAATGGTCACCCTTGCGCCGTACAGGTCAATGAGGAGCCTGGCGGCTTCAGCTATGACACTCGATGGAATGGATTTGAGGCGCCACCTTCCCCCCGCGCCCAGACCAACGGCAAGATCCTCCGGCGGCGGCGAGGACCTCACGAGACTCGGCTCACATCCCCAGGTGAAGCCTGCGGCCCCGAGGAAATCCAGTCTCCTTGCCGGCATTGTCGCAGGGTCTCCCCGAAGCACCCTCTTCCGCAGGCCCCTGTCCATTCGGAACCTGCCAGTGACGTTCATCCCCAGAGTGGCCAGCCTTGTCTTCATGCTGTTCTGAAGGTCCACGATCCTTTCGGGAGCCATATCCCTGAGAAGCCTTCTGAGCCCGGGGAGACCGGTTTCCCGGTCGTGCATCACCGGGATGACGTTCTCCATGCGTTCAGCGACGGGCGCATACTCGCGCGAGGTAACCAGGAACAAGCTTCCGCCTTCCGACAGCCTTGCAGCCGCCGGCTGGGCCAGAACGACATCTCCCAGTGAATGCAGGCGGATAACGGCGGTGCTGCGGCAGCTGCCGGCGGGACCTGTCCTCCCGGGCACGGTGACCGGATCGGTCCTACTGAACTGCGAACTGCAGATCGTAGAGCTTTCTGTATTTGCCATTCTTTTCCAGCAGTTCCGGGTGTGTTCCCCTCTCGACTATCCGGCCGTCCTCCACGTAGAGCACCATGGATGCCTTGGTGACCGTGCTGAGCCTGTGAGCTATCACCAGGGAGGTCCTGCCCTCCACCAGACCGTCTATGGCCTGCTGGACCATTCTCTCCGAATGGGTGTCCAGGGCTGATGTGGCCTCGTCGAAGATGAGTATGTCCGGGTCCTTCAGTACCGCCCTGGCTATGGCTATCCTCTGTTTCTGTCCGCCGGAGAGTCTGGTGCCCCTCTCGCCTATCACGGTTTCGAACCCCCCGGGAAATTCCCGGATGAACTCCATGGCATTGGCCACCTCTGCGGCAAGCTCCACTCTCTCCATTGGAATGCCGTCCTCACCGTAGGCGATGTTGTTCCTGATGGTGTCGTTGAACAGCACAGTCTCCTGTGTGACCACGCCCATGCTCCGCCTGAGGACCTCCAGGTCTATGGTGCGAAGATCGTATCCGTCAATGAGGATCTTCCCCGAGTCGGGGTCGTAGAACCTGGGGATTAGATCGGCTATGGTGCTTTTCCCTCCTCCGCTGGGTCCCACGAGGGCCACTATCTCGCCCTTCCGAATGGTGAAGGAGACGTCACGCAGCACCGGCGAGTTCCCGTCGTAGCTGAAGGATACGCTACTGAACTCGATGGACTCGCAGAAGCCGTCAAAAGGCGCGGGATCGACCGGCTGAAGTATGGCCACCTCCCTGTCCATGAGCCTGAACACCCTCTCCGCGGAAGCCAGTCCGCTCTGTATCCTGCTGTTTGCATGGCTGATGGTCTTTACGGGATTCATCATTGAGAGCGCCGCCGCAAGGAAGACCAGGAAGCGCCCCGTGGTCAGGTCGCCGCCTGCGAGTATGGCCTTCCCGCCGTACCACATTATGAAGGCGCTGGCTATGGCGCCCATGGTCTCGGTGACAGGGCTGGCCAGGGCCCTCTCCCTCTGCAGCGAGGTTTCGGTCCTCCTGTGGACCTCCAGCATTCCCGCGAACCTCCCCGACTCGAATCTCTCCATTGAAAAAGCCTTGACTATGCGTATGCCGAAGATGGTCTCCTGAAGGATCGCTGAGAAATCAGCCAGCCTCTCCTGGGAGGTGTGGGTCTTCCTCCTCAGCCTTCGGCTGAGTATCAGGATGAAGAGCATGGCCGGGGGGAATACAAGAAGAGTAATCAGAGCCAGTCTCCAGGATGCCCACAGGGCAAGCCCCAGGTATACAAGGAGCAGCACGGCCTGTCTTGGAATGCTCATCAGCATCTCGGTCATGGCCCAGTTCATGTTCCCGACGTCGGACGTGAACCTGGCCATTACGTCCCCGGACCTGGCTGACGTGTAGAAGCCCATATCCAGCTCCAGCAGATGGTCGTAGAGCTTCCTGCGGACATCGTTCACCATACCCTGCTCCGCCCTGGAGAGGAAGAAGATCTGAAGAAAACCCAGTATGTTCTTGAGGACGACTATGGTCACGAGGCCGATGATGACAGCCAGGAGGACCTGCCCCGGATCAGCCTCCCGCAAGGTCTTCCTGATTCCCTCCACCAGGTCTCCCGCCGCGTCCGCGGCCCCGCCCGCATCCAGGGACGCGATCTCGGATCCCAGCCTGCTGAACGCATCCCCCGCGTTCTCCCTGAGCAGGGGCATCAGATCGCCGGTCTCCCCCGGTCGTTCCTCGGGAGTGAGCACGTCGTCGAAGAGAGGGAGTATCATTCCCAGGGAGGCGCCGCTGAACAGGGCGAAGAAGAGCATGCACAGCATCGCCCCGGTCATCCACTTCCAGTAGGGCTTCACGTATGAGAGTATCCGTCGTACGGTGCTTCTGCTGTTTCCCATGGCTCTTTTCTTTTTCATGGTAGACACTATCTTTGCTACAAACGCTGTTCAGGTCAAGTAATTCGGGGCTGGAACAATATACACCCCTCAGGGTATATTACATGTAACGAGTGCGACACCCAAGCTGAAAGGTGTTCGGATTTGACTGGCAGGATCATAACTTCCAAGCGTACGCAGAAGGACCCGAGGTCTGACTCTCAGCTTATGGTCGACCTCTGCGGCGGCGACGAAGATGCATTCTCCGAGATCATCAGGCGCTTCCAGGCTCCCATATACTCCCTTCTCATAAGGATGCTGGGAAACGAGGAGGACGCCCAGGAGATGCTGCAGCTGACCTTCTGCAGGGTTTACAGGTACCGTGATAAGTTCGATCCGGAAAGGAAGCTGGTGAACTGGGTATTCACCATTGCCAGCAATCTGGCCAAGAAGGAATGGCGCAGGAGGTCCAGGTGGATCAGCGTCCCGCTGGAACATGTCAACCTTACCAGCTCCGGCAAGACCGCACCCCATTACAATGCCGGCAGAATCGAACTGAGGGCTTCCATAGAGGAGGCGGTGGACCGGCTTCCCCCGCACTACCGCGAACCCTTCATTCTGAGAGAGCAGGACCAGATGTCCTACGAGGACATCGCCGATATACTGGGAATCAGGCTGGGCACGGTAAAATCAAGGATAAACAGGGCAAGGGCCAGGCTCCGGGAGCTTCTGGACGATGTATGGGAAGAGTGGAAATGAACTGCTCGAAGGCACAGATGATAATGAGCCTCGTTCTCGACGGCGAGGCCACCGGGCAGCAGAAGAGACTCCTGGATTTCCATCTGATGGGATGCAGTTCCTGCAGAAGGACAATGCGGATGTCAATCGACATCTCGAGAGTTGCCAGGAACCTCCCTTCACCTGTGCCGCCGGACGACCTCGAGAATCAGGTTCGCCGAATGCTGAGCAACGTGTCGGACCGTAACCGGACCGCAGGAAGGAAGCTGAGCGCCTTGCTCACCCTGCCGGCAGCTGCGGCCATACTCATACTTGCCATAACCCTTCTTCCCCTGTCCTCCCCGGGAGAATCCCTCAGTGACGGCACCGTCGCCGGGATCACTTCCTACCAGTCGAAGAACGTCGGAATGCAACTGTACTCGAAATCAGGCATCAGGACGGCTCCGCTCTCGGAATACACAAGGCAGGCAAGCCTTATATCCTTCTGAGGGATCATGATCCTTCTTCTTCTGATCACCTCCCTTGCCTCGGCGGTGCCCGCGGACATCACGGATTACGTTCATACCGTGAGGGTCGGCACCACTCCCGGGGGCATCGAGCTGTGCACCGCGGTATCGATTTCCCCCAGACATGCCGTGGCTCTGTGTCTCTTCTCCCCCGGCGACAGCGTCTCGGTGGAGACATCCTCCGGCATAGGTTTCCCCGACTCCATGGTGATTTCCCCGGACCTGGGTCTTGTAATGATGAGCTTCGATGATCAGGTTTTCGATGATTTTCAGGAACCCTCCAGCACAATACCTGACATAGGGGAGGAGATCATCATCGTAGGCCAGGGGCTCGGCGGGATGATAGAGGTCAGGGGCAGGGCCATCGAGCGATACCCTGACGGGTCCTTCCTGGTTTCCGCTGAGCTGAGGGACGGTCTGATGGGAGCCGCTGTCTTCAACGGCAGCGGGGCTTTCCTGGGAATGATCACGGGTATAATCAGACCTTCGCAGCAGTTCCCTGAGGACAACGGAAGGGATTACCTCGTACTCTATCCAGGTCAGATCTGGTACATGTGGGCAAGGCTGGTGGTCCTGGAACGGGATTTCTCGGAGTACTCCTTCGGGGTCACCGCATTGTCCAACATCTCCCTGACAACATCAAGGTCCTCCGGGATACAGATAATCTCGGTCATAACGGGAAGCATGGCCTGGAATTGCGGTCTCCGCCCCGGCGACCTCATCACCCATATCGACGATACCCCCGTGTATCATCCCGAAACGCTCCGGGGACTCCTCGTGCTCTCGGAAGACACACTGAATGTACTGGTGGAGAGGAACAACTACTTGAGGGAACTGCTGATCCCGCCCTTCCAGTGATCCCGGGCTCGTCCTACTTCACAAGTACGTAAACCCTGCGCTCATCCGTCGAGCAGAGCACGGCCCTGGATCCGTCAGGCGAGATGTCAATGCTTGAAGGCATTCCGAACTGCTGGCTGCGCAGCTCGATCTGTCCGTTCTCGGCAACCACCATGAGCCCGCTTCCAGCGCATGTCGCGTATGCGAAAGAGCCGTCCGGCATCGACGCCGCAGCCAGTGGCGTCTCGGGGAAGGTGGTCATACTGTACAGCTTGCAGTCGCTGGTCCTGATGAACCACAGCTCGTTGCTGCCGTTCACAATCACGCAGATATACCCCGATGGTCCGGGAAAGAGGTCTATCACATCACCAGGGACGGATACCCGCCCGATCTCCGTCCAGTTCTCCGTCTCGTATCCGGCGATGACGCCCTCCGAACCCAGTGCGGCGTATACGGTCTCATCGCCTCCGAAGGCCATCCCCTGACAGGCCCGTATCTGGAGTTCCGCAAGGGTCGTCACCTGCATCCCTGTCAGGTCCACCAGGGTTATACTGTCATCGTTCATGGAGACAAGGGCCCGGTTCCCCGCTGATGAAACGGTCACGAAGCTTCCCCCTCCCCCCAGCCTGACGGGGCTTTCAAGGGAAGGTCCGGACAGATCGACCGGATAGAGCAGGGAGTCGGCCAGCACCCAGGCGTAACCAGCCGCATCGCTGTCGGCTATATCGTCTATCTCCACCCCCAGGGCGAGTTCTACGGGACTCTGTCCCGATTGTATGTCGATGACTCCCAAGCTGGTTCCGGCTGCCACCAGTGCCAGACCGGATCCCGACATGCACTTGCACAGGACCGGGTCGCCTATTGCCTGGAAGGAGATGGTGGCATCGAGCTGGGACGGAAAGCCGGGTTCCTCCGGTTCAGAATCGAAAATGCATCCCGCGGCCATGAGAACTGCCAGGACCGATGTCATGAACAGGCCTGAGCGAATCAGTCCTCCGGATCCTGTGAGCATTATCATTCCTCTCTGTCGAGCCCCTCGATATGGAACGGCACCGGAAATATGATAAACCGGGCGGATGCTTTCAGCAACCGGGACTCATCCGAGTACCTGTATCCTTACTTCCCTCCTCCTCGGACGGTTGTCGTGGTCCACGAGGACGATCTGCTGCCATGTGCCCGTCAGTACCCTTCCGTCCGCCACGGGAAGAGTGATCCCTGGTCCCATCAGGGATGCCCTCATATGGGAAAAGCCGTTGTCATCCCCCCAGGTCTCCGAGTGTCTCGAGGGGATGTTCCGCGGGACCAGCTTCTCCAGGAGCTCCCGCATGTCCTCCACGAGAGCGGGTTCGTACTCCATGGTGGTGACCGAAGCCGTGGAGCCGATGACCGTTACAGTCACGAGCCCGTCATCCGCTCCGGAATCGCTCACGACGGACTGGACCTCGGTCCCCAGGTTCACGATGTCCGAGAAGCCCCGGGTGTTCACAGTGATCGTCTTGCCGTGGACCTTCACTTCTTTCCTCCCCTGTTAGGTGCCGGCCGGACCCTCGGGTTATGAAAACGATGTCCCTGTTCATATGATATTCAATACGGCAAAGGAGTTCCAGTGTGAGCGGAATAAACGTCGAATCGAGGAGGGATTTTGGAGCTGAGGGTTTTCCTCGATGTGCAATGGTCACCGGAGATGCTGAGGCATCTCGAATCGCTCCTTCTGAAAGAGGTGACCATCCTGCCCGACAGCTCTTCAGCCGACTGCGATGTACTCGTTTCGGGAAGACCCGACGCGGACCTCATCGCACGCTCCTCCCGTCTCACCCACCTTCTTCTTCCCTGGGCAGGGCTGCCCCGGAGTACCCGCCTCCTCATGATGGACCATCCGCATATCTCCGTTCACAACATACACCACAATGCCGATTCAGCCGCAGAACTCGCCCTGGGTCTGATGATAGCCGCCGCAAGGCTCATAATCCCCGCCGACAGGGAGCTCAGAAAGGGTGACTGGTCATGGAGGTACCGGCAGGAGGGCCGCCTTCTCATCTGCGGGAGCGCCGTCCTTATCCTCGGCTACGGACACATCGGGAGCAGGGTCGGCAGGGCCGCCCGCGCCCTGGGGGCCTCTGTCACGGGCATAAGGCGAAGCGCGGTCTCGGAGACGGTGGAAGACGGCGTCCGGATTCTGCCTGCTGCTTCACTTCACAGGCTTCTCCCGTATACGGATGTGCTTGTACTGACACTTCCCCTTACCGACGATACCGTTGGCATAATTGGAGAACAGGAACTGGGTCTACTGCATGAGAAGTCCGTACTGGTGAACATCGGCAGGGGCGGGCTTGTGGATGAGGACGCCCTCTACAGAAGCCTTTCCAGCGGCTCCATAGGTGCCGCTGGAATAGACGTCTGGTACAGGTACCCGGAATCGGAGGATGAGAGGACGTGCACTCCGCCGTCCCGCCACGATCTCGCCTCACTGGACAACATAGTGATGACACCGCACATGGGCGGCGGTTTCGGGACTGAAGCACTGGAGATGGAAAGAGCCCGTCAGATCGCCGGTTCCATCAATGCCCTTGCATCCTGCGGCAGCATGCCCTTCAGGGTGGATCTGTCCGCCGGCTACTGAGCAGGCGCCCCCGTATCCTTGAAGAGAACCGTCATTGACGCTCCCGCTATGCAGAGGAGTATTCCCGCCAGCTGCACAGGGTTGAGTTTCTCCCTCAGCACGAGTACGCCCAGTATCACACCCAGAACCGGGGTCAGACAGAAGGCTATCGTCATTACCGATGATAGCTGCCCGTGCTTGAGACCCGTGTACAGGAAAATGATTCCCAGACCCCCTGCGAGTATCCCACCGCCGGCCGCCACAAGCAGCAAAGGTCTGGTTCCAGCCTGTTTGATCTCGCCCCAGTATGGTCCGGACAGCATCGCCAGAAGCAGTAGGCTGAAAAAGGTCCTCAGAGTGGTTCCCATCACGGGAGTCAGGTTTCCCAGACGGACCCCGGTCTTCTCCATCAGAGAGCCCACGGACCAGCAGACGGCCGTGAGCAGCGCGTAGAATTCAGCCTGCAATTTTGTTCCCTTCGTTCAAATGCCTTTTCCTATTCGGTCCCGTCGAAGCAATAGGTACATAGTTTTTCCCCCGGAAGGCCTATGGCCTCCACCAGGTCTTCCAGCCTCTGATACGCCAGCGTGGTCAGACCCAGCCTTTTTCTGATACTGGCAAGCATCGCGGTGTATTCTGCCGAATCCGGGTCAAGGTAAGCTCCGGGAATACTCTCGTTGTCGCCCTCCAGCTCCTGTATCGCCTTTCTCCCTGCAAGGTCCATCACCGAACGTGACCTTGAGAAGTTGAGGTATCTGCAACCGAAGACAAGCGGAGGACAGGCGGGTCTCATGTGTATCTCGGAAGCACCTGAATCGAACAGCCTCTTCACGGTGTCCTTCAACTGCGTACCCCTTACGATGGAATCCTCGCAGAAGAGAAGTCTTTTCCCGTTTATCAGCTCCCTTATAGGGATCAGCTTCATCCTCGCAACAAGGTCCCTCATCTCCTGCTTCTGGGGCATGAAACTCCTGGGCCAGGTAGGCGTATACTTCACGAACGGTCTCCTGTAGGGTATCCCTGAATAGTTGGCGTAGCCTACGGCATGCCCGGTACCCGAATCAGGTACACCAGCTACCATGTCGACTTCCACATCGTCTCTCCTGGCCAGGCATTCGCCGCACCTGTTCCGGGCATCCTCCACGTTCACTCCTTCGTAATTGGATGCCGGAAAACCGTAGTACACCCAGAGGAAAGCGCAGATCCTCATCATCCCGCCGGGTTCCTTAACGGTTTCGTACCCGTCCTCCGTCAGCAGGACGACCTCACCGGGTCCCAGTTCCTTCTCGAACCGATACTCCAGGTTTGGAAAGGCGCAGGTCTCGAAGGTGACCGCGAACGCGCCTTCCTTCCTCCCTATGGCTACCGGGGTCCGGCCGAGTCTGTCCCTTGAGGCGTATATTCCCTTTTCGGTCAGCAGCAGGACGGAGCAGGAACCCTGGATGCTTTCCTGCGCCCTTCGAAGCCCCGCTGAGAAGGAATCCTCCTGGTTGATGAGCATGGCCACGACCTCCGTGGGACTCACTTCTCCCCAGGCCATCTCCGAGAAGTGACCGGAACGGTTCCTGAAGACCTCCCTGACTATTCCGTCAAGATTGTTTATCACCCCCACCGTGACTATCGCGTATCTGCCCAGATGTGAGCCTATTATCAGCGGCTGGTCATCGAAGTCGCTTATAACGCCGATGCCGGAGTTCCCGCTCATCCGCGCCAGATCCTCCTCGAACTTGGACCTGAATTGCGCGCTGGTGATGTCATGGATCGCCCTGTCGATCCCGTCCGGGCCCTTTATCGCCATCCCTCCGCGCATGGTGCCCAGATGTGAGTGGTAGTCGGTGCCATAGAATACATCGTCCGTGCAGTCTTTCTCTGATACTACTCCGAAGAAACCACCCATTTGATCCTTAACCCTTCAGGATTCAGTGTTGTCCGACGATCCGCATGATCAGCCCCCGGCACAGTGGCATCACCTGCCGATGACGACCAGTTGCTCCGCGGCGTATTCACCATCAATATATCCTGCAACGATATAAATGCCGCCTGGAACTGAGGCTCCGTTCTGATCCCTGCAGTCCCAGGTATAATGGGCGCTTTCCTGCCCGGAGACCGTTGGCCGGAGTGAAGCCATGCGCCTTCCGGCGATATCGTAAACCGCCATGCCAGAGACCTGGATACCTCCCCCGGGGCAGGGCGTTATATCCACACTGACACTTGTCCCGGCGGGGTTGGGATAGACGAAGATTCCCGATGAAGACCCTTCACCTTCGGCACCAACCCCTCCCATGCCGTAAAGGTACGCGAAAGCGCCCACCAGATCAGGCCTGCTCCCGATGTTTCCGGAGGGTGGATAAACCTGCGGCGTACCGGTAACGTTCAGTGCGTTCCTGAGGATCGAAGGTGTCAACGTCACCGCGGGATTGCCGTTGCATATCCAGTATCCTACACAGCAGGCAACGGCGCCGGCGACTACCGGGGAAGCGCTGGATGTTCCTGAGAAGCCGGATGCGTAGAAGTAATCCACACCCTCGGAGTTGTAGAGGGTCCCGTAACCGGTCGTAACCACATCCTCCCCCCAGCCCTGGCTGGTGATTCGCGCTCCGTAGTTCGAGTAGAAGAGCCTCTGCAGGTCGCCACCCGGCCATGTGCCCCCGGGATAGGCTCCTCCCCCTCCCACTATTATCGCTCCGCTGTCCCCCAGCCAGGGCATCAGGTCCATGTTCGCCCCTCCGCCGTTCACCGCGTTGCCTCCCGGTTCCACAACATGGATACCGTTCGCCACGGCATTCTGGATAGCGACATACACCGAATTGTACTGCTGGGGATTAGGTGAGTACGATCCCCACCATTCTATCGGAACGTAGTCATTGGACCCTGTGACATACTCCCACTGCTGTTCTATCAGTATCACATCCCCGGCGCCGAGGTTGGATATCGCCAGTGTCACCGCTCCGGCTACGTTCCATTGAGGCGACGGCGTCCCGTAATAGGTCCCGCAGGTCTTCAGCCCCGCTCCGTGGCAGATCCCAGTGGTTCCCCACGAGTTGAAGTCCGAGACCATCTCTCCCACCACCGCTGTCCCGTGATTGTTGTCGCTGAAAGGGTCTACGACCCAGGTATTGATCTGTGAGCCGGGCAACCTGGACAGGTCGTTGTGCAGGTAGTTCCAGCTGTATTCCAGATCGCATACCGTCACTCCCGTGCCATCGCCTCCACCCTGTGACCATGCATAGTAGGCGTCTATTCCGGTGGGGGTTGAACCTGCGGAATTCAGGTATCCCTGAAAGCTCTGGTAATCGGGCGGTATCGGCAGTGGCACGGGCAGCGGCACCGGCATGGCTCTGAGGACGCCTGGCAGGTCCTGCAGCCTTTCAGACAGTTCCCAGGCGCTCACATTCCCCTGAAAATGCAGCCTGTAGATATTGTTCAGATTGTAGACGTCGCAGCCGGACAGCTCCTCGCCCC
>JAFGPK010000055.1 GCA_016936235.1 Candidatus Fermentibacteraceae bacterium | reverse complement strand
GCTTCCGGGGTCCCGGAAGACACTGAGGAGACATCCGCTTCCGGGGATACGGAAGACGAGGATAAGCACGGGGAATAGCCCTGTTCCTTCACAGCATCAGAACGGCGGGAGGGAGGCGCGCTCCCTCCCGCATCGGTAGAGGCGGCCTATGTTGCACAGGATCTGGGGATATACTCTTGGTTGCCGGCTGAACGCATACGAAACAGAGGCGATACTGGAGGAGTTCAGACTCAGATACGGAATGGAAAGGGTTTCCGATCCCGCCCTGGCCACGGTGATACTGGTCAATACCTGCGCTGTCACGGGCAGGAGCACGGCAAGGTCCAGGAAGGCTGTGAGGAGCCTCTGCAGAAGGACGGGAGCAATGGTGGTGGTCACAGGTTGCGTTGCGCAGGTGATCCCCGAGGAGTTCAGTGAGAATGAAGTTCTCCTGCTGCCGAATACATCCAAGAGCATCCTTGTAGATACCGTGGCCGAGAGCCTCGGCATGGAACCGGGAGCCGATCGTGAGGCTCCAGGCATGCCGGATGCCATCTTCCCGGCCTGCGCGCCGGAGGTAATGTCCCGTACAAGGGCCTTTCTGAAGGTCCAGGACGGATGTGACAACCGATGCTCCTACTGCATCGTTCCTTCCGCCCGAGGTCCTTCACGCAGTCAGCCAAGGGAGATAGTGCTGGTCCATGCGGCCAGGATGGCCGAAGCGGGCTTCAGGGAGATACTCCTGACAGGAGTCGATCTCGTTGGGTACGGAAAGGACCTGTACGATGGCGATTACGGTCTCATTGACCTGGTGCGGGATCTCCTCGCGATAGGTGGCTTCAGGTTGCGGCTCAGCTCCATGGAACCCATCGGTCTGAAAGCTGAAATGCTTGAAGGACTTGCATATCCAGGAGTGTGCCGTCATCTGCACATCCCGGTTCAGAGCGGCTCCGATAGAATACTTGATAGTATGGGCAGGAAATACACTGCGGCAGACATCAGGGTCCTGTTCGATACAGCCAGTAAGTCATTTCCCGGTATCGGTATAGGGTCTGACATCATCGTGGGCTACCCTGGAGAGACGGAAGAAGATTTCCGGATGACCCTGGAGCTTGTTTCCCATCCTGCGGTGGCGTATCTGCACGTTTTCCCGTTTTCCCCCAGACCGGGTACGCCAGCGGCTTCCATGAAAGAGCTGATGATACACCCTGAGACGGTGACCGGGCGGGCAAGGAAGCTACGATCCCTGTCTCTGAGAAAGCGGAAGGCCTTCAGGGAATCACAGCTGGGCGCAGAAGCGACGGTCCTGGTCGAATCAAGGATACATGAACCGACAGGCAGGTACATCGGCATGACAGACAATTATATACCCGTCATCTCACCTGTGGGGAGCGGGGAGGGGGAGATGGTTCGTATGGTCCTCGCAAGGGACGACATATGCTGGGACAGGAGGTAGACCGGATCCCGTGGACGCTATCCTGGTGGGAATAACGGGCAACAGCGGCTGCGGCCAGTCCACGGCTGCATCCTTCGCCGGGGAGTTCGTCCGGGGCGTGTGTTCTCTTGACCGGGTCGGCCACAGGCTCCTGAGCAAGACGTTCGTTCTTCAGGAGCTGGAGGACGCGCTGGAAAGGGATGATCTCCGTGGAATGGACCAGAGGGAGCTGCGCGCGAAGCTGTCGGGAATGGTCTTCGATGATCCGGAGATGATGAAGAGGCTGAACATGGTTCTCCATCCGAGAATGGTGGAATGGGCGAGGAGATCGGCCCGCCGGCTTTCCTCTATCGATGGTATACTGGTTCTTGAAGGGGCCCTGATATTCGAGCTGGGGCTGGAGGACCTGTTCGATACCGTGATTGTGGTGAGGGACACGCTGGAGAGGTGCGCAGGCAGGCTCTCCAGGAGGGACGGGATCACGGTGGCTTCCGCCGCGCAACGATGGGAGAACCAGATGTCGATTGCCGAGAAAGTCTCCAGGGGAGATCATGTGGCTGATAATTGCGGAGACCTGGATTACTTGAGAGCGCAGATTGTTAGTATATTCACCGAGATCGGAAACACGCCAAAAAGATGATTCGGAATCGGGAGAAACAATGGCCCACAGAACAAGAAAGAAACTGACCAAGACCGAACTCAAGAAAGACCCGGTAAACGAAGCCCTGTTAAAGGGTATGGGCTACATTCAGGAGCATGTGAAGCAGCTTGTCATAACAGGCGCGATAATTATCCTGGGTGTGCTGGTGATTCAGTCCCTCACGAGCAACTCCGACAGGCAGGCCAACGAAGCCAGAGCCCAGTTTTTCCTTGCCACTCAGCTCTACAACATGGGAATAGAGAACCTGATACGCTACGGAGACGTGGAAGTCGCCGTC
The DNA here is from genome assembly GCA_016936235.1 of Candidatus Fermentibacteraceae bacterium. Taxonomy (GTDB): domain Bacteria; phylum Fermentibacterota; class Fermentibacteria; order Fermentibacterales; family JCC-6; genus Aegiribacteria. The sequence goes on along the minus strand of JAFGPK010000055.1, from coordinate 559 downwards.
AGCCAGCTCCAGACAGCACAGCAGATCGCCAGGAACAACTTCAGGTCCTATCCCGGAAGACTGTCGGGAAAGAGGTCCATGATCCTCGCCGCCAAGATAGGCCTGCTCTTCAGAATGGAGAACGAGGTAATAACGGAGCTTCAGGACTTCCTCGCTTCCGATCCCGGAGGCGAACTGGAGACATCGGCCAGGCTTCATCTTGCCATCGCCCTGGAGAACAGGGGCGGAGGCGCTGATTATGATGTCGCAAGGGAACTCTACAACTCCATTCTCGATGAAGCCCCCGAAAACTCACAGATAGCCTGGGAGGCATATTCAGGACTATCCAGGATCGCCTACGGCCTCGATGACTACAATGGAGCTCTCGAGAACCTCCAGGCGGCGCTGGAGATATTCCCCGACACAACCGAATACGTAGAATACCAGCTGGCCAGACTCGAAGCGGCCATGAACTAGAAGTATCTTCGATAAAAGCAGATAGCCGGGCTCAACGCCCGGCTTTTTCATTCATTTTCCTTGCCTCATGAGAAGGAAGGAGAATGCCACATCCATTACTTCG
>JAFGPK010000054.1 GCA_016936235.1 Candidatus Fermentibacteraceae bacterium | reverse complement strand
TTGATCGGGCGTGAAAAGAAATGGAAGGAAGGAAGGCCGAAGCCTTCCTTGATCGGGCGTGAAAAGAAATGGAAGGAAGGAAGGCCGGAGTGCAGAAAAGAAAACGGCAGTTCGACACTGCCATGAAGTACTCCCTCCTCTTTGCTGCACTGGCTTCCATTCTGATAGTGTTGATGATCGGGATCTTCACTTTCAGGGAAGCTTTACCGGCCTTCCGCCACATCGGTATCGGGAAGATGCTGACCGAACCGGTGTGGCGGCCGGGCCAGGAGCAGTTCGGCATTCTGGCAATGATTGCCGGGTCCGGCCTTGTGACACTGGGATCTGTGATCCTGGGTGTACCCCTGGCTCTGGGCTGCGCCATCTTCCTTTCCGAGATCGCTCACCCCAGGATAAGGGCGTTGGTCAAGCCCTGCATCGAACTGCTGGCCGGAATACCGTCGGTCGTGTACGGGCTCTTCGGCATGGTAGTGATAGTGCCGATGGTCAGGCACATCGAAGTACCCGGCAACACCGGGTTCGGTCTGCTGTCGGCATCAATAGTCCTGGCGGTGATGATACTCCCCACGATAACCAGCGTTTCCGAGCACGCCATAAGGAGCGTTCCAAAGGAGTTCAGGGAGGGATCACTGGCCATGGGGGCCACCAGATGGGAGACGATACAGAAGGTCGTTCTCCCCACAGCCAGGTCCGGCATCGTCTCCGCAGTGGTGCTGGGACTTGGCAGGGCCCTTGGCGAGACCATCGCAATGATAATGGTGATAGGCAACTCGGTCATCGTTCCTGCGGCTGCCAACTCCAATCCGCTGACTATCTTCCTCAGCCGGGCCAGGACGCTCACGGGAAACATCGCCGTGGAGATCAACTACGCCACAGGCCTTCACCAGAACGCCCTCTTCGCTACCGGCGTGATACTCTTCGTGCTCATAATGATAGTCAACAGCTCCGCAAGGTACCTGATGTCCAGGGGCGGATTTAAGGTTCAGAGATGATTCTGAGGAAGATAAAGCAGCGCCTGGCCTTCTCCACCATGTGGATCGCCTGCGGAATGACCGTGGCCATACTGCTTGTGGTGATCGGTTACGTGATAGTAAAGGGATTCGCCCTGATCAACCTTGATTTCTTCTTCACTTCCCCAAGAGGAGGGCTGTCGGGAGAAGGAGGCATCTCCTCCACCATAATCGCCACGGTTTATCTTGTCATCACCACTCTGGTATTCGCAACCCCCCTGGGAGTAGGCGCCGGCATATTCCTAGTGGAGTACGCGGACAACATCAGGAGCAGATTCGCGAAGAAGCTGGTGGCCCTTGCCAGGTTCGGGGTGGAGACGCTGGCCGGGGTACCTTCCATCATATTCGGGCTCTTCGGCTACGCCCTGTTCGTGAGCGCACTCCATTTCGGCTTCTCGATACTGTCCGCGGCCCTTGCCGGGACATGCCTGGTGATCCCCGTAATAATCAGGACCACCGAGGAAGCTCTGAAGGCGGTTCCCGACTCCTATCGCGAGGCGTCCCTGGCCATGGGCGCCAACAAGTGGGAGACCATATGGAAGGTGGTTCTGCCATCCGCCATCAGGGGAATATCCACCGGCATAGTCCTCAGCGCCGGCAGGGTCGTCAGCGAGACCGCGATATTCTACGTGACACTGGGCGGAAGTTACCGCACTCCGACATCACTCATGTCCAGCGGCAGGACCATGGCCCTGCACGTGTACTACCTTGCAATGGAGACAAGGGCCTTCGACAAGGCCCTTGCCACCGCCGCTGTCCTGGTGGTGCTCATAGTAGTGCTCAACCTGATCATAAACTCAGTATCGAGGTGGCTATCCACATGATTGAACAGACCGTGATGCGGGCCCTGGATTTCACCCTCTACTATGGGGATTTCAAGGCGCTCAACAGCATAAACATGGAAATCCCGATGAACAGCATTACCGCAATCATCGGACCCTCAGGATGCGGCAAGAGCTCCCTCATCAGGAGCTTCAACCGCATGAACGACCTTATAGCAAACATGCGGACCGAGGGCAGGATACTGGTGGATGACGAGGACATATATTCACAGGACGTGGTCCAGCTGCGCAGGAAGGTGGGCATGGTCTTCCAGAGGCCGAATCCCTTTCCCAAGTCCATCTTCGACAATGTGGCATACGGTCCCAGGATACACGGCGTAAGGGACAGGTCGAGGCTGGCGGCCATTGTGGAGGGCAGCATAAGGGACGCGGCACTCTGGGAAGAGGTCAGGGACGATCTGGACAAGTCTGCGCTGTCCCTCTCCGGAGGCCAGCAGCAGAGGTTGTGCATCGCCAGAGCCCTGGCGGTGGAGCCCGAGGTCATACTGATGGACGAACCCGCTTCCGCACTGGACCCTGTGGCCACCCTCAAGATAGAAGAACTGATGGGGAAGCTCAAGCGCAAGTACACAATAGTGGTGGTGACCCATAACATGCAGCAGGCAGCGAGGGTGTCCGATTACACGGCCTTCATGCTCACCGATCCGGAAAGGTCCGGCAACCTGATCGAGTTCGGCAGGACCAGTGACATCTTCACCAAACCTCTGGACAAACGTACTGAAGACTACATTTCCGGAAGATTCGGATAGAGGAGGCAAAATGGCCAGGGAAACCTATGAAGCGGAGATGAACAGCCTCAGGGAGGAGATGCTGAGGCTCTCCCGCATGACGGACAGGGCTCTCGCGAGTTCCATCGAGATCCTCAGGGACAGGCTGTTCGAACAGGGTGAGAAGCTGATAAGGGAAGATGAGGAAATCAACCTTGTCTGTTATCACATCGAGGAGAGCTGCCTGAACATCATAGCGACGCAGCAGCCCGTTGCCGGGGATCTAAGGTTCATCTTCGCCACCATGCAGATAGCCATGGAGCTGGAGAGGATCGCCGACTACGCCAAGGGTATAGCAGTGATAAATCGCCGCATCTCTCCCGGGGACCACATCAAACCACTGATCGATATTCCAAGGATGCAGCATAAGGCCGGCGAGATGCTGGAAATGGCCATCGACGCCTTTCTCAAGTGCGACATCGAATCCGCCAGACGTATCCCGTCGATGGACGTCGAGATAAACCTCCTGTACGAGCAGGTGTACAGGGAGCTGGTCACCAGGGTCATGGAGAATCCCCGGCGCATAGCCGACGCCATGCTCCTTACCTTCGCCGCCCACAATCTCGAGAGGGTGGGAGACAGGGTCATCAACATATGCGAGAAGGTGGTCTACCTCTGCACAGGCGACGTCGTCGACATGGGCTGAACTCAGTGTGTCTTTCCCCGACCATCACCCTGAGGTATACTCCCTCCAGCCTTGAGGGAAGGATATACTCGTATGTCAGAAGTCCAGAGGACCCGGGCCATAATCGATTCCGCATTCAGTACCGAGAAACTGGCCAGGGACCTGTACGCACTCTTCGCCTCGAGGACTGAAGATCCTGAACTGAGGCTCTTCTGGAGCCAGCTGAGCGATGACGAGGGTTCCCACCTTGAGTTCTGGAAGGGTCTGACCGAAATGAGCGGGATCCTTCCCTTCGCAATGATGATCGATGACCCGGACGCCCTGCTGGCAACTCTCGAGAAGACAATGGGGATCGCATCCGAAGTGGTCGAGGAGCTGAGGAACGATCCCGAGAAGAGAATCTCGGTCACCGATTCGCTCATGACAGCCTACAGGCTAGAGTTCTACATGCTGGATTCATCCTTTCAGACCCTTTTCCAGTCTCTGAGGTTCCTACAGAATGATTTCGATCCCGTCAGGGAGTACGATGAGCATATAGGTAGATTTGCTAAGGGTCTGAATGAATTCGGGGCTGGTCGGCTGGAGACAGAGCTTCTCTCGGAGACCCTGAGCAGGCTCTGGAGCGAGAACACGAGACTTGCCGCCCAGACCCTTGAGGACAGCCTGACAGGTGCTCTTAACAGAAGAGGTTTCTTCACCATGGGTGCCCAGATATGCGCTCTGATGAGGAGAAGGCATTCTCCCGTTGGCCTGCTCATGCTTGATCTGGACAGGTTCAAACAGCTTAATGACAGCAGGGGTCACACCCAGGGAGACCTTGCACTTGCTCACACGGTCAGGACACTCAGAGGGATGCTCAGGGAGTCCGACCTGATCTGCCGTTACGGCGGGGACGAGTTCATCGTGCTTCTTCCGGATACCCTTAATACTGAAGCGGTATCGCGGAAGATCATGACAGGACTCAACGACTCTCTTCGTGAGACCTTCGGGATATCGGTCACAGCCGGACTGGCTCAGGGCTTGATAGACTGCGACAGAGTGGTGGACTGCCTCAACGGCCTCCTGAGAAAGGCCGACGAGGACCTGTGCCGTCTGAAGGCCCGGGCCCGGGACTGATCCCGAAACCTGCCGTCAGGGGCGCGGACAGCCTCGGGTAACCGATGAGCTGCGGTGGTTCGGCTGCCGCTCAGGTCACCGAGGCGGTTCAGTCACCGAAGCGATCGGTCCTGACGTGACAGCCTGCTCTCACGCCGTTTCTGCCGTAGTAATCCTGATGGTAGTCCTCCGCCGGCCAGAATTCCTCGAAGGGTACCAGCTGCGTGACCACGTTGTATCCCCTGTCGGCGAGCATGTCGATTAGTCCGGACGCCGTTTCCCTCTGTTCTTCCGTCGTATAGAAAACGGCCGACCTGTACTGGCTGCCCATGTCCACACCCTGGCGGTCTGGGGTCGTGGGATCGTGAATCTCGAAGAAAAGCCTGGCAAGTTCCTCATAGGAGACAACTGAATTGTCGAACAGCACTTCGACAGCTTCGGCATGCCCAGTGGATCCCGAGCACACCTGTGTGTAAGTGGGCTCTTCCGTATTGCCCCCGGTGTAACCCACCGTGGTCTGCATGACCCCGTCCACCTGCTGCAGATGGTGTTCCACGCCCCAGAAGCAGCCCGCTGCGAACACGGCCCTTTCAAGGTTCTCCGCAGGTACGAAGACCAGCGAGACCGAGTTCACGCAATGCCTTGTGTCCAGAGGTGTGAAACCCTCGCCCTCGAACACATGGCCGAGGTGACCGCCGCACCGGGCACAGACTATCTCGGTCCGGTTGCCGTCGGGGTCCGGCCTGCGCTCCACCGCTCCCTCTATCTCCGCGTCGAATGATGGCCAGCCGCATCCCGAGTGGAACTTGTGATCCGACGTGTACAGTGACGCGCCGCATTGCCTGCAGAAGTAAATTCCCTCTGAGAACTCGTTCACGTATTCACCAGAGAAGGGTCCCTCTGTGCTCCTGTCTATGATCACGCTCTCCTCGAACGGGGTGAGCTCTCTGTACTCTTTCATAGCCTCCGGACCCTTCGACAGCAGCGCTGCCGCCGCAGCGGCCGCCAGTATCAGCGTAAAAACGATCATCCACCTCGAGATCATGATCTCCTCCAATCAGCTGTATAACCTTCAGACTGGAGGACCGGTTCCCGTGTACCATATGGCAAAGCTCCAGGTCACGGGAAGCGACCGGTTCCCGTGTACCATATTGCGAAGCACCAAGTCACGGGAAGCGGCGTTTGGATTTCGTCAGATCTCCGGCCAGAAATAGTTGTCGAACCAGATCTTCTCCATGAGGGACCTGTCCATCTCGGAAAGCAGTTCCAGGTGACCGTGTTCCCAGTCTGCCAGCCAGCTGTAGAGGTCTCTCTCGGTGTCGGTTTCCGCTTCGCCTCCGCGTGCCCTGTAGTAGGACTCGGCTTCCTTTTCGAGTGCGATGGCGGCGGATATAGCCGCAGCCTCGTAACCCGCGGCCTCTATCTCATCCCTGATCGCCGCCGTCAGCATCTCACCTGTATGGTCCTCCACCTGTCCCATGCTGGTTATGGCAGCAAGGGTCCCGTTCCTGACCAGAGAGGAGTAGTGCTCCGAAAGGACCTGTTCGTGTTTCTTCTCCTCTTCGGCCATCTTCGTGAAAACCTCGCTCACCGCATCGCTTACCGTTGTTTCCGCGATGCGTCGGTAAAGGACCTGACCCCGTTTCTCAAGTAGAATCGCTCCCTTGATGGCTTCTATTGCTCTTTCCGTCATCGACTTCCCCTTTCCTTGATGGCTTCTATCCAGAAACATTGCTTTGCCCTTTCCTCAATGCAAGAGGGAGACCGGGGGTTCCCGCTTGACCCGCAGGATGGAGCATATTAGTTACCTGAAAGTAATAACACATTATGGAGACAGCTATGAGCAATTCTATCGAATACCTTCTCATGGAGTTCGGTCTGTCAGGACTCGAGGCCGAGGCCTACCTTGCGGTACTGGCCGAACCGGACAGTACCGGCTACCGTATATCTCAGTTGCTGGGCAAACCTGCCCCGAACATCTACAAAGCTCTGGATTCCCTTGTGAACAAGGGAGCCGTGCTGGCCGTCGAGGGCGGGAAAAGCAGGACCTTCACCGCGGTTCCCGTCAGAGAGCAGGTCGGCAAGAGGACCCGGCGTCTTGAGGAGCTCGCGTCCGATATAGAATCGGACCTGGAGAGGATGCGCAAGCCCCTTTCCGAGGAGGGTGTATACAAGCTGACCTCGGTCCATCAGGTCCTGGCGAAGGCGGAAGAGATGATAGACAACGCCTCCGACACCATCATCGCGGATGCCGACGACAATCCAATGGCGAAACTCTCGGATTTCTTCGGAAGGGCCTCCGGCAGAGGCGTCCATGTCCTGCTGCACGGCAGGACTCCCAGGGACATAAGGGGATGTGAATTCATCAGCAGCGTTACTGAGGGATGGAAAGGCGACATGCTGGTCCTGGTCAAGGACGCCACCGAGTATCTGGTGGCGTTCATGTCGGGTGACATGCGTTCACTGATGCAGGGTGTATGGAGCAGGAACTTCATCGCCCCGTGCCTTTACCGCAGCTACATGGTCAAGGCCCTTTTCTACAGGGTGGCCATGATGATGGGAGACGGTGTCAGTTCACTGGGTGACATCAGGACGGAGCTCATGAGGCTCTGGAAGAAATGGGGCTATCTGGGACCCGGGAGAGAGGCCCTGATCAGGGTCCTGGAAGAAGGCATCAGATCCGGCAGAGAATCACGCTAAAAAGCCTTGCGATAAGCGAAGATCAAACTCTTTGAGGACTTTCCACTTGACGAAATCATAATATTAGCTATATACAAATAAGAGAGGTGAATAGTATGGAAGTACTAATACACGGAGGTTGTTCAATGAAGGTGTTTCTCCTGACCTGTTTTGCTCCTGTACTGTTCTGGTCAGCGGTCTCGATATCCTTCGCAGGCTGGCAGGAGCATACGGTATGCGATTCCTTCTCAGGTGCCATTTCGCTGAAGATCGTGGATCTGGACAAGGACGGAGATCTGGACATCCTCGGAGCCGCCTGGAACTCCGGACTCTCATGGTGGGAGAACGGTGGAGGCTCGTTCGGCCTGCATACCATAGATAGCGGCTTCTCAGGTGCCATATTCGTTGAATCGGATGACATCGACGGTGACGGTGACATCGATGTAGTCGCCTCGTCCAACGGGTCCGATTCTATTGAATGGTGGGAGAACAATGGGGAGGAAGTCTTCTCAGGGCATCTGATATCCGACAGCTTCGCGGGTGTCCACTCCGTCTATCCGGTGGACGTTAACGATGACGACCATATCGATCTTGCTGCCGTGGCTTTCGATGACGACCTGATCTGTCTGTTCATGAACGACGGTTCTGAGAACTTCACGCAGGTAGTGATCGAGGACGGTGTCGACGGACCCTGGACAGCCTTTCCCGGTGACGTTGACGATGACGGTGACCAGGACCTGGCGGCAGCTTTCAGGCTGGCGGACGAGGTCAGGTGGTACAGTAACGACGGCACCGGTTCCTTCACGGCTCATACCGTGGACGATGGGTTCGACGGGGCTCACATCGTCACCATATGCGACCTGGACCTCGATGGCGATCAGGACCTTCTGGCCACAGCCAGGTTGGGCGACATGATCGCCTGGTACGAGAACGATGGACAGGAAGACTTCACCAGGCACATCATCGCTGAGAACTACGACTGGCCCACATTCGTCAGCGTCGCGGACCTGGATTGCGACGGCGACAGGGACATCGCCTGCGCCGCGTACAATGGTGACGATGTCTCCTGGCTTCAGAACGACGGCTTCATGGGATTCACCATGCACTGTGTATCTTCGGGTTTCGACGGGGTCATACCGGTGGTCACGGAGGACTTGAACAACGACGGGTATATTGATATTGCCGCTGCGGCTTACAACCTGGGCGCGGTGACCTGGTGGGAGAATACGGGCACCTCGGTTGAGAACCCCGCGTCAACTCCGTCATTCATCCCGACGTTATCCATCTCGCCGAATCCTTCCTGCGGCTTTTTCACGGCTGAGGTCAGTCTTGAGGAACCTCTGGATGCTGTGCTCGAAATCTTCGACATATCAGGCAGAAGGGTGATGCACCTTCCGGCGTGCTCCGGCTCAGGATCCTGCACTGTTGACGCCAGTAATCTTCCCGCGGGTTCCTACGCGGCTGTGCTGGAGGCGGGGGGGGTCAGGGTCCGAATGACAATATCAGTCATCGATTGAGTCCGGGTTTCCTTCCGAAGCCCCTGACATGCTTCATCTGCCTCAGGAGCACCGTCAGGCCCCAGATGAGGGCCAGGGCCATCACGGCCTTTCCGCCGGCTTCCGCAAGACGGGCTATGGTCCTCTCGTGCGACAGAAGACCCAGCTCGGTCAGGATGTAGTTCCAGTCATGGAACCCGTACGGTGCGGAGGAGCCTGTATTGTTCCCGATGAGCTGAAGGCTCATTACCCGTGCGTCGTTGATGTAGGGCGCCATGTCCAGGAGGCTTTCTCCCGTCCACCACAGGGCCATGGACGCACCGAATGTATCCCTTGTCTTGATGAGTAGAACCAGGGCGCACGTCAGAGGCATTATCAGCTGACCCAGGCTTCCGCCCATGGAATGCAAGAGGTCTCCCAGGGGTCTGAAGATCAGGTGGCCGGCCTCATGGAAAGGCAGGTTAACCAGGTGCATGAAGGATCGTCCGACATAGTTGCTCTCGATTGAGGACTCGAAGAATTTCACGCTCCAGAGAAGGATAAGAAGGAATACTATCACCCTTCCCGTGAAGTATATGAGCTTGACACTGTCCCTGGTGTGAAGAAGATAATCGAGGATTCTCCGGAGAAGGGGTGGTCTGGGCTTTCCCCAGAGCGGGTATCTCAGTTCCCGTTCCTCAGGAGGTCTGTAACGGCTGAAAATGAGGCCGCACCTCATGCATTCAGATTTGAAATCACCCTGTTCAAGACCGCATTTTGGGCACTTCACGCCTTAGCCACTCCGAAACCGGTTGTTAAAGGAACACTTCTACATTTCACCAGCGGGACTGAATATAGACCGGAAAGAAAATGTGAGCCAGTTTGACAGATCCAGTGACCTGGAATATCATATTTCCGAAGGCTTCCCTCGAAGAACTTTCGTTCCGGAAGGCGGTCCAGAGGGCATGAAACGGGTGAAGGCTCTGGTCAGTGGAAGAGTGCAGGGAGTGTGCTTCAGGGCCTGCACACGGGACAGGGCCGAGAGCCTTGAGGTGTCCGGCTTCGTCAGGAATCTGCCGGACGGCCGAGTGGAGATTCTGGCCGAGGGTGAGGATGACAACGTCAATGCCCTGATCGAATGGGCGTCCCATGGTCCTTCCCATGCAGAGGTCTCAGGCGTTTCGGTCCGGGAGCTGGAGTTCAGGGGAGACGAGACAGGTTTTCGAGTCAGGTATTAGACGACTTCGAGGTAGACCGAGGGATCGCCCATCTCCCTGACCTCGCCGATCACGGTTGATTCAGTATCACCGTGTTCCCTGAGTGTCCTTACAAGCACATCCGCCTGATCAGGTTTCACGGTTGCCAGGAGACCTCCTGAGGTCTGGGCTTCCGCGAAGAGAGTGTAGAGTCTCCTGTCGACTCCTTCACCGATCCTCAGATGAGGCTCGATGTAATCGGTGCACTTGCATACACCCTTGGGATTGAAGGAATCCAGAAGATCCGGCAGACCGGGGAGAAGCGGCACGTCCTTCGAGCTGATGACCAGCCTGACTCCCGCATTCCTGGCGACGGGAAGCGAGTGGCCCAGGAGACCGAAACCGGTCACGTCCGTGAGGCAACTCACCTGGAACCTCTGCATTATCTCCGAGGCGTACTTGTTCAGTCTCTCCATCCAGAATACGAAGGTGTTGAACTGGATCTTCGTGAGGCCACCGTTCAGCATGGCGTCGCAGTAGACCCCGGTTCCTATCGGCTTCGTCAGGACTAACAGATCGCCCGGCCTTGCGTTGTCGTTGGTGAGAGCGGTGTTCGGGCTCGTTATTCCCGTGACGCTCATTCCGAAAAGGAGATCCTCCTGCTCCATGGTGTGGCCTCCCAGCAGCACGACCCCCGCCTCGTGAAGTTTCTCCGCCGCTCCTATCAGCAGTTCCTCAATGACTTCAGGCGGTATCTTGCCGGCGGGATAGGCAAGGATGTTCATGGCTGTTATTGCCTTAGCTCCCATGGCCCAGATGTCGGACATGCTGTTCGCGGCGGCTATACGGCCGAAGCTCCTTGCTTCATCGACGATGGGGAAGAAGAAGTCCACGGTCTGCACCAGGGCAATATCATCGCAGATCAGGTAAACGCCTGCGTCGTCCATTGTCTGCATCCCCACGATGAGGTTGGGGGAATCGGGCAGCGGCAGCTTCTCCAGTATCCCGGCCAGCCTGGTCGGGTTGAGCTTGCCCGCTCAACCGGCGCAGGGGCCGTAATCCGTGAGCCTGATCTCCCTGCCTGAGGGAAGGGAGCGCTCCGGTATACCGCCTCTCTGAAGCTTCTCCATCAGGAACTCGCAGTATGTGAGCTGGTGCCGTTCGTGGTGGAACGCCATGCACTGCGCGCAGCTGCCCCGCCTCTTGCAGTCGGAGGGGCATGGGCAGTTCTCACCGTCGTACAGTCTGAACTGGGGCAAAGGACCTCATTCCACATTACAGGAGTATGAAAATGCCAGGGTGGAATATATACCAAAACCGGGTCATCGGAACAGCTACTCCTGATCTTCCTCCGGAGGTCTGTAGCTCCGTTCCCTCTTCAGCCGGCCCCGGTTCTTCTTTGCATCCAGCCGCCTCTTCTCGGAGGCCGCGGTAGGTCTGGTGGGTTTGCGCACGGAGGGTTTCCTGGCAGCCCTTCTGAGTATCCTCACCAGCTTGCGAACGGAACTGTCGAGGTTGCGCGCCTGCGACCGGTACGTCCTGGAGTGGATCACAAGATATCCGTCTGCCGTGAGACTGCTCCCGGCCACCTCTCTCAGCCTCTCTTTGACTTCCTCAGGCAGTGAAGTCGAACCCATGGCGTCGAAGCGGAGAACCACCGCGGACGAGGTCTTGTTCACCTTCTGTCCGCCGGGACCTCCTGACAGGACGAATTCGAACTCCAGCTCCGATTCGGGTACTCCGATGCCTTCGGTTATTTCAAGCATCCCACTCCTGTATCGTGTTCTTGACCTTTGACCCGTCACATATAATTGTGTCCCCGCGGGTTTTCAACAAGCACAGGAGTACAGAAGAACGGGGGTTCACATGGGCCTGGCAGTACCTATCATCCTTGTCCTGGCCATTGCGGGAGGAATAATCTGGATCGTCCTGATGGTGGAGAAGAAGAGGACGGCGGCCTGGGAGGCCATCGCCGGCCGACTGGGGGCTCAGTTCACGCCCAAAGGGTCCGGGGAGTTCACCCTCTTTCCATTCCAGCTCTTCAACTCCGGCACCAGCCGGAAGATGAAGAACCACATGAAGTGGGAGTCGGAGGGGGTAACCGTTCACCTTGCCGACTACCAGTACACAGTAAGGACCTATACTGGGAGGAGCAACACCTCCAAGACCTACAAGCAGACCATCTGCATTCTCGAGAAGCAGGGGCTGGACCTGCCGAGAACCTTCATGAGGAGGCAGGTGGCCTTCCTTGACTGGATGGGGAACAAGTTCGGGGCCCAGGACATCAACTTCGAGGAGGACCCCGAGTTCTCCAAGGCATTCGTACTGAAGGGCGACGAAACGCGCACGCCCCAGATAGTGGGACCCGAGATGCGTCAGCACCTCCTTCAGAACAGGGGACAGTTCAAGACCCTTGAGATGAACGGCCCCGCCATAATGGTGAACTTCGGCAAACGCAGGAAACCGGAAGAGTACGCCGATCTGGTCGGCCTCGCGATGCCCGTCTACTATATGTCCAGCTCGGGCGGCAGCGCCTGGTAGATGGGGACGGAGGCTTTTAAATATTTATATCCTAATAAATCGACAAAAGTATCATAGAAGCTTTTGAAATGTTCAATTGTATTTCAATTTTCTTGAAGCCGGGTTCGGAATTAATCCTTTTTATTCACGATGTGAGAATAATGATCCTCCGTCCCTATTCCAGCAGGTAGAGCTTCTGGTAGCCCAGTTCGGGGTCCTCCTCCCAAGCCAGGACACCGTTCTCCGAGACGGCGGTCACCCAGCTCCAGCCCTCCTCGGGGAAGACCACATGGTGAAGCAGTTCTCCTGTCGCAGGGTCGAAGATATCGAAGAATGGTGTATCCATGGTCCCCCGCCTGACCCAGAGGTTTCCGTCCGGGCCTATGTCCAGCCCGATGACCATGTCCTTGAAGGGATCGGGGTTGAACTCGAAGGGGAAGCCGCCTCCGCCCGACATCCTGGCGACGTAGTTCGTCACATATGTGCTCTCCGCCGCGATCTCCTCGGGAGTCTTCTCTACCGGGGAGAGGTCCATGGTGATGTTCTGCAGCTCCTCACCGGCGGTATCCCACCGCATGACAGTGTAATCCTCGCCGTCCTTCAGCGAGAAGAACACCCCGTAGGAATCGCTGGCGCAGATGCTCAGCGGATCCAGGGTATCAATGATGAAAATGGAAGGGTCCGAAATGATATCACTCATGTTAGCGACTATCGAATCCTGCCAGAACACCCTGTCCCATTCCTCCTCGCCGTAGGTGTACAGAGCCACTGTCCTGGTCATGGTTATCCTGTTGTCCGCGGCATCCTGGTCAAGTTTGTATGCCACGTACTGGCTGTCCGTCAGAGCCGCGGCCTTGAAGGGAGGGTTCCTGCTCCAGAGGCTGAGCTCCTCGACGAATTCCAGGGAGTCGTCGAAGACTACGAACCCCTGTTTCATGAGGTCCATCACCATGAGCCGTCCATCGGGAAATACGCACATGTTCCAGGGGAATCCGAACTCCCCCGGACCGCTCCCATTCCGGGCAACATGCCGGATGTACTCTCCCGCGGGATCGAACATCTTCAGAGCGCACTCAACCTGGTCCAGGACGAGTATTCTGCCTTCATCATCGATGGCGGCCGCCACAATGGCGCTGAAAGTTTCCGTGGAATCACCCATCTCCCGGCCCATCTCCAGTTCCACGTGAAGGGTGTCAACCGTCATGGTCGGAAGGTCGGCCGCCGTCGGTTCCTCGCCTCCCCCTCCGCAGGCTGCCGCCAGGAGCAGGAACGACATCAGCGTGACTGTGCTTTTCATAATATCCCCTCTGATTGGTGATCGATCGATATCGATTGAATATACTTGATTATCATCAGTACGCGCTCCCGACCCGCTCCCGTCCGCCCCCCCGATAGTTCAACCAGCCGCCCAGAAGGACCATTCCGGCCCCTACCAGAACCGCCGTCCCCGGTATGGAGTCGAAAAGCGCCATCTGCCAGGTCACGGAGAAGACAACGCTGAGGTATCCGTAGATCGCTACTTCTCCGCCGGGCGCGAACCTGTAGGCCTTGGTCATGAAAAGCTGTCCTGCGGCGCCGGCCAGTCCTATGCCCGTCAGGAAAACGAGGTCCCTAAGACAGGGAAGGACTCCGGAAATGATGACGAAGGGAAGGAAGACGGCGGTTATCGCGGTTGAAAACCAGAAAACCACCAGCAGAGGCCTGTCGGTTTTCCGGAGAGCCCTGAGCGTTGTGTAAGCCGCTCCGGAGAAGAGGGCTGAGACCACGGCAAGTGCGGCCGGCAGGGTCAGGGGTATCGAACCCGGTCTGAGGATCACAAGAACCCCTGAGAACCCCACGGCGATTGCCAGTACCTGAATCCGCGCAAGGCGCTCCCCGAGGAATATCCACGAGAATATCAGCACGAAGAAAGGGCTGAGCTTGTTGATGGTCACCGCTTCCGCCAGGGGCATACCCTCGACTGCTATGAAGTAGGTGAGCATGGCGGCTATACCGAAGAATGACCTTGCGCCGAGAAGGACACCGTTGCCAGGACGGAGGGAGATGCCCCTGGACAGAAGGACACCGGCCAGGAGTACCGCTGACACGAAACCTCTCATGAAGAGCTTCTGGATCGTGGGAATACCCGACTCGGAGGGTATAAGCTTGATGAACACCGGGACCGCTGAGAGAAAAAGGGCTCCCAGGCTCATGTATACCGCTGCCCGGAGGCGTGAGGAGCCTATCACCTGCAGACTCTCACCAGCCTGTATCCGGTGGAGCCCAGCCCCATGGACTCGGCCAGGGAAAGCTGGAGCGATCCGTCCCTGTCCGGCCGCAGCGCCAGGAACTTGTCCTCGCCCGCCTCCGCCTTCACCTGCGCGGTCCTGGCGGGGGGAGCGGCGGTGACCAGGTCCAGGGAGGCGCTGTCGATGGCCACGGGATCCGTGGATGCAAGTATACCGATGTCATTGACCAGTGCGGGACCGGTGTCGTGCATACAGTCGCAGTCGGGTACCACGGAGGTGACGAAGTTGACGTAGAAGACCGGATTGGAGACGGAGACCGCGGCCCAGGCGTACTCCACCATCCTCTTCATGAAAATGTCCATGTCCTGGTTCCAGCTCACCCTTACGGCTCCCTCGGGGCATCTGCCCAGGCACTCGCCGCAGCCGGTGCAGACCTTGATGTCTATGACGGCGCAGTCATCGACTGTGATTGCGTCGACATGACAGTGGGAGGCGCATATGCCGCAGGCCGTGCATCTGTCCGCGCTTATCACGGGTTTGACCGAGGAGTGCTGATAGAGCTTTCCGGCCCGCGCTGCGCAGCCCATGCCCAGATTCTTCAATGCTCCCCCGAATCCCGTGAGGAGGTGTCCCTTGAAATGGCTGATCACTATCATGGCATCGGCGCTGCCGATCAGGGAAGCTATGTGAGCCTCTTTCGTGTGGAATCCACCGGGTGTCCTCACGAGCATTTCGTCCTCCCCGTGGAGCCCGTCCGCCACGATGAAGGGCGGTGTGTGGGGAGGGCCGAAACCATGTTCCCTGACCAGTCTGAGGTAATCCGGGGCGGTCCTCCTCCTGCCTGGGTACAGCACCGTGGTATCCGTGAGGAATACCCTGTCCGTGACCGGTCCGAAACCTCTGATGACATCGAGCACGTCCTCCGGTCTGACGTAGGAAGTGTTGCCCTCCTCCCCGGGATGGAGCTTCACGGCCAGCAGGTCCGTAGGTCGCAGGCCGGATCGGGAGCGGATGCCCCCCAGCAGCTCTTCGAAACAGCCCTTCATCTTCGCCTTTTCAGCAGGCAGGAAGTAGACTTCCGACATATCCTTCATCCTTCCCTGGGGATCCTTCCTGTATTTCATCCTTGCATGGACAATATATGCTGTTTATAGATTATGCCATGAAACATCTCAAGTGGGTAGAAATAGACGGGTCTGCCCCGGACTGGAACCTAAGCCAGCTTCGCTCATGTTCTGATAAGGGCGGGATATTGTTCTGCGCCGTGGTAAAGTCCAACGCTTACGGCCACGGTGTGGAGCAGATGGTCACGCTGCTTCCCTCCGCCGACTGGTTCGCCGTGAACTGCCTCGACGAAGGGCTCGAGCTGAGGGCCCTGGGTGTGCGCAAACCTGTTCTTCTCCTTGGACATGTTCTTCTGGACAGGCTCCGGGAAGCTGTGGATGCCGATCTCAGGCTTACGGTCTACAACAGGGAGACGATCGAGGAGCTTGGACGGGTGCTCCGCCCCGGAGAGACATGCCGGATACACGTGAAGGTGGAGACCGGCACCGGCAGGCAGGGGATATTTCCCTCGGAAGTCCCCGGCTTCGTCGATCTTGCCCGTGGAACGCCCGGAATACTGGTTGAAGGCCTCTCGACACATTTCGCCAACATCGAGGATACTCTGAACCATAACTACGCGGAGGGTCAGCTTTCGGAGTTCAGACGGGCGCTTGACCAGCTCCGGGTGACAGGCAGCTTTCCGGAAGTCGTCCACACGGCATGTACGGCTGCCACCATACTCTTCCCCGAGACGCATTTCAACATGCTGAGGACGGGCATTGGCCTCTATGGCCTGTGGCCCTCAAGGGAGACCTTCCTCTCAGCCAGATCGGTAGGGAGAATGGTTCCCGACCTTCGTCCGGTGCTTTCCTGGAAGACCAGGCTGGTCCAGATCAAGGAGCTGCCCCAGGGGAGCTATATCGGATACGGATGCACGTACAGGACCAGCAGGTGGACAAGGCTCGGGGTCCTTCCTGTAGGGTACGCAGACGGTTACGACAGGAAATGCGGGAATTCGGCCCATGTTCTGGTGAGGGGGAAGAGGGCGCCGGTCCTGGGAAGGGTCTGCATGAATCTGATAATGATCGATCTCACGGATATTCCCGATGCCCGACTGGAAGACGAGGTGGTTCTTCTGGGACGGGACGGGGAGGAGTGTATATCCGCGGAGACCATGGCGGAATGGGTGGGTACGATAAACTACGAGGTTGTCACCCGTATCAGCCCGTTCCTGCCCAGGGTAATCGCCGGGAGAGGATAGGGGAAGTGCAACTTGATATCATCGGAGTGGATGGATCCAAGCAGTACGGATGCTACCTGTGCTCGATGCTCCTCGGGGAATCCGTTCTTCTTGACGCCGGTTCAGCATCCATGCTGTCGGGGTCTCAGCAGCAGAACGTCGAGATGGTCCTCCTGACCCATGCTCATCTGGACCATGTCCTGGAACTTGGCTTCATGATCGACGCAACGGTGACCATAAGGGACGAGCCCCTGAGGGTCATGGGGAGCAGGGCCTGCCTCGAGATCGTCAGGAAGCACTACATGAACGACCTCATCTGGCCGGACTTCAGCCGCATTAAGACTTCCAGCGGTCCTACGCTGGTCTACCAGGACATCCAGGACAGGAAATGGTTCGATCTTCCCGGAGGGTTATCGGCGTGGGCCGAGCCCGTATGCCACGGGGCGGGGGCGAGGGGCTTCATCTTCAGGTCCGGGACCGGATCGATCATCCACACCGGGGACACGGGGCCTACATCCTCCATATGGAAGAAGGCGGCACAGATCGAGGACCTGAAGATGATACTGGCGGAGATCTCATTCCCCGACTCGAAGACAGATGTCGCAATTGCGAGCAACCATCTCACACCGGCCCTGCTGGAAGCCGAGCTGGGGAAGCTCGGCAGATCAGACGTGCCTGTGTACGTGTTCCATCTGAAGCCCTGGGAGCGGCACGAAATAGAGAGGGACGTTGCCAGGAGGTTCAGCGACAGGGTCGTCATCCTCCGCCGGGGCGATAGGCTGGAGTTCTGAGATGAACGCCCCCGTTCGATGAGGACCGGCCTCGAAAGGCTGAATCCCGCCCGCCTGCCGGGTAAGGGAGTAGGACTTCTCTCGCATTACGCCGCCGTCGATTCTTCATTCCGGTCGTCGCTGGACGTGCTTGCCGGAACGCCCGGCATTGAGCTCAGGCTGCTCCTCGGACCTCAGCACGGCTTCTACGGTGAAACGCAGGACAACATGATCGAATGGGAGGGCTACAGGCACCCTGAGTACGGAATACCCGTCCATAGTCTCTACGGAAGGAAGAGGGAACCGGACCCTGATCTGTTCCGAGACCTGGACTGCCTCGTAGTCGATCTTCAGGATGTGGGTTCCCGGTACTATACCTATGTCTACACAATGGCGTACTGCATGAGGGTGTGTCATGCTTCGGGAATTCCCGTAATGGTCCTTGACAGACCGAATCCCCTTGGTCTCTCCGTGATAGAGGGCAGGCCTCTGGAGAAGGGATTCGAATCCTTCGTCGGGCTCTACCCAATTCCTGCAAGGCACGGATTGACCATAGGCGAACTGGCGCGGCTGTTCGCCGATCTGGATTCCCTGTCCAGACCGATGGTGATGGAGATCGAGGGGTGGAACGGCCTGGAGCTGCCGCAGGACTACCCGTGGGTGTACCCGTCCCCCAACATGCCTTCGCCGGAAGCTGCGCTGGTCTATCCGGGCATGTGTCTCCTGGAAGGCACGAACATCTCCGAGGGCAGGGGCACCACGAGGCCGTTCACAGTATTCGGAGCCCCCTGGCTGGACGGGTACAGCCTCTGCAGAAGACTGAACGGCTCCCCCTGGCTCCGCGGGGCCGTTCTCAGGCCCCACGCATTCATCCCCACCTTCAGCAAGCACAGCGGGCTGCTCTGCGGCGGATGCGAACTCCACGTAACAGACAGGGATGCCTTCCGAGCACTCAGGGCCGGGCTGGGCATTCTGCTCGGACTTTTTGAATATTCCCCCACTCGATGGAAGGATCCTCCCTACGAGTACGAGTACAGCAGGCTGCCCATCGACATCCTGTCCGGAGGCGCCGGGATCAGGGAGGCGGTGGAGTCTCGTGATGAGGATGCATTGATGGAACTTGCCGCAGGGGACCCCGAAGCACACGCCGCGCTTGTACGGGACGCTCTTCTGTACGAAAGGGCATTCATATCTTGAAGATTGGCATAATATCCGACATACACGGCAACCTTCCGGGTCTTCAGGCCTGCTGGAGGAGCCTCTCGACTCAGGGTGTGGACCAGGTCGTCTGCCTGGGCGACCTGGTGCAGTACGGTCCCTACCCTTCGGAAGTGGTGGATTTCGTGGTCCAGCACGGGATCGACACGGTCCAGGGGAACTGCGACAGGGCCGTGGGGAGGGGAAGGGAAACCACCGGGGATGATTTTGACAATGTGCACTGGGACAACATGGCTGCGGACTCCCTTCAGTGGACAGGGGACCAGCTCAGCGATTCACAGGTGAAGTTCCTCAGGAAGCTTCCGGCTGAATTGAGATACCGATCGGGTAAATGGAACATCCTCTGCGTGCACGGTCTGCCTGGGAACATCACCGGCAGTATCCGGGAGAACGCAACCGCAGAGGTCTACGGTTTCATGATCAGTCGCAACTCGTGTGACGTTCTCGCCCTGGGGCACACTCACAGGATGTTCCTCAGGTCGGTGAAGGAGGGTATGATCGTCAATCCCGGCAGCGTCGGGGGGGGCACCCTTCCCGGCGAATCCACTCTGGCGGTGCTTGAGGTGGACAACGAGACAGGTATTGTCTCCGTCAGCTGGCAGAGGGTTCCCTTCGACATGGATGCCTATTCGAGGAAATACCGGCATGAGGATCTGCCGGAGACCTTTTTGAGATGCGTGGTCCTCGGCAGGGACCCAAGGGGCGAATGGCTGAACGATGACATCACCAGGAGGCAGAGATGGGCAGAACCCTTATAGAGAAGATATTGTCCTCCCACGGCGGGGGAGAGTGCGGTTCAGGGGACGTGATCTGGCTTGAAATAGACAACAGGACGGCCAGGGATTTCGCCGGCGCCAGCGTGGTGGCCAACCTGGAGAGGTACGGAGGGGACGATCCGGTGGCGGACCCTGGTAAGACGTTCTTCACCTTCGACTGCAACGTACCTGCCAACACCATTCCCTACGCGGACAACCAGCAGAGGATAAGGAACTTCGCGAGAAGCCGGGGTCTGAAGGTGTACGATGTGGATGCTGGCATAGGTTCGCATGTCGTGATCGAGGACAAGTACGGAAAGCCCGGGACCACTACCGTGGGGACCGACAGCCACCTGAACATAATGGGCTCCGTGGGAGCATTCGGCCAGGGGATGGGCGATGTGGACATAGCCTTCGCCTTCAAGACCGGCAAGGTCTGGTTCGAGGTCCCGCCCAGCGTGAAGGTTACGCTGGAGGGCATGCCGGCCAGGGGCACGGAGGCCAAGGACGTGGCCCTTGCCATGCTTGGCAGGTTCAGGGAACACGAGCTTCTCGGAAAGTCTGTTGAGATCTACGGACCGTGGGCCGATCAGGCAACCCTTTCCGACTGCATCACCCTTTCCAGCCTTGCTACCGAGATGGGGGCCATCATCGCGCTGATCCCACCAAACGACAACGTGCTCAAGTACTTCGGGATGGACAGGGATGAAGCAGTATATGCGGACCCGGAAGCAGTCTACGAGGGGGAACATATCCTGGACATCGATGGTCTGGCCCCCATGATAGCCGCACCTCCCAGTCCCTCCAATGTCCACCCTGCATCAGGGATGGCGGATGTGAAGATCGACGGCGTCTTCATAGGAAGCTGCACCAACGGGACCTACGAAGACCTGAAGTATGCGGCCGAACTCCTTACGGGCAGGAAAGTGGCGCCGGGGGTCATGCTGAAGGTGGTCCCGGCCACAAGGGCCGCCTGGTCAAGGCTGCTCTCCGAGGGGCATCTGAAGACCATCTTCGATGCCGGAGGCATCGTCAGCAACGCGGGGTGCGGCGGCTGCGCCTCGGGACAGATAGGTATGACGGGTACGGGTGAGGTCCAGGTCAGCACTTCCAACAGGAACTTCAGGGGCAAGCAGGGAAAGGGCGAAACCTACCTCGCCGGCATAGGCACCGCCGTGGCATCCGCAGTCATGGGCAGTATCGCCACCGTTCATGACCTGCCGGAGGTTCAGGCATGAACATCTCACACCAGCTTAAGGAGGCCCGATAATGAACGGCGAGATGGTGCTCAGGGGAAGGTTATGGGTCCTGAAGCAGGACGGCAGGCTGTTCTCGGACATCGACACCGACATGATATATCATAACGCGCATCTCGCCGTCACAGAGACTGAGAAGATGGGCCAGTACGCCTTCGGGAACCTCGAGGGCTACCAGAATTTTGCAGACATGGCCGAACCGGGTGACCTGGTTCTGGCAGGCGACAATTTCGGTTCGGGCAGCTCACGGCAGCACGCGGTGGACTGCTTCAAGGCCCTGGGCGTGCAGGCTGTGGCGGCACGTTCCTTCGGGGCCATCTACAAGAGGAACGCCATCAACAGCGGTTTCCCGATAATCGAGCTTCCCGGGCTTCCCGACGGGACGTTCACACATCACGCCATGGCGGAGCTGGACCTGATGGAAGGAACACTCACCTCCGGAGACAGGTCCTTCCGCGGCAATCCCATCAGTCGCGTAGCCAGGGACATCTACATTGCCGGAGGGCTCTTCCAGTACGCCGAGACGCTGAAGGGCGGGCGATGACGATGTGCTGGGGAAAACACCGATGATAGACAGTTTCGAGATGCAGAAGAGGTATTACGTATCCCGACTGGAGAGGTTCGGGAATCGGCCGGAACTCCACAGGACGCAGATAGAGGATTGTGAAAGCTATCTGGAGATGCTGCAGCGGGCCGGTTCTCCAGGGAGGTTCATGGAGATGGTGAGGACCGGCGGCAACATGGTCTCAAGCTCCAAGGCCGAAGCACTTGACAGGTACCGGAACCGGGCAGCCGTGTACGATGCCCTGGGCCAGGAGAGAAAGGCTGCGGAGGACAGGCAGCGGATGGACGTGATTCAATCCGCCCGGACCCACGGCGAGCTGGCGGAGAAACTCACCGTATTCGAGGAGAGCACCGTGACGGCGTTCGACGAGAACAAAGCCATGAACGCGCTGGGTTCGGTTATAGAGGCCCTCTTTCATCTGTGCACCGACCCTCCCGGGTCGGGAGCCGAAGAAAGGTCCAAGGCCAAATTCGCCGCTTACTGGGTGCAGATGAAGGAGGCGGATCCCGATGTTTCGTGGCAGAAGATAATGGACTATCCCGCCTACAGGGACCGAGTTATCTTCACCGAATCCCAGATGGCGGTGCTTGAGAAGAAGTTCAGGGAGGTCCACCATGGATAGCACTCTGAGGCAGATGCTGGACGGCTTCCGTTTCTCCCTGGAGAACTTCGCATCAAGCCTCGGGACCGGGAACGATAAGCTGAACAGGGCAAGGGTCCTGATGGATGAGCTCTACGCCAGGGCGGAGGAAGGGGCGGACATAGCCGCGATAAGCATGGATCCGGCCTTCGGCGAGGTTGGTGCTCTGATCGGGGAGCTTGCTTCGGAGAAGCCTCCAGCTTCAGAGGAGCAGGCGGCTTCCGCCGGCGTTCAGGCCGTGGCATCCGGGGACGGGATACCTCCCGCCGGCGTCGCAGCCGCGGGATACCATATGGCCTTCGATTCCATGGACGGAACCACCCGTGCAAAATACGCGGCCTACTACGAGAGGATATTCGGGATCGAAGCCAGGGCGGAAAACGCGATCCATTTCAATACCCTGCTGGAGGAGGACGGTGTTCTTCTGGACATGAGCCGGGAACCTCTGATAGAGGCTGCCAGGGATACGCTGGGAAAAGCCGGGGAAGCCCACTCACCCACGGTGGACCACCAGCAGGAACTCGTCATCAGTGTCTACGACAGGGTGGAGACCATAACGGAGCTGGAGTACGAGGGGACGAGGATGGCCGAGTTCTCCAACGTGGAGCATCCCTGGGACGCCATGTACATAGAGGTCATCGGACTTCTTCCCGGCTGCGCCCAGGCCATAGAGGCATTCGGCCCCACTGACGAGAACGTGGCCAAGCTGCGCAGCAGCCACAGGTTCATGGCGGATTTCATGGGCATCACCTGGGACGAGGTCTTCAGTGATCCCAGATACCTTCTGTTCTGGCGCGAAGTATTCTGGCCAAAGGTGCCTTCCCTGAAGAGGACGGCCTACGGGGTCTCCAGCGCGGAAGGGTGGAGGGACCTGCTCAGGGCAAAGTTCTACGATCCATACGTGAAGGAAGAGCCTCCGGTCTCCGCAGACCCGTCCAGGGCCAGGGTGAGGTTCTGGAGAAAGGAGTTCCCGACTCCCGAGGTCCTGGGAATGCTCCAGGACCCGCCGAGGCCCGAAGTGGACCCCGGGTAGGTCTCGGGAAACGATAAAGGCGAGGCTGTGTCTCCGGAGGATCAGCGGACAAGGAGCCGGGCGCTGGTCATTCCCTCCGCATTAGCGGTCACCTCGATGAAATGAAGCTCGTACTCCCCGAGGGTCTTCCAGCCTCCGGTCTCAAGGTATACCTCGATGTCCTTCTCCGTGCCGTGGTCGACCAGCAGGTATACCGAACCCACGCCCGTCTCCATGGATCCGTCGAGTCCGTCGATGACACTGGTGGCTTCCACCTCCAGGTCCGCGTCAAGCACTTTCACCCTCTCGCCGGAGCAGAGCAGGAAGGGCTGGTCCAGATTGACCATGTTCCCGGAGACCGACCCTCCGCAGGACAGGACAAGTATCAGGGCCACCGCTGACAGCATGACCGTGCGACCCACTTCCAGGCTCCTTTCAGTGTAGAATTAAAGCTGAACTGTCCGATCAAGTGAACAGACCCTCCTCCCTCAGGCTGAGGGTCTCGCCGTCCGCCACTATCATATGGTCCAGCACCCTGAAGCCCAGGCTCCGGCCCAGCTCGCTGAGCCTCCGCGTCAGGTTGATGTCTTCCTGGCTGGCCTTCATCGCCCCGCCGGGATGGTTGTGGACCAGTATCACAGCCGTGGCTCCAGTGGCAATGACCTTCTCCAGCAGGTTCCTTGGATGGACCGAGGCCCTGTCCACCGTACCGTACTCCAGCACGCACTCCGCGATCAGCCTGTTGCTGGAGTCCAGGAGAAGGGCCATGAGCTTCTCCCTTCTCTGTGTGCCAAGGGTTACCTGCAGGTATTCCCTGACCTTCTCCGGGCTGTCGATGATCCTGGCCCCCTTCTCCGGCCTCAGCGCCCTGGAGGAGACGGCTGTGACCAGGTTCAGGAGCACTCCCGCCGCCGGACCGATGCCGGGTACGGTCTGCAGCATTGCCGGAGGCTGTGAGAGGACCCCGTGGAGGGTTCCGAATTTCTCCAGGAGGAGGTGGGCCATCTTCCTGGTGTCCCTCCTGGGAACGGCGTATGTCAGCAGCAGCTCCAGGGCGTCACGGTCGGAGAAGCCCCTTATCCCACCCTGGAGGTAGCGGGTCCTCAGCCTCTCCCTGTGCCCCTCCTTCGGTACCGTCATCTAGCAAGACAGATGGTGGCGGACCAGGAGGTTGAGGAGACCCGTGATCATGAATTCGCGCATGAAAGCCTTTCATGACCGGTACCGCCGCAGGTACCGGCATTCCATTTGCGCAGGGACATCACTCGATGATGACGAGCCTTCCAATCCGCCAGGTTACCGGAGACTGGTTCTTCACCTTCCGCCATCAGCTCCATGATCCTGCTGATCGGCCCTGCTGCAATCCGGTTCTCACCGATTTCAGTGCTAAGGTGCAAAATACGGGAACGTATTCGACCAGTCAACGAGCAGAGGGACCCGACAGAAAGCGGGAATCCACGATCGACCCCGGATTTCCAGGGCATTGTGAGAGACATCGATCAGAAGGTCACCTTCGGAAAGACGCAGCCGGTTATCCAACCGAGGCATCCGTTCTTTCACTCGACATCACTTCATGGAGCTATGCCTGAGTTCACTTGAACTTCACATCATTACCCGGGGAGGAGTTCGGATCTTACAGACTCTGCAGCTCCGATTCCCCGGGGATACTCATCCCGGAGTAACGAGATCGCTCCGCGGAGAATCCAGTCTTCTATTGAACAGCAGTATCGGAGGAGCGGCCACAACAGGAATCATCTCCGTGAAGATCCTGGATTCATTGTCAAGATTTCCCGCAAGGACCATTACGGCGAAGAAGACAGGGACCATCAGCGATAGCAGGAGGAGTCTGTTCGGCACTCTGCCGTAACAGAAAGGCAGCACAATCCACAGGCCTCCAAACAGCATAAGAAGCCTGAGAGCTCTGGGATCCAACTGGATGATAGACTTGCATAAAGCGAAATTCTGCCTGAAAGTGTCAAGATAGAGAGGGGCATTCACTCCTCCACCGAAGAAATGCATCAGGAGGAGTTTCACACACACACACACACCAGAGCCAGAATATGGCCCGTAAGTTTCAGCAGGTTGCGCTTCCCGACCTGGATCAGGAACATCGCCGGAAGGAGAAAGACTGAAGATTCCCTGTTCAGGATCGCCAGAAGGAAGACTATATGAAAATACCGTCGCTTATCCCTGAAAAGGAAGGCGAGTCCGAGAGTGAAGAGCAGCAGCGCCGGAATATCCTCCGGAAACAGGATTCCGCTCAGGATGACGTAATTCCAGACCATCGGGATCAGGATCGCTGGAGCGAGAAGTGACGCTCTCGATCGCGGGAGTCTCGAACATGACTCAAGCATACTTCTGAATGCAAACAGAATCCCGACTGTGGCAATCACTAAAAGGATCTGAGAGGATTGTCTCAAGGAGAAGCCGAGTAACGCAATCGAATTCAGGGCCAGGATCGAGAGTATCCTGGCCCCTGAGAACGTACCTGATCCACCGATATTGGATCTCTCCTGTATCAAGTGCGTGTAGTGCTCGTCCAGAGAGTTGAACAGCACAGTTGAAAAGGTCAGCGAGAGCAGGAGGAATGCTGCTGCGATGAAGAACTCATTATTTCTCCGCTTCAGAACCGTCATTCCAGGATCTCCATTCACGCCATCAACAGAATTCAATCGGATGCATTACCCCCAGCCTTTCCCTGCGCCCCACCTTCGGAACGGTCATTTCTCGAGGTAGACGGTAGTTGAGGGGAAGGCGAAAGAGAGCCCGAGGTCTTGGACTATGTCCATTATCTTCAGGTTTATCAGTTCCCTTCTCTCCAGCCAGACCCGGTAGTCGGCGGATGTAATGAAGTACTTCATCTCAATGTCCAGCGAGGAGTCCCCGAATCCGGCGAAGTTCACGAAGACGGTCCCGCTGTCCACCATCTCGTCTCCGTCCAGCATCTCTCTCAGCCTGGCGAGAAGGTTCCTCATCTTATCGGAAGTCGTGTCGTATGTGACCCCGACCGTTGTCTCCGCGCGTCTCATTGGCCTCCTTGAGAAGTTGTTGATGCTGGAGTCCATTATCTCCTTGTTCGGGAGGGTGACGAGGGTCTTCTCCGCGGTCCTTATCCTGGTGGAGCGTATACCGATCTCCTCCACCGTCCCGGTCACCCCGTTCACCTCCACGAAGTCCTCCACCATGAAGGGCTTGTCAAGGAAGATGACCACCGACGCGAAGATGCCGGCGATGGAGTCCTGCGCCGCCAGGGCCATGGCAAGACCTCCTATGCCCATACCCGCCAGGATGCCGCTCACCGGATACCCGTTGGACTGCATGTAGAATATGATCCCTATGGCAATCAGGAGGAACTTGGCAAGCTTCCTGAGTATCGGTATCAGCTGGTCGTCCATCCTCGAACGGGTCCCGTCGACCACCGAGGACATCTGTTCCGCAACTGCATCCACCACCCTCATCAGGAGCCACAGCAAGTTCACGGTCAGGAAGAAGAGGAATACCTTCCTGACAAGGTCCTCTATCGAGGGAGACAGGTCGTGTATACTGATCGAGATGTAGACCCCCAGCATGATCAGCAGGAACGAGGCCGGTCTGATCAGGTCCCTTGCCAGAGCTCCGGTGAAACCCGGCATCCTGGCCCCGACCCTCTTGAGCGCGGACTTCATCACGCTTCTTGTTGCAAGGGCCAGCAGGACTATCAGGAGGGAGGCAACCATCCTTCCCAGAGGGAACCCTCCGGCTTCCCAGGAGTATGCTGATGAGAGTAGATCGACCATTGGAAACCTCCGAAGGTTGGTTGCGGACCGGTCAGTTGTCTTCCGCCCGTCCGGTTTCGTCATCGTCCCGGGTTTTTTTGTATGTTAACGAGTGGTAACGATGGGTGGAAAGCGGAATAAACCCTAATATAGTGATGCGCGTTCAGGCTCCCCATACCTTCATGCCGGCAGCTCCATGCTTATGCTGTTGACATTGGTGCCCGTTCTGTGCAATTCATTGGCTTGCCCACTTAGAACACATCTGGAGGTATCTTGAAGACTGCAAAGATCAAGGACTGGATCCTGCAGCTGGCGCTGGCGCTGATAATATTCTTCGGTTTTCTCAGACCCTACGTGATAGAGGCTTTCAGGATACCCACACCGAGCATGGAGAGGACCATGCTGGTGGGGGATCACCTGCTGGTCCTCAAGGTCGAGGAAGGGCAGCAGATACCCTGGACCGACAGGATGCGGCCCCTGCTGCACAGCTTCAGGGGGGACGAGTACGGTCTGCTGATGCCTGCCACGGGCACTCCGGAAATTGGTGAGATAATCGTCTTCAAATAC
This sequence comes from Candidatus Fermentibacteraceae bacterium, assembly GCA_016936235.1. Lineage (GTDB taxonomy): Bacteria > Fermentibacterota > Fermentibacteria > Fermentibacterales > JCC-6 > Aegiribacteria. The sequence continues at coordinate 70,581 of JAFGPK010000054.1, read as the reverse complement.
CCCATGGGCCCGGGCAACGATTTCGTGAAGAGGCTTGTGGCGCTTCCAGGCGATACCGTGAGGGTGAGCAACGATACCCTCTACGTCAACGGAGCTCCTCTGGAGAACTGGACTTTCTGCTTCCAGGACAGCTTCGAACCCAGCCCTCTGGACCAGGCCTGGCCGGAGTGCATTGACCAGCTCTACGGAAGGGTTGCGGACCTTGCCTACTGGGACATCAGAAACAACTGCGTGTTGACGGACCAGGGGGTAATCGCTTACGTCGTTCCCGAAGACCATGTGTTCATGATGGGCGACAACCGTGACCACTCCAGCGACAGCAGGGTGTGGGGAGCCCTCCCGGTAGACCTCATCAAGGGAGAGGCTCTGGTGACTTACTGGTCATGGGTTCCCGGGCACGGGCTGCCCAGGTTCGACAGGATAGCGAGGCTCATCAGATGAGCGATGTCCTCCTCAGGGAAGACCTTCCCTTCTCCGTAAACTACTTCGAGAACATTCCCGTCAGGTACCTGAACCTCAGGGAGCTGGCAAGGGGAGCCCTGGACAGCCGCGAGCTCCACAGGGACGGCTACTGGAGGGTGGATAACGCCGGCGGTCCGGTGGCCTACCACGCCATCAAGAACGGCACCCCGTACAGGTTCATCGGAAGGGATGTGAAGGGACTCGAGGATTTCATAGCCTGGCTTGAGAGCGACATCACGGAGATGCTGCTCTCCTACTATTTCCTTGAGGACGGCGTGCTCAAGTACCTGATGCGGTGCTGGACCGAGGAGCCGGTCCTCAGGAAGCTGCAGGGCTCCAGGGGGCAGATAATGGAGCTCTACGAAAAGCTGGTCAGCAAGGGCAAGTCGGGTCTGATCAGAGTGGTCCTTGACAACAAGACCACTATCATCCCGATCATCGAGGGCAGGACGGATATAGGCTGGATGCCCTGCAAGATCATGGACGGCCCGGGTGTGTGGGAATACCTTGAGTACGAGGTCATAAACGGGGGTGTGGGATACTTCTACCCCGGGAAGACCCAATCCCTCTCCGGTGTGGGACTGGACGAGATCTCACTCCTGATAACGGCCTTCAACAAGTGGTACCTGGCCCTTCTTGAGAGCTGGCCCGACTGCTTCATCGAATCGGTGAACATCTTCGGGACACTGAGGCAGGAGAAACCAGCTCTGAGCAAGATGGTGCTCATCCCCGACGAGGGTCTACAGCAGAAGGGCTCCTTCGACGATCCCCAGCGGCTGCCGGATGTCGTCATGACCCTGATAACCTCCATATCAGGCAAGCACAGGAACCCCGAACTGTGCATTCAGCTCTTCAGGGATATGAACCGCGACCAGAGGCATGCTCTGGGTTCGGCGGGACTGGCCGAGCTGATGGGAAAGAAATAGGGCTTTCACTCTGACCTTCAGCTCTGGAGGTACCTCTTGATGTCCTCCTGCGTGCCCATTATGAAGATGTGGTCGCCATCTCTGATGGCGCGTCTTCGCGGAAGACTCACCTTCCGCGAACCCTGCTGATCTGGTCCTGACTGGTTATCAGCTCTGGAGGTACCTCTTGATGTCCTCCTGCGTGCCCATTATGAAAATATGGTCGTCTTCGCGGAAGACGTCGTCCGGCCTGGGTATCCTGTACTTCCTGCCCTCTTCCGTCATCCGTCCGATGTAGGCGATGTTCAGACCGAATATCTTCCTTATGTCCAGGTCCCTCAGCATCCTGCCCACCATGGCGGGTTTCACTTCCACATGAGCGAACACGATACCCCCGGAGAGGGGGATGTAGGATTCGACTCCCTGTAGTGTCAGCCTTCTGGCCTCGGTGACCCCCTGGGTCTGCTCCGGAGTGTAAATGTGGTCGGCGCCCACGGCCTTCAGGATACGAGCCTCCCGCTTGCTGGTCGCCCTGCTGTGGACCACAAGGCCCATGTCCTTCAGTATCTTGGTGACGAGTACATTGGAACCGAAGTCCTCTCCGATGGCCACTATGACAAGGTCCATGCTGGCAAGCCCGTGGGCCTCCAGCATGTTCTCGTCGGTACAGTCGAAGGCCACCGCGGCGGAAACTGAATTGCTGATCTCCTGGATAATCCGCTCGCTCTGGTCTATGGCCAGCACCTCGGCGCCGAGGTCCTCGAGTTTCGTCGCCAGGCTGAACCCGAAGGAACCGAGTCCGATCACGGCAAACTTTTGAGCTTTCAATACAGTTCCTCTCCGATTTACCCTATCGTTATCCTTGTCTCCGGATATACGTAATTCATCATGTTCCTTCTGCCGGTTGCCGCAGCCAGGGCGGCGGGACCGATCCTTCCGAGGAACATCGTCAGTATGATTATCACCTTTCCCATCCAGGTCAAATACGCCGTGGGACCCGTGGAAAGGCCCACGGTCCCGAAGGCGCTCATGGATTCGAAGACATAGTCGAATGGGCCGAATCCCGTATTGCTTCCCTGCTCCGACAGCAGCAGGAATCCGGCTGACATTCCGAAGGCCAGCGAGGCCATGAGGAAGACGGCCGCGGTCCTCTTGATGTCGTGGGAAGGCACCCTCCGCTTCCATATCTCCGTTGCGGGTTTGCCCCTTATGAGGGAGACCACGGTCATGAACAGGACTCCCACCGTGCTCGTCTTGACACCTCCGCCCGTTCCCCCGGGGGACGCCCCTATGAACATCAGTATAACGAAGAACCACAGAAGGGAGGGGGCCAGGCCGGCCGTTGGTACGGTATTGAATCCCGCCGTTCTCGGGGTCACGGAGCCAAGGTAGGAGTTCGCAAGCTTCTGGGTCAGGGACATCCCCTGCAGGGAACCGTTCCATTCAAGGGCCAGGAACACCACCATCCCTGCCAGTATCAGTATTCCCGTTATGAAGAGGACCAGCTTGACCTGCACGGACATTCTCATTCTTGTGCCGGTCCTCATCCTGTGCAGCATGTGGCCCCAGATGGCCGTCAGGACCATGAACCCTATTCCACCAAGGACTATCAGGGTCCCTATGGTGACCGCTATGCCGGGGACATGGGCGAAACCCTCAAGGTTCTCCGGATTGCTGAAGAGTCCCGAAGAGGGATCCGCAAGGACGGGATTGAGACTGAACCCGGCATTGCAGAACGCCGAGACACTGTGAAAGACACTCTGCCATATCTTCAGGTTAGTGGACCAGTTCACTGCCTGACCGTCCCAGATGATGTAGAGGATGAATGCCCCCGCCGTCTCGATGGTGAGGGTCCAGCCTATGATGGAGCCCATCATCCGCTTCAGGTCGCTTATGAAGTCACTGTCCATGACCCTGATCATCGAAGCGGATTCCCGCAGACCCGCGCTGTGCCCGAGGAACAGGGCGAAGAAAGCTGCGAAGGTCATTATCCCCAGGCCTCCCACCTGGATCAGGATGAGGATGATCGTCTGCCCGAACAGAGTAAAGTCCGTTTCGGTGTTCATAACGATGAGACCTGTCACGCAGGTGGCAGAAGTCGATGTGAACGCCGCATCAACCAAGCTTATGCTGCCCTCAGGCGTGGAGTTGGGCATCATGAGCATGAAAGTGCCGAAGGCTATCACGATGGCGAAGGAGACCGGCAGGATCGCCCAGGGAGACAGATGCTCCAGTGCCCATGACCCGAACCTCGCCAGGAAGATCCTCACTGAGCACAGGATCGAGTAGCCCATGGAGACCAGGACAATGGTACCGAACCTTGATCCGCCTCCTCCGTCCGATGCTCCCGCCGCCACCGCGAGCAGCGCGACGACGTACACGGAGGAGAAGAGGAACAGCCATTTCTCCTCGCTGAAGCGTTCCCTGAACGACCGGATGCCCGGCGGCAGTATGACTCCGGCGAGGAAAAACAGGCAGGAGGCGAGAATGAGCGCATCGGAGACGATCCGGACGTTCTGCGAGTCCGGCAGGAGACCGAAACGCAGTGTCAGGACTATTAGAACGAGAAGCGCAAGCAGCAGTCTGGTTGTCCTGTCGCCGGGAAAACTGTCCAAGTAAACACCATTCCTCTCCGCCACGGTTTCAAGCATATTAACAATCTTGGAAGCCCCGGTCAAACATGAAGGGAAACAATATGGATAATATGAAGGAATACAACAGGTTTCTGGACCTGAGGCCCCTCAATGTCAGAAGCGCGCTGCCCCTGAGCAGGTGCGCCCTGGTCAGCATGAGGGATATTGCAGCGGTGGCTGTCCGGGAGAACGCCATAGTGATGGCGGCCAACATCAGGAATCCCCTGAGCGCCCTGGGCATCATGCGGGCGGCCGGGGAGGTGGATTCCTTCGTGGTCCTGGAACTCGCCAAGTCGGAGGCCAGCTACACGGGCGTCAATTTCCGGAACCTTCCATGGTTCGCAATGCAGTATTCCAGCCTTATCGGGGACGGAGTGGTCTATTCCCTTCATATGGACCACTACGCCATCAAATCCGCCGCCGACAGGGACGAGTCGATAAAAACGGTACCCGACGCCATCTCCAGGGGATGGACGTCCGTGGCGGTGGACGCCTCCCACAACTTCGATTTCGAGAACCTCACATACACCAGGGACCTCGCAATGCACATACCTTCCTATATCGGTCTCGAGGCCGAAGTGGGAGAGATAAAGGGGGCAGGCGTACTGACCACGGTGGAGGAGGCGGAGTACTTCGTCGGCGGGCTGAACAGCTGGGGCATATTCCCGGACTTCCTGGCCATCTCCAACGGCTCCAAGCACGGGACCTACGATTCATCAAAAGGCGAGGGAGAGGGTATCGACCTTTACAGGACCAGGGAGATTGCGGACACTATCGCGGAGTACGGATGTGTCATCGCCCAGCACGGCATCAGCGGGACCCCTCTGGACAAGGTCGGGCATTTCAGGGAGTACGGGATCAACAAGGGCAATGTGGGCACACTATGGCAGAACATAGTGTTCGGGCTGGAGATGGACCCCGCGAGCGGGAACGCCGAGATAGAGAACGGTTCCTACGTCAAGAACCCTGACAGGGGAATCCCCCGGGACCTCTGGGAGGAGATCGTCTGCTGGGCCGACGCTCATGACTATTCCAGGAGCTCCGGAGATTACAAGAAAGCTAACCTTCCCTTCCACCACCGTATCATGGGGCTTCCTGAGAAATACAGGGACAGGATAATCGACGAGACCCGGGAATGGGCTCTCAGGTTCTTCCAGGCATTCAACTCCACCGGGACGGGTACAAAGGTCATCGAGAGGATACTGGAGAGGGACGACTGGAACTCCACACCGGAAAGAAGGATAACGGCAGACAGGAGCAGCTATTCGGCTGAAAGCGCCCCCGACAGCGGAGAGGCTGCCTCGGACGGCATCGACTACTCGGATTGACCGCTGCCTTCGCACGCGGGTCGGACTTTGAGGTGATGGAACCCTGAACAGGTATTTCTTGAGGAACGTCAGGATGATGGACCCCGGGTCCGGTCTGGACCTTGAAGGAGATGCGCTCATCATCGACGGAAGGTTCGCCCTGATGGGCCGGGACGCGCAACCGCCGCATGACTGCCCTGAGATAGAAGGAAAGGGCTTGTGGCTGTTCCCCGGACTGGTGGACATGCACGCCCACTTGAGGGAGCCGGGGGATGAGGCGTCCGAAACGGTGGAGACAGGTCTCAAAGCCGCCGTGTCCGGGGGAGTGACCACGGTGGGAGTGATGCCGAACACGAACCCTCCCATGGACTCCGTTGCCATGGTCCGGCGGCTGATGGACTCGGCCGCCGCCGCCGGACAGGCAAGAGCAGTTCCCATTCCATGCGTCACCATCGGAAGGGAGGGAAACGAACCCGTGGATTTCCAGGGTCTGTCCCGCATGGGTGTCAGGGCGTTTTCCGACGATGGCGATCCGGTCCATGATACCGCTCTTCTGCTGAGATCCCTGGAGGCTGTCAGCGAGTTCGAAGGTGTTATCATCGAACATCCCGAGGAGAGATCGCTTTCGGGAGGAGCCGTGAACCAGGGACAGGTGTCCAGCAGGATGGGTGTGAAAGGGATACCTCCCGAGGCCGAGACGGTTGACGTGGCCCGGTGCCTCGAGCTTGCAAGGGCCGCGAGGGGCCGGCTGCACCTTACCCATCTATCCCTGCCCAGAAGCGTGGAACTTGCCCGGAGCGACCTTTTCGGCGATTCCGGCGTGACGGTTGACGTTACCCCTCATCACCTGGTCCTTGACGAAACCGCCGTTTATGAACACGGGACCATGGCCAAGATGAATCCTCCGCTTCGGACTCGGGAACAGAGGGAGCTGCTGGTGAAGATGGTGAAGGACGGGATGGTGGATGCGGTGGCATCGGACCACGCCCCGCATTCAAGGGGCAGGAAGGAGCTTCCCGTTGAGGCTGCGGCATTCGGAATAGCAGGTCTGGAGACGCTGCTGCCCCTTACCATGGAGGTGCTCTGCGGTTCCGGGATGTCCCCTCTTGAAGTCCTGCGGCTCCTGATCACCGGTCCTGCCGGGATACTGGGAATCGAGCCGCCGGCCCTGCGAGTCGGTGGAAGCGCGGAATGCGTTCTATACGACCCTCTCGAGGAGTACACCCTCAGCGACCGAGGCACATTCTCCAGGTCATCCAACACGCCGTTCATGAGGAGGATGCTTCGGGGAAGGGTGAAAGCAGTGTGGATGAACGAACTCATATACAGGGACGGTGATCTTGCATTCAGTTAGGCTGGTCTCTCCGGTTGCTCTTTCCGTCATGGTGCTCCTTTTCGCGGGTTGCGCCTATTACAATACGTTCTACAATGCCCGCAAGAGCTACGAGGAGGCCATGGAGCTGGCCAGGGACAATCCGGATGCTCCCGTGTCGATGGAGGAGAGGCTCCTTGACGAAGCTGTCTCGGGGGCTGCCAAGGTGCTGGCGGTATATCCTGACAGCCGCTGGGCCGACGATGCGCAGCTGCTGCTGGGAGATGCCCTGCTCCAGTCGGGGAGAAGGACCCTGACCGGAAGCGGTACGTCTGATTTCGGCGAGGCCATGATGGCCTATTCCTCCGCCATAGTCATGACCGACGACCAGGAGGTGAGGGACCGGGCGTGCACAGGCATGGGAGTGGCGGCCATGGAGCTGGGCAGGTACAACGACGCCATAGCATCCTTCATGAACGTCTCCGACGAGAACGAGAAACTCTTCTTCAGGTCCAGGCTCTTCCTGATGGAGGCGCTGCTTCTCGACCATCGGCCCTCGGTGGCCCTGGAGGTGGCAGACAGCCTGGAGAGGCCGGACGACGACAGCCTTGCGGCGGAATTCACCCTCCTCACCGGCAGGGCGTTCATGGAAATAGGGATGGCTGACAGCGGTGCGGTCCTGGCCCTTTCGGCCGGAACGCAGTTCGGGAGGGGGGAAGGTTACTACAGGGCCCTGACCACCGCGGCCCGGGCATACCTGCAGGAAGAGCGTCCCGAGATGGCCGTGGAGGTTCTGAACCGGCTCCTGGCCGGATACAGGTCCGACCAGGAGACAGCGGCGATCGCTCTGCTGAACGGAAAGGCCAGGGAACTCTCGGGTGACGTTTCCGGAGCCCTTCTGTCCTACAGGTCTGCAGCGGACCTCGACAGGTACAGGGAGCACGGAGCGGAAGCCCTCTACAGACGGGCTCTACTCCTTGAGAGCGGGGGCAGGACGGATGATGCCATAGCCGACCTGGAGGAGCTCGCGGGGAGGAGCGGCGATTACCTGTGGATAAGGCTGGCTGCAGACAGGAAGAAGGACCTGGAGCTTCTTGTGGAGTACACGGAAGAACTCAGGGACGCAGGGGAGGACAGATGGCTCAGAATGATAATGATAGCCGAGAAGAGGATAGACCTTTACGGCGGGAGCGATCCTCAGGCCCTTGAGATCCTGCTCCAGGTGGCGGGGGAGGGACACGACATGGAGAAGGCCGTGGCCCTGGCCACGCTTTCGGAGATACTTCCAGTCGGTCCGGACTCGTCGGAGTCGCTTCTGATGGAGGCTTACTCCCTGTGCGATTCCTCGGACCTGGCCACCGGGATCGAGGACAGGCTCGGCCTGCCAAGGGGCCGGGCGTATTCCCATCGTCCCTCCGTGATCCTTGAAAGGGCCTGGGACCTCATGGACGGGATGGAGTTCCGGCAGGCCTGGGAGGTGCTGGATGGCGTGATTCGCTCTCCATGGAGCAGGCTGTCCGGACCCGAGCTGCTCTGGGCCGCATATCTCGCGGGAGAGGGGGCCAGGATCGAGGATGGGATCCTGGAGGATTACCTTACGGAGCTGGTGACTCTGTATCCCGAGACCGAGTACGGCATTTCCGCGGCCCGCAGGCTGGGCGAAGGTGAAACGGGGGGGGAATGACCCGGGATCGAGAGACCCTTGTCCTGGAAAGGGAAGAGCTGTCACCGGGCATTTTCTCTCTGACCCTGTCGGCCGGGGAGGACTTCCTTCGGGAGGCGGGTCCGGGGAGGTTCGTACAGGTGGAGGTCTCTCCCGGGCCTTTTCCTCTGGTGAGAAGGCCCTTCACCGTCAATCGAACTGACGCGGGATCCTTCCGCATAGTCTTCGAGGTGAAGGGAAGGGGGACGGATGAGCTCTCCCACCTTACGGAGGGAGCCCGTCTTCGGGTCCTGGGTCCCCTGGGCAGCGGCTACAGGTTGCTCCCGGGAAGATGGCTCCTTATCGGAGGAGGGATGGGGGCAGCAGGCTTTCCCTGCCTGGCTGACAGGATAGACTGCGGACTGGTCCTCCTGGGCGCCTCCTCCGCCAGCAGGCTTCTGGAGGTCGGCGGATTCAGCAGCATGTGCGCGACCGAGGACGGTTCGAGGGGAGCCAGGGGGCTGGTGACCGATCTTCTTGATCGCGTCAGATGGGACGATTTCAGCAACGTAGCCCTCTGCGGCCCGGTAGCGATGATGAAGGCCGTGGCGGGAAGACTCCCCGATGCCATCCTCGAGGTGACCCAGGTCTCGGCCGAAGCGAGGATGGGCTGCGGGTGGGGTGCCTGTGAGGGCTGTTCGATACCCGCATCCGGCGGCGGATACCTGAAGTGCTGCAGCGATGGACCGGTAGTCCCGGCCACTTCCATCGACTGGGACCTCTGGGAGGGAGTCTGATGACCGGCCGCACCTGGAGTCTCTGGAACAGGGAGTTCGATTCCCCAGTAATCCTGGCTTCGGGAACGGCCGGATTCGGTTTCGAACTCATGGATATGGGGTACCTCGACGGAGTCGCCGCGGTGATATCCAAGGCTACCACCCTGAGACCCAGGAAGGGTAACCCTCCCCCCAGGATAGTCGAGACCAGGTTCGGTCTGCTCAACTCGGTGGGCCTGGCCAATCCAGGGGTGGAAGAGGTGGTCACCCGTATCCTTCCCGAAGCGTCGGCCCTTCCGGTCCCCCTGATCGTCAACGTGGCCGGGGAGACGGAGCAGGAATTCGCCTCGGTGGTGGAGATGCTCGAGAAGTCTCCGGTGCCCTTCGGCTACGAGATAAACGTGTCCTGCCCGAACGTGTCCGAGGGGGGAGTCGCCTTCGGGGCTTCTCCTTCGACGGTTGAGCGGGTTTCGAGACTCGTGGGGCAGACATCGTCCAGACCCTTCAGCGTTAAGCTGACGCCCAACGAGGGCAGTATCACCGAATCGGCCCTTGCCGCGCAGGAAGGCGGCGCAGGCGCAGTCACCGTCTGCAACACTTTCCTGGGAATGACCGTGGACTGGAGAACGGGCATGATCCCGCTGGAACGGAAGGTGGGCGGGTATTCCTCTCCCGCCCTGCTCCCGCTGACCGTGGCCAGGGTGCACATTACCTGCCAGGCTGTTGATATACCGGTGCTTGCCTCCGGGGGCGTCAGCCGCCCGGAGGACGTGCTGGAACTTCTGGCGGCGGGAGCGTCCATGGTGCAGGTCGGGACCTGGCTCATGCGGAGACCGGGGTCCGGAGCCGAGCTGAGGGACGGGGTCCTAGAGCTTCTGGAGGACGTGTCTCCATGAGATCGATCCATGTCCTTCTCTGCGGTGTGCTCCTGCTTGCAGGCTGCTACCTGGAGTCAAGTCCGGTCTACCGTTCAGCCGGGGTCTCGGCTGGCGCCTCGACGGCGGGTTTTCGACAGAGGGGAACCGCTTCCTATTACGGCGAGGGTTTTCACGGCAGGCTCACGGCAAGCGGCGAGACCTTCGACATGTACGCTCTCACCTGCGCCCATCTCACCCTTCCCTTCGGCACCATGCTGAAGGTGGTGAACCTGGACAACGACAGGGAGGTGACTGTCAGGGTCAACGACAGAGGGCCCTACGTCGGCGGCAGGATAGTGGACCTCTCATATGGAGCCGCCGACAGGCTGGGAATGCTGCAGGCCGGTACCGCAAGCGTCCAGCTGAGCGTAGTGGAACAGTAGAATCAGAGACGAAGCCGGAGAGGCGCCGTCGTCCCTCCGGATGGAACGGATGATGAGAGATGGAAACCAGGCTCTACGTTGCGCTGACCAGCCGTGATATCGCCGGTGGAAGCAATCTCCTCGGAACGCTGGCAGGACTCCCCGTCGGCATGAAGGTTGGACTCGAGCTGTTCGTGAGCCGGGGACCATCACTTCTTGATGAGATAAGGGATGCGGGATTCCCGCTGTTCCTCGACCTGAAGTTCCATGACATTCCCCATACCGTGGCGGGGGCGGTAAGGTCGGCCTGCCGGTACGCTCCCAGTCTCCTGAACATCCACGCCTCAGGGGGCATGGAGATGATGCGTGCCGCCGCGGACGCGGTACGGGGCGATACAAGGATACTGGCGGTGACGGTCCTCACCAGCCTTTCAGGCAGGGATCTTTCCCTGGTCGGTCTTCGGGGCGACCCTGCCGCGATGGTGACACGCATGGCTGAAGCGGCCAGGGATTCCGGTATTCACGGCGTGGTCTGTTCACCAATGGAAGCTTCTGCGGTGAGAGAGGTCACGGGTCCCGATTTCCTCATAGTCACTCCCGGCATAAGGCCGGCCGGGAGTGACAAGGGCGATCAGAAGAGAACGTCCACTCCCCTGGAGGCTGTCATGGCGGGGGCTACGGCCCTGGTGGTGGGAAGGCCCGTCACCATGGCCCTCGAACCTCGCTCCGCAGCGGAATCCCTCCTGAGCGAGATCAAACCGGCATTCGGTGAGCGTTAGCGGTTGAGGAGGGAGGGGAAGCTTCTCAGAACGCTGGTCCTGTGCGTCATCGGAGCGATTGTGATCCTCGCGGCCAGGTTCGGGGTCGACCCTCTTGCCTTCATTGCCGTTCGAAAAGCCCTGAGGAACATAGACCCGGGCGCTTCCGTGGGCAGTGTACAGGTCACCGGCCGCCTGGCAGTACTCCGCGATCTCGAGCTTCCGGAAAAGGGCCTTATCCTGGAGAATGCCGTCGTCTACTGGAGCGGGAGTCCGTTCAGGCCGTCACTTGACAGTATGCTGGTCGGTGGGGGGGAATGGGAACCGGTCCGATTTCCCGTTTCCGGTCCCGGTTCAGATTCCCGCGCCTCCACCTGTATCCCCCCCTGCAGGTTCGCTGGTATCCGCATCCTGAACGGGAACGACACATCTCTGGTCTGCGGCGAGATAAGCGGAACGGCCGATGGCCGTATCGCGTCCCTCCGCATGGAGAGCGACTGGGGAGAACTGATGGGAACCGTCCTCATGGAGGATGGAAGGGACAGCGCCTGCATAGACTGGTTCAGCTGCTCCAGGGTGCCCTGCGATATCCTGCCCGTGCCGGAGCTTCTCAGAGATCTCCGTCTGCAGGGTGCCATGACAGCGGTGAGGACGGACCATCTTGTGGCCAGAGGGGAGATCAGCTCCGTGAACGGAGCCCCTTCGGAGATTTCCTTCACGCTGGACGATTCCCCCGGCTATCCTGCCATAAGCATATCCTCGCGGCTTGAGACGCTGAGGGAGGTTCTTATCTCACAGACGCGCGAGCTTCTCGGAGATGTGTATATCGATATGGAGCCCTCCGGGTTCTTCACGGTCGAGCTCATGGACAGCGATACCTTGGGTGTCGTTGTGGATGCCCTCCTGGAAGGCATCAGGATATACTTCCCGGGGCTGTCCGAAGACACGGTCTCGTTCACGGCGTCAGTGGACCTGAAAGGCTTCGCCTGCATGGGAACCCGAGCGGTGCGGGTCGATTCGGGCGTGGTGAGGATAGGCGACCTTCCCATAGGATTCGATCTCAGAGGCTGGTTCACGGACCGGCCGAGACTCGAGATGAACACCTGGAACCATTCGTTCCGCGGGGAGGCTCTGTCCGGTTCGGTTCCCACAGGGCTGCTGGGTGTGCTGTCGGGTCTCGAGCTGTCCGGCGAAGGTTCCTTCGAAATAGGCGTCGTCCTTGACTGGGACTGCCCGGACAGCTCGGATTTCCATGCCGACATCGACGTGAGCCGGCTGCAGGTGGATCGGAGTCCGGTTTCCGTCGGACAGCTGAGGTACGGCGGATCCTGCTGCATGAGGGACAGCTGGGGAGGAAGCAGGATCATATATCTCGATACCCTTGAGAATCCGGGATTCATCGTCTTCGACTCCCTCCACCCGTCCTTCGAGGGGCTTCTAAGATGTGCGGAGGATGCTACTTTCCGAGCACATGACGGTTTTTGCGAGTACCACATAAGGAACTCCATACGCGCCAACATGCGGAGCGGCAGGTTCGTAAGGGGCGGATCCACCATAACGATGCAGCTGGCCAGGAACCTTTTCCTCAACAGGGAAAAGACCCTTGCCAGGAAGGTGCAGGAGATCTTCCTCACCTGGCGGCTTGAAAGCTACCTGTCCAAGAACCGTATACTGGAGATATACGCCAATATAGTGGAACTTGGCCCGGGGGTATTCGGTTTCGACCAGGCGGCCCGTTACTATTTCGGCAGGGACCTTGACCAGCTGTCCACAAGGGAGGTGGCCTACCTGGTCTCCATACTGCCGGGTCCCAGGCTCTACCACGGGTTCTATACGAGGGGAAGAGTACCCGATTACTGGGAGGACTACATTGACAGGCTCATCCGCATCTCCTCTGAGAGAGGCTGGATAGATGCCGATTCGGCCGGGCGCGCGGAATCGGCTTCCATAGTGTTCACTCCCGCGGGAGGGGCCTTCTGAAAGTTGACAGAATCTTGTATTGTATGTATACGCTTGAGCATGTTCATAACTCGATATCAGGGGGTTTCGTATGGGTGAAGAGAGGGCTGTGGAACTTAGGCACGAGGGCAAGACCTACAGGGCGGCGAGCCGTGATGTGTTCTTTAAGTGGGCGAGGGAACACAGGATATCCGCCGATGACAGTTACAGGATTGCCGGGACGGACAAATGGATACCGGTCACGGCCAACAATGAGCTCAGCGCTCTTCTCGATCCGGAGAACTGGTGGAAGGTCAGAATGGGCGGAAAGACCTACGTGGCTCCCGACTGGGAGACGATAGTCAGGTGGGCACAGGATGGAAGGCTTTCAACCGATGTCCAGATAGAGGGACCCAAGACCCCGCCCGGGGGCATTCTCGGCAAGGCTTCCCCGGAACTCTCACCTCACCTGCGGGAGTGGAGCCACGATGATCCTGAGAAGCAGCCCTTGAGGGTCCGTTTCGATGGCAGAACCTTCATCCCGGGAGACGTCAAGACACTGCAGCAGTGGATCCGTGAGTCCAGAGTACCCATGGAGGCACAGGTCATGGCGGACGGTGAGGAATGGGAGAGCATAACTGAATGCGCGGATTTCACCAGGGACCTCTGGCCGGATGCGGATCAAGTCTCGGGTCCGGGCCCGGGAGAGAAACCCCCGTCTGACCGTGAGCGTCCGGCACCTGCTGAGACGGGCAGGCCAGGGCGGACCGCAAGGACGGATGAAGGCAAGGATGACGAGACTGAGACCGGGACCGGAGCAAGGGAAGGGGACAGGCTCTACCGCATATCGACATCCTACGGTGAGGATTACGTCTTCGAGGATCCCGGCGAGATAAGGGACCTGCTGAAGAGAAAGAGGATCCACGGCTTCGACGAGATAAAACACCCTGCGCTCCCCGGAGGAGTGATGTTCGTAAGCGAGTTCGCGAGGGAGTTCCTTCCCCGCGGTTACGCCTCTATCATTCTTGGAGTTCTTGCAGCCGTCTTCGGCGCCGCGGGAGCGGCAGCCATCATCTTTCAGAGACAGGGTGCCCAGTGGATACTGATTGGCGGTATAGCTTCCCTGGTGATAGCGCTGGTGCTGCTTGTGAGGATGATCTGGAAGAGATAGGATGAGAATAACCGACCTGATAGCCGCAGCAAGGGATGGAAAAGGAGTCTCCAGGGAGGAACTCCGGCTGTTCACCTCTCGGGTGGCAGCGGGGGAGATACCGGATTATCAGGTCGCAGCCTGGCTGATGGCGGCTTACATCAAGGGGCTCTCAAGGGACGGGACGCTGGCGCTGACGCTGGCCATGAGGGACAGCGGTACGGTCATCGAGTGGGACGAGGGTCCTCCCCTGGCGGACAAACACAGCACCGGCGGCGTGGGAGACAAGATATCCCTCATACTTGCCCCTCTTGCTGCCTGCTGCGGTCTCCGAGTCCCTATGATCAGCGGAAGAAGCCTGGGCCATACCGGAGGGACCCTGGACAAGCTGGGATCGATACCCGGGATGGACGTGAGCCTTCCTCTTTTCAGGTTCATCGAGCTGGTCACGGAGAACGGGGTGGCGATGAGCGGCCAGACGGACGATCTGGCGCCTGCGGACAGGAAGCTCTACGCGCTTCGCGACTCCACCTCCACCGTCACCTCAATACCCCTCATCTGTGCAAGCATATTGAGCAAGAAGCTGGCGGAGAACACCGATGTGCTCGTCTTTGATGTCAAGACGGGGAAGGGAGCGTTCATGGAGGACGAGACCGCGGCCGGGGAGTTGGCGGACCAGCTGACGGGCATCGCGCGGGAAGCCGGGGTGAAAGCCGCTGCCATGATCACTTCAATGGACCATCCTCTTGGAATGAAGGTAGGGAATGCTCTTGAAGTGCAGGAGAGCCTCGATGTTCTGAGGGGCAGCGGTCCGGAGGATGTCAGATACCTTTCGGTGAGCCTCGCCGCCCGTATGCTCCGGCTGGCGATGCCGGACAGCTACGATGAAGCGGGCGCGGAGCGGTACTGCCTTCAGAGACTGGAGGACGGATCCGCATTCCGGAAGTTCGTGGTCATGGTGGAGTCGCAGGGCGGGGACCTCGGAGCTTTCGAGACACTTCCGCCGGCGCCTGTCATCATGGAGGTGAGGGCTTCCAGGTCAGGCCTGTGGAGCGGTATGAACGCCTACGTGGTCGGGGAGGCCGTGAGGGAACTCGGCGGCGGAAGGTACTGCGTCGAACAGGGGATCAGACCCGATGTGGGCTGGGAACAGCTGACGGCCGTTGGCGCTGATGTATCCGCAGGTGATATACTTGGCCTTGTGCACGCCGCATCTGAGGATGATGCCCTGACGGCGTCAAGGCGGATCGAGTCGTCGTCCTGCTGGGATGAACCCGGCCAACCGCTTGTAAGGGGAGCAGTATGAGGACCATTCCTGAGATAGACATCCAGGCGCTTCCCCGGAAGCTCAATGACGCGGGCATTCTCTCCGACGACGGTCTGGAAAGACTCTCCAGGTTCGACGATCTCACCGACGAGAACATGCTGAACCTGATGGTGGCGAGGGGACTTGTCCCGGAGGAACTCCTCTACAAGTTCCTGGCGGGCCTCACCGGTCTCCCCTACAAGGTTCTCGATCCACTGGAGCTTGATTATCAGATCGTTACGGACCTGCTGCCCGGAGCCTTCGCCCAGAAACATCATCTGGTGGTGTTCGACGACACCGATTCGGGCCTTAAGGTTGCGACGTGCAACCTCCGCAACACAAGGCACCTCGAGGACCTGAGCCACATGCTGGGAAGGGATATCCAGCTGCATGTGGGCAGGCCCTCCGAGATCGCAAGGGTGATCAGGCAGTTCTACGGGCTTCACGGTTCCATAACCGCGGCGGTGAAGGAGATGGATGCCCGTGAAGTGGTGGACCTGGGCAACCTCGAACGGTACGTGTCCAGCGAGACCGACCAGAAGGTCGAGCCCACCGACCAGCCGATCGTGAACGCCGTGAATCACCTGCTCCAGTACGCCTTCGAGGAGAGGGCCAGCGACATACATCTCGAGCCCCACAGGAAGGGGACCGTGGTCAGGCTCCGCATAGACGGGGTCCTTCATGACATATACAAGATACCAAGGAAGCTGCACCCTCCCATCCTCTCCAGGATCAAGATGATATCGGGTCTGAACATAGCCGAGAAGAGAAGGCCCCAGGACGGCAGGATAAGGACGCTTTTCGATGGCAAGCCGGTGGAGATACGGACCTCCACGGTGCCGGTAGCCTTCGGGGAGAAGGTGGTCCTGAGGATACTCGATCCGGCAATGCTGATGCAGGACCTGGCCATGCTCGGTTTCCGCGACGACGACCTGGCCAGGTACAAGGGCTCCGTCGGGAGGCCAAACGGTCTTATCCTCGTCACCGGGCCTACCGGGAGCGGCAAGACCACAACGCTCTACTCCACCCTGACCATTCTGGCAACGAAGGAAAAGAACATAACCACCGTAGAGGACCCCATCGAGTTCGTGACGGACGAATTCAACCAGATCGCCGTCCAGCCGGCCATCGACATCACGTTCTCAAGTTCGCTCAAGTATATTCTGAGGCAGGATCCGGACATCATCATGGTCGGCGAGATAAGGGATACCGAGACGGCCAGGAGCGCCATGAGGTGCGCGCTTACGGGACACCTCGTCCTCAGTACGCTGCATACGAACGATTCGGCCTCCGCGGCCATCAGACTGGTGGACATGGGCGTCGAGCCCTACCTTCTCTCCACGACCCTGCTGGCGGTGGTTGCCCAGAGGCTGGTGAGGACCATATGCGACAAGTGCGCCGAGGAGTACGTTCCGACAGCTTCGCTGAGGGAATCCATCGGGCTGGAGGACGGCGTAGTCCTCAAGAGGGGCGTCGGATGCAGGAACTGCAGGGGAACCGGATACAAGGGCAGGATCGGTGTGTTCGAAGTCCTCGCCATGACCGAGGAACTCAGGAACGCCGTGGTGAACAGGGCGACCATCGACGAGATACGGAGGCTTGCCGTCAGGCAGGGTATGGTGTCTCTCCGCGAAAGCACCCTGGCCAAGGTGCGGGCAGGTATCACCACGCCGGAGGAAATGCTGAAAGTCACATTGGGGGTGGAATGAGGAACCTGTTCCTTTCAGTCGTGGCGCTTCTCATCCTGCTGCCCGCCTGCGGCGGGCGCGGAGACGGGGATGAGCCTGTGGATAGCGGAAACGGGACATCCCTGCCAGCTGACTCGGTGATCGTCATGCCGCGGGGACCCATGGAGGTGGCCCTGGAGTTCTCGAACCGACTGGGGTTGAACGACCCGGACTGCTTCGAACTTCTTACGGAAGGATTCTCGGACACGCTGCCGACGGACAGCCTGTCTCCTCAGCAGATCTTCGGCAGGTGGAGGGCATTCGACGCCGGAGGCCGGCTCACGGCTCTGTTCGAGACCGCGGAGGGGATGAGGACCTCCTACCACTGCACTATCAGGAGGATGGAGAGACCCGCCATAAACCGCATCGATTTCCTTCTGGTCGGCGAGAAATGGCTCATTGACGGTTTCGGTATCGAGCTTCCGAGGGAGCTTGAGGATTCCCTCACCATAGAGCAGCTTGCGGACCTGGTTATCCAGTACCCCCAGGTGAGGAGCGAGATGCACATCGCCAGGATGCTCTTCGATGACTGCATGATGGATTCCGCGCAGAGTTACGCATCTATGAACGCCGCCATGGAGGCCGGGACTGATTTCAGGGATTTCATCCTTGACCTTCAGGACGACAGTTACTCCGTTCTGGCCGAGTGCAACATACGCAGGGCAGGGAAGTTCCAGATAATCAAGGACAGGGCGGAGACCGGCTTTCAGGGACTTCCCTCCGATCTGGTCTCCCTCGTGAACATATGGAAGGAGATGGCCTTCATCTCCAAGTCGGTCCTCAGGGAAAGGCATGAGGCCATGCAGCAGCTCTACGCCACCGGGGAATGGACTGAACCCGACCTGACCGAGGACCTGCAGCGCCTTGCCGGTTTCAGGAGCTTCTTTCTGGCAGTAAGCGACCTGGTGGAGGTCAGGGACTCCCTCTCCAGAACGTGGCCCGTGCTGCTGACAGCCGGTTCCAACGAACCCCTCGGCCAGGTTCAGATCGACCTCGATCCGCACCAGCTGGAACAGAAGCGGGAGAACGAGGTCGGGGTCACCGTCTGGAGGGCCCTGGCTGTGGAGCTCAACGGTGACAGCGACCCGGAGAGGGTCATATACTGGGCCGGTAACCTCTACCTCTTCCAGGGGACCACCACCGGATACAGACTTGTCTGGAGGACTTACGAGAGCTACGACAGCGACTACCATTCGGATTTCATCTCGCAGCCCTCGGGAAGACCCGGTTGCCGTGAAGTGACCTTCACGGGAGTCGAAGGCGAGTACGAGTACTTCCTGGGTTACTCCGACCAGGGGACTCCGCTCTTCCGGAGGATAAGGTCCGTCATGTCAGATCCCTCCGTCACAGTGGAGCAGCCCTGATGAAGGAGAAGGTCAGGGCGGTCCTCTGCTGGGTCTTCATTCTGCTGCTCACCGGCATCTTCTTCGGCGCGGGTTTCGCTTACAGGATATACACGGACTGCAGCAGCGCCTTCGCGGAAGCCAGAGGAAACCTGCTGGTGGCAGGCCTGCGCGGCCACGAACCCGCGGCGGCCACCGAAATATACGACAGCAGGGGTGATCTTATGGCCACCGCCTGCGTTGAGAACAGGTACCCGGTCACTCTGGAGGAGGTCTCGCCCTGGGTGGTGGCCGGATTCATAGCCACCGAGGACAGGACATTCTACCAGCACAGCGGGATCAGCATCCGGGGGATAGTCAGGGCGGCCATCCATGACATCAGGACCGGAGAGCGCCATGGAGCTTCCACAATAACACAGCAGCTCACCAGGGGTCTTTTTCTGGTACCGGACCAGACGATCCAGCGGAAGATCCAGGAAGCCTTCATCGCCATGGAGATAGAGCGTCAGTTCGACAAGGACGAGATACTCGAGATGTACCTGAACCAGATCTACTTCGGTGCGGGAGCGTACGGGATCGAGGCCGCGGCACGGACCTACTTCGGAGGAATAACTGCTGCGGAACTCTCACTGGCGCAGTCCGCCATGCTCGTCAGGATGGTCAAGAATCCCAGCGGTTTCAACCCTCAGGAGAATCCCGAGAGGTGCCTCACACAGAGGAACGTGGCGCTCCAGGTCATGGCCAGCGAGGGATACATAACCCAGGAGCAGGCCGAAGAGGCAATGGAATCACCCCTGGCGGTGGATGTCCACAGGCCTGAAGTCGAACAGGAATGGGACTACTTCTCGGAGTACGTACGGAAATACCTGGTCAACCGTTACGGCTGGTCCGCGGTCTACGAACAGGGGCTGAGGGTGTACACTACCCTCGACCCTGACATGCAGGCGGCGGCGGAGATGGCCCTCGACAGCATACTCACATCCAAGGAACCGGTCTGGGACCCGGAGACGGGCGAATTCATCCCCAGCTCCGAGAGATTGAGATTCGAGAGTTCCTACGCACGCTGGCAGGCTGTGAGGGACACCACCGCCGGGGCGCCTGACTACATACAGGGAGCCCTGGTGGCGATGGATCCGGTCACCGGTTTCATAAAAGCGATGGTAGGCGGAAGGGATTTCGCCGACAGCGAGTTCAACCGGGCCGTCCAGGCCCGAAGGCAGCCGGGCAGCGCGTTCAAGCCCTTCGTCTACGCGGAGGCCATCGAGCAGGGATGGTCACCGGGGAACACGATCCTCGACCAGCCGGTGGTGGTGGAGCTGAATCCCGGTTCCTGGCGCCCCCGCAACTACGACCATACATTTCATGGCATGGTAACCCTGAGGACTGCTCTGGCCAGGTCCTTCAACGTCTCCGCAGTCCGCCTGGGCATGGCCGTGGGAGTGGAGGCAGTTGCTGCAAGGGCCAAGGCCATGGGTCTGGTCTCGAGGATCCCGATAGTCCATTCCCTTCCCCTCGGCAGCTGCATGGTGAATCCCCTTGAGATGGCCCAGGCATACGTGCCCTTCGCAACCGGAGGACTGGCAAGGGACGCGGTGGCCATCCTGAGGGTGGAGGACAGGTACGGCAATGTCCTCGAGGACAACAGCGCGCCTTCCGCAGGCCGCAGGGTCCTATCCGAGACCGGGGCCTACCTTATGAATTCCATGCTCCAGTCAGTGATAAGGGAGGGCACCGCAACGGGGATCCACTGGAACTGGGGAGGTCCCTTCTCAGGGAGAAGGGCGGGGGGCAAGACGGGGACCACAAGCGATTACGCCGACGCCTGGTTCGTGGGCTTCACTCCGGACCTGGTGGCCAGCGTCTGGGTAGGCTACGACAACCATGTCATCAGGATGAGGCTGCAGGACGGCAGGGGCCAGTCAGGGAGCAGTATCGCCCTGCCGATCTGGAACGTCTTCATGCGAGAGGTCCTCCAGGACCTCCCGTCGGATTCGGTAGTGGCATTCCCAGAGCCGCCCGAGAACTCCGTGGAGACCGCCGTCATCTGCACCATCACGGGCAAGCTGGCGCTGGAGGGGTGCGGTGAGAACACAAGGGTGGAGGAGTTCTGGGAGGGCACCGCCCCGCAGGATTACTGCACGCTTCACGATTACGGGGAGGACGCTTTCCTGCCCGACACGACGATACCTGATTTCACCGAATTCGACATGAACTACACCACACACGGAGTGCGCTGATGCCACCTTTCTGGTTCGTTCTCACTTCATTCCTGGCGCTCCTGGTCCTGTTCCTTTCATGGCGCCTGGTCAGTTCCAGGACCTGGAAACAGCTGCAGCTCAGGAAGGCCGCGAAACTGGCCGCGGCGGGGAGGACCGCGGAGATGCTGGATTACCTGCACCGGAACATGAACCGGAAGGATGTATCCGATCCCATCACCAACGCCCTCGTATACTTCTACATCAAGTCAGGCCGGTACGAAGAAGCCGAGTCCCTGATAAGCACCGCCATAGAGAAGGGTGACGACAGCGCCATGGCACTGGCCCAGCTGGGTTACGTAGCCGGTGGCAGGAAGGACCACGCCGCCGCCGAGGAATACTACCGCCGGGCACTGGCCATGGACGAGTCCCTCAGACCCACAATGAACATGAACATAGCCGGCATGCTCATCGAGACCGGTCAGCGGCTGGACGAGGCGGAGGAGCTTCTGAAGGATACCCTGGAGCTTCGCGAGGGCACCGCGAGGAGCGGCGTCCACACCAACCTCGCCATGCTGTACCTGAAGAGGAAGCAGCCCGTTGAAGCCAGGGTCCAGGCCATGACGGCCTACGAGCTCCTTCCATCCGGCAGTGCCATTCTGAACGGGAGCAGGGCCAGCGCCCTGGCCCTCGCCTCCAGGGCCTGCTCAATGCAGGGAGAACCGGACGAAGCGGCCAGGCTGGCCGGTAAAGCCCTGAAGCTTGTGCAGGATATTCCCGGGATGGAGAGGATGGCGGAGGAACTCCGCCACATGGCATCGTCGGGTCCGCCGGAGGGCCCCGAAGGGGAAAACTGATCCGTTGAGGAAGACCCTGTGGTCACTGGTCTTCGCCATGGCCGTATACACGGCAATCGTATTCCTTGCAGACGTGAAAGCCGTTGGGGACGCACTGTCCTCAATGGATCTGCTCATGATCCCCCTGTTCCTCTCCCTCTCCCTCGCCAATTACGTGCTCAGATTCCTCAAGTGGCACTACTTCCTCGGCAGGGTGGGCGTCTCGATCCCGTTGAGGGAGAGTTTCATGGTCTTCCTGGCAGGGTTCTCCATGACCGTGTCCCCGGGCAAGCTGGGGGAGCTTTTGAAGTGCTATCTCATCAGGGACAGGAGGGGGATACCGGTCTCAAGGACATCGCCCGTCGTGGTGGCCGAGAGGATCACGGACCTGCTCAGCATGATACTCATAGCCATGACCGGTCTGCTCATGGTTAGGCACAGGGGCGCGCTGGTGGCGGTCGCCGCAGGCTCCTTGCTGGTATTCGCCGCAATGGTACTGCTTCTGTGGGACAGGGCTTTCCACGCTCTGACAGGACTGCTGTGCAGGATCCGCCGTTTCAGGGAGCGCAGAGACAGCATGGTGGATTTCCAGGGGCACTGCCGCAGGCTGCTGGACCCTCGAAGCCTGGCGGTATCGGTTCCCCTGGGCATGCTGTCATGGAGTGCCGAGGCCATGGTCCTGTGCCTTGTCTCCATGTCGCTGGGCATCGACCCCGCGCTTCCGGCAGGGGTTGCCCTGCTGGCCCACTCCGCCGGGACGATAGCGGGAGCCGTATCACTGATACCCGGCGGCCTTGGACTCACGGAGATCACAATAGGCGCCATCCTGACTGTCTCCATGTCCGGTGCGGACGCTGCGGCCACTACGATCATAATGCGGTTCGCCACCCTGTGGTTCGCCGTGGTGCTGGGCCTTCTGGTGCTCGGTCACCTTGGAAGGAACAGGTGCGCCGGACAATCGGCGCCATCCGCCGGGTTATCCGCCGATTCGTAACGTTCTCCCCGCAGACCGCGTTCACGGTGTCAGAGGCTGCCAGGCCTGAACTTCCCTTTCATGGAACATTGACCGGGGTTGCGGGGTAATATATTACTGAACGTGTGACGGAATTGTGTTCCGGTTGACTTTTCCGGCTTCAGGCAGCTTTGTACACTTTCTGGATGGAGAAGGTCCTATCATGAGAATTCTGCCTTTTTTCCTGGTCCTGGCCATGGTCTCACCGCTTTTCGCCGCAGGCCTTGAACCCTCCAGCTTCTCTCTCGTTGAACCCACCGGTTCCTGGTTCAACCCGGAATTCTCAGGGTTCGCCAGTTTCAGCATGATCACCGGCGGCGGCAGGACCCTGGCAGGCGGGCTTACCGTGGGAACCGTCTCGTTCTCGCTCCATCCGAACTGGGATGCGGCCATCGACATAGGGTACGCTAGGCTCTACGATTTCCACGGCTTCTCAGCCGGCAGGGTGCTGGGAGGACTGGACCTCAGGTGGAGACCCTCGGACGATTTCTCCCTTCAGCTTCATTTCAGCGGTTCGCTTCCGGATTCCTCCCTGACGGGATTCTGACAACTGCATCCACTTCTCTCCTGCATCTGGCTTCTGCCCGCGGCGTTCTCCACAGGTGACTCGCTGAGCAGGGCCGGGAATCTTCCCGAAGCGCTGCCCCTGCTCATGCAGGAAGTCGCCTCAGACCCCGCCGACCCCTGGCTCCTCTACCG
This sequence comes from Candidatus Fermentibacteraceae bacterium, assembly GCA_016936235.1. Classification (GTDB taxonomy): domain Bacteria; phylum Fermentibacterota; class Fermentibacteria; order Fermentibacterales; family JCC-6; genus Aegiribacteria. Next base: position 47,301 of record JAFGPK010000054.1, on the reverse strand, counting down.
CCTGGCCTGGACGGCGAACAGGATGGAGAGGCCGGATGTGGCCCTTCAGGCGGCAATGGCCGCGTGGACCATGGAGCCGTCTAACGAATGGTTCCTGGCCGAGTACATCAGGGCGCTCAGAAGCCTCGACATGTACGATGAGATACTCGATTGCGCGGATCTGGTCAGAGGCGGCGGTGTGTGCCGTTACTACCTGGCCGATTGCGAAAGGGAACTGGGTGTCCATCCCTCGGAGTCCATGGAGTACCTTCTCGAGGCCGCCGGGTTTGAGGACGACTCGGCCTGCGCCGACGCCTGCATATGGCTGGCCGTCCTCGCTCAGGGCCTTTCAGAGGGGGACAGTTCCCTCCTGCTTGCTGCAAGGGCGGTGGAACTCATGCCCGACGAGGATTTCTACAGGTGCTTCCTGGCGGAGCGGCTGGCGGAATCCGGGGACCTTGCGGGTGCAAGGGAGCAACTTCATCGCCTCAGGCTCGGCGGCGGCACAGGGTACTCATACTGGAGGGCAACGGCGGCGCTGGCAGAGGCTGAAGGCGATCTCCACCGTAATGTCTGGGCGCTCCGGAGGGCCCGGACCGCCAGGACCTGCCCGGAATCCGGGAGGGACCTGGGATGGGCCCTGTACTTCATTGGAAGGGAAGCCCTGAGGACGGGTGAGACATCAATGGCCCGGAGATGGCTGTGGGAGTCCAGGCTTCTGGGTGACACCTCCGAGGTTTTCGTTCACAGGTCGGATTCACTGCTGGAGCTCCTTTATGAGTTCGAGAACCAGACTCCTGACGGCGTTTAGCATTCTGCTGATATTGACGATAGCGGCCGAATGCGCCGGCAGACCGCCCTGGCCGGGAACCGGGGACAGTTCCAAGGACAGGACCACCGGTACAGAGGTGCGTTGAGGGCCGTATTACGGTGATCGGCTGTTTTGTGTATTATTGTACTTACAGAGCGGGAATTGAACGGGGGGCTCCGCGGCCGCCCATGAGGTCGGAGGATATGTAATTTGCTGAAGAACGTCGTTAGGTCGCTTTTCGGCGACAGGCAGGGAAAAAGAGTGGCGGAGCTCGAGCCCTACGTTGACAGGGTCAACGCCTTCTTCCATGAGCTGGAGACCCTTTCTGAAGAGGGTCTGAAGGACATGACCAGACAGTTCAGGGTCCGGCTGGCCGGGGGCGAAACAAGGGATGACATCATGTGTGAGGCCTTCGCCGTGGTGAAGGAGGCGTGCAGGCGCCTGTGCGGGGAATCCTGGCCGGTCAGCGGAAGCCTCGAGGAATGGAACATGGTGCCCTTCGATGTGCAGATAATGGGGGCCGTTGTCCTGCACCGGGGGAAGATCGCCGAGATGGCCACAGGAGAGGGAAAGACGCTGGCGGCCGTGATGCCCATGTACCTGAACGCCCTTGTCCTGAATCCCCGATGGGAGCAGCTGGCGAGAGAGAAGTACGGGGAGGATCCAGGGGAATGGGATTTCGTGCCCGTCGACGGTATCCCTCCCGGCAGGGGAGCGCATCTCGTTACCGTGAACGACTACCTGGCAAGGAGAGACGCCGACTGGATGGGAGGCGTCTACGAATACCTGGGGCTGTCCATAGGCTGCATCCAGATGGAGATGTCCCCGGAAGAGAGGCTGCAGCAGTACAACTGCGACATAACCTACGGCACCAACAACCAGTTCGGGTTCGATTATCTGAGGGACAACATGGCGGTCAGACTGGAAGGCATGGTGCAGCGCGGCCACAGCTACGTCATCGTTGACGAGGTGGACAGCGTCCTGATAGACGAGGCCAGGACCCCCCTCATCATCAGCGGTCCCGTGGCCAGATCGACGAACAGGTACAAGGAGTACCGCGATTCCGTGGCCAGGCTGGTGCAGAAGCAGACCCTGCTGGTGAACAATATCGTGGCGAGGGCCGATGAGCTATGGGATAAGGGACAGGCCGAGGATGCAGCCCTGCTCTACCTCAAGGCCCGCAAGGGCGCCCCCAAGCAGAGGAGACTGGTGAGGTCCCTTCAGGATCCGGACAGGCTGCAGGCTCTCCAGAGGATGGAGGGAGTGCTGCTGAGAGAGAAGAGGACCCATGAGCTGGAGGAGGACCTTCTCTTCGCACTGGACGAGAAGGAGAAATCGGTCTCCCTCTCCGAGAAGGGGAGGAAGACCCTGTCTCCGGATGATCCCGACTTCTTCCTGCTCTCCGACATCGGCGACGATATCGCGGAGATAGAGCTGCAGGAGATCCCCGAAGGGGAGAAGCTCGAGCTCAAGAGGCAGGCCTATCATGACCACTCCAGGAAGGCGGAGGCCCTCCATAACATCGACCAGCTCCTGCGGGCCTTCCAGCTCTATGAGAAGGATGTCGAGTACGTCCTTCAGGACGGCCGGGTGGTGATAGTCGACCAGTTCACGGGCAGGCTCATGCCCGGCAGGAGGTTCAGCGACGGACTGCACGAGGCTCTGGAGGCCAAGGAGAGCGTGGAGATCAGGAGCGAGACCCAGACCCTGGCCACAATCACCATACAGAACTACTTCAGGATGTACGACAAGCTGGCCGGGATGACCGGAACCGCGGAGACCGAGGCTGACGAGTTCGAGAGCATCTACGACCTCGACGTCGTGGTCATACCCACTAACGTGCCCGTAATCCGCCAGGACCGTAACGACCAGGTTTACAAGACACGCAGGGAGAAGTACAAAGCCATCATCGACGAGATACAGCGGCTTCATTCCATGGAACAGCCCGTGCTTGTGGGAACGGTCTCGGTCGATGTGTCGGAACTGCTGTCCAAATTATTGAAAGCCAGGAAGATACCCCACAGCGTACTCAATGCGAAACATCACGAGCAGGAGGCGGAGATAGTCTCGAGGGCAGGCCAGAGGGGAGCGGTGACCATCGCCACGAACATGGCGGGGAGGGGAACCGATATCAAGCTGGCCCCCGAGATAAAGGAGGTAACCGACCCGCAGGGAGGCAGAGTGCCCGGCGGTCTCTTCGTCATAGGAACAGAACGGCATGAATCCAGGCGGATAGACAGGCAGCTCAGGGGCAGGGGCGGGCGGCAGGGAGACCCTGGCGCAAGCAGGTTCTACCTTTCACTCGAGGATGACCTGTTCAGGCTTTTCGCCTCGGAGAAGCTGATAGATTTCATGAAGAAGAGCGGCGGGGAGGATGAGGGTACCCCCGTGGAGCACGCGCTTCTCACAAAGGCCATTCAGAAGGCGCAGAAGAGGGTGGAGGAGTATAACTTCGGCATAAGGAAGCACCTCCTGGAATACGACGACGTCGTGAACAAGCAGAGGGAGGTCATCTACCGGAAACGGCGCCAGGCGCTGACCGGGGAGGATATTGACGAAGAGGTCCTGGACATGGTTTCAGCCGTGGCGGAGCACATTATGCTGGAGGCTGTCCCGGACGAGACGGAGTCCGAGGAATGGAATCTTGACAGAGCCCAGGCCCTCCTGGGGGAGATGTCCGGCGTGAGGTTCGACCTGCCGGGCCTGGCATCGGGAGGAGGCACGCCGGAAGGCGCGAGGGAAGCCGGCGTGAGAATGGTCCTTGACTATTACCATATGAAGAGGGAGCGCATAGGCGAGGCGCTGTCACTGGAACTCGAGAAGAGGGCGGTACTGAGTTCCATCGACTCCATGTGGCGCGAGCACCTCTACGGAATAGACCACCTGAAATCCGGCATCGGCCTGAGGGCATACGCCCAGAGGGATCCGCTGGTGGAGTTCAAGAAGGAGGCTTTCGGTCTCTTCGAGGAACTACTCGACAGGATCGACAAGCTTGCGGTAAGGCAGGTCCTTTCGCTCTGGCCCAGGAACGCCAGGGCAGACCTTCCTGAAAACCGCCAGATGGAGGGCAGCGCCCTTCATCCGGCTTCGTCGCTGCCGGCAGCCGGTGAGGTGGGCGGGGAACAGGCCGGGGAAAGCGTGAGGGGCGGAAGGCAGATGACCGTGGTCAGGGAGCAGCCCAAGGTGGGCAGGAACGACCAGTGTCCCTGCGGAAGCGGGAAGAAGTACAAGAAATGTTGCGGAAAATGAAGGGAGTTGGACATGGCTGAGAACGGCAAGGGTGAATTCTGGGCCTTCGTGGCGGGGACTCTGGCGGGCGGCATACTGGCTCTGCTCTATGCCCCGGCGAAGGGCGAGGAGACGAGGGAGAAGGTACGCGCCACCACCGGGGAGCTGTACGGAAAGGGAGAGGAGTTCTACAGGCATTTCAGGACCGAGGCCGAGAAGCTCATCTCCGATGGGAAGAAGATGATCGACGGCGCCGGCGCCGCCGGCAGGGAGAAGATCGAGGAGACAATTCAGAAGCTCGAGGAGACCAGGGAGAAGCTGGAAGAAGTAAAGGAAAAAGGCAGGGAGAAGATCGAGGTCCTGAAGGAGAAAGTGGAGAAGAGGGTTAAGAAACCGGCTTCGAGCAGTGCCGGGGAATAACCGTCTGGCAATCTGGGGTGACGGCGCCGTTGGCACGGGACTGGCCGTCGCCCTTTCCCCTTTCGGAAGGGTGCTGCTTGTCGGGCCTCCGGGCAGCGGCAGGGGCAGGATCACGTTCGAGTCCCTCGGCGCTTTCCCGGGCAGCGCTGAGGTGGAGAAGGTCGAATGCGGTGATCTCATCGCCGCGGAACTCTGCCTGATCGCTGTGAAGGCCTATGACCTGGCAGAAGTATCGGGCCCTGCCGCAAGATGTACCGACGGAGCCTGCATATGCGTCTCCAACGGCATGGGACTCGAGAGGGCGTGGGGTGACTCCTGGAAGAGCAGGGTCGAACCCGCGATCCTGACCGCCGGGTTCGGACCCGGCCCGGAGCCGGGGAGAAGCGTCATGACCACCTTCGGGGATGTCATCGTATCGGCTGACGGGTCCGCCGGTGGCCTTTTCGGGAAATCTCCCATTCCAGTCCGGTTCACCGATTCCATGGAAATGCTCAGGTGGGGGAAGTGGCTGGTCAACAGCGTCATCAATCCCCTCGGCGCAATCTCGGGGCTCCCCAACGACAGGCTGCTGGGAGCAGGCCTGGAGGATGCCATCGAGATCCTTTTCGAGGAGCTCCTGCCGGTGGTCCCCGATGAATACAGGTCATCCGCGGGTAGTGAGGCCCTGAGCATGATGACGCGTCTGCTGGGCTCCTCCTCGAACCGGTGCAGCATGCTTCAGGACATTGACGCAGGGAGACGAACGGAGATCGATTTCATGACCGGTATGTGCATTGAGTTTTCAGGGGGGCGCTGTCCGGCATCAGCCTGCGTCACGGGGTTGTTGAAAGCCTTGTCGAAGGTGGTCTAGGGTTACTCCTCCTCTTCCTCTTCCCCCATCCACGTTCCCTTGTCAAGTATTTTCCAGACAGGCTTTCCCGTTATCTCCTTGAGGTCCTCCACCACATCGAGCTGCGATGGGTCCACCTGAAGGGACTGCCTGAACATGTCCACCGCGTCCTCCTCCTGGGCAATGATGGCGAACAGCCTTCCCATGGCGTTGTAAGCCTCCGTAAGCTCCGGATCGAGCTCGGCGGCCTGCTCGAGGAACTCCATGGCGTTGTCGATCATCTCCTGCTCGTCAAGTTCCCTGTCCCAGATCTCACGGGTGGGAATGTTGTCCAGAAGAGACATGGCATAGCAGAGACCCTTGCCAAGGTAAGCCATGGCATTGTCGGGGTCCAGGTCGATCACGCTGTCATACATCTCCAGAGCCTCCTCGGGACTCCTGTCCTTCCTTATTATCTCAGCGAGGCTCAGTCTCGAATCGATGTTGCCGGGATCCGACCTTATGATCGCTTCAAGGTTCTCTCTGGTACTTAGCTCCATTTCGGGTATTGACCTCCAAATGTGATATCACGGTTCCGCCTTCATTACTTCCTGAAAGACCTTTCGTCAAGCCCCCCCGGCGACCTCTCCGGTGCGACTTGCCCGAAAGGCGCAGAGCCTGTAGTATTAATTTTCATTCTTCTCGAAGGGGAACAAGCTGGAAACCGATGTCAGGTACCTGAAGGGGGTGGGTCCCGCCCGCAAGAGACAGCTTTCCAGGCTGGGAATCGAAACCATAGGGGACCTCCTGCTCCTTTCTCCCCGGGAGTACCATGACCGAAGGGTTATAACACCCTTGAGCGAACTGGTTCCAGGCAGGCACGCGAACGTGTCCGGAGAGATAGTCTCATCCGGCTTCTCAGGCTCAAGCCGGGGGCGCAGAAGGTTCCAGGCTGTTCTGCGCGGGAACACCGGGGAGTTAAGGCTCACTTTCTTCAATTTCAGGTACATCTCCGATAGACTGATCCCGGGTACACGAGTAATGGCCAGCGGAAGGGTGGAATACTTCGGCGGCCTCTCGATGGTGCACCCCGAGCTGCTCTTCCTGGACGGGGAACAGCGGGAGACCGAGCTGGTGCTGCCCGTCTATCCGCTTACACAGGGCATGACCCAGACGACAATGCGCAAGCTGGTCAGGAATGCCCTCGATCTCTGTTCGGAGAAGATACCGGAGATACTCCCTGAAGGGGTCCTGAACTCGATGGGATGGGAAAGCAGGAGGGACGCGGTCAGGGCCCTGCATTTCCCCCGCGACCCGGAGGAAGGGGAAAGTGCCCGCAGGGTCCTGGCACTGGAAGAGTTCTTCGTCCTTCAATCGCTGCTGCAACATGTAAGGGCAAGGGCCGCCGCGAGGCTAGGGATCCCCATGCCCTGCGGACCCGACGGTCTGGAGCCCCTGCTGGCATCTCTTCCCTTCGATCTTACAGGCGCTCAGAAGAGGGCACTTTCCGAGATAGGGGACGACATGGCAGGCGGCGCTCCCATGAGGAGGCTCCTGCAGGGTGATGTGGGTTCGGGTAAGACCGTGGTGGCCGCGGGTGCCTGCTTCATCTGTTCCCGTTCGGGTCACCAGTCCGTTATCGTGGCGCCGACGGAGGTCCTCGCCTCTCAGCATTACAGGAACCTGAGCGGAATACTGGAACCTCTGGGGATCAGCTGCGGACTTCTTACGGGAGGCACCGGTCGGGCGGAGAGGAAGCGGGTGCATGGATCCCTCGAGGACGGCTCACTGGAAGTGCTGACGGGCACCCACGCTGTCTTCGAGGAGAATGTGGTGATACCGCGAATGGGACTCTGTATCATTGACGAACAGCATAAGTTCGGCGTGGTCCAGAGGGACAGGCTCGTCTCGGCCAGGGAGCCCGGTCCCCACTTCATGCTGATGTCCGCCACGCCGATCCCGAGGACTCTGGCGATGTGCCTCTACGGGGACCTTGACCTCACGGTGATAGACGAGATGCCCCCGGGAAGGGGAAGGACAGTCACGAGGATAATGGACAGGGATGACCGAGGCCGTGTCTACGGCTTCCTTCTGGAGAGGCTTTCCAGGGGCGAGAGGGCCTATGTGGTCTACCCTCTCAGAGAGGCTTCGGAGGAGCTGGACCTGATGGACGCCACATCCGCCTTCGGGGTATTGGAAAAGGGTCCCCTGGGAAAGTACGGTGTGGGGCTCCTTACAGGTGCGATGCAGTCGGAGGAGAAACTGGCCGTGACCGGCAGGTTCGTGTCCGGCGAGATCGCCGTCCTGGTGAGCACCACTGTGGTGGAGGTGGGTCTGGACGTGCCCAGTGCGACTGTCATGGTCATAGCTCATGCGGACAGGTTCGGACTCAGCCAGCTGCATCAGCTCAGGGGAAGGATAGGCAGGGGCGAAGGTGATTCCTGGTGCTTCCTGATGAGGGACAGTTCGGCGGGGCAGGAAGGCCGGCGGAGGCTTGAGATCCTCGCCTCGACCGACGACGGTTTCCGCATCGCGGAACAGGACCTGAGGCTCCGGGGTCCCGGTGAGGTCGCGGGAACTCGCCAGCACGGCATGCCGGTATTCAGGACAGCTTCCCTCACCGGGGACGCGGACCTTCTCGCCAGGGCGGCTGCCCTGGCTTCCGGACAGGATTCATGGGATGAGCTCAGGGACGAGTACAGGCGGCGCTTCGGTTCTGCCGGCGTGCCCGAACTTTAACACGGCCGGACAGGGCTCCTTATACAGTTGCTTGCATTGATGCGGATTACTGCCTATCTTTGGCATGAGCGGAGAATCCCGTACCTCAGAGGTACTTGACACCGGTTCCTCAGTTAATAGCATTATGAATCTTAATATTTTGGCTCGCATTAGCAACCAGAGGGAGCAGGTTGAAGATGAGCGCAGGATCTGAAAAAGTCAAAAAACTATTACAGACCGCCAGAAAACAGATTCAGCAGGGCGAGCGAGAGGAAGCTCTTGTAACATACCGTCAGGCTCTGGAGCTCGAGCCGGAGAACCAGCAGATCATGGAGCGGATAAATATCGTCGAACGCGAGATAGCGGCGATGGAGAAGTTCAACAAGAGCAGATCCAGCAGAGCCCATACCGCCGGCAGGAACATCTCGTCATCAGGTTTTGTCGATGACTGTATTAAGAGATCCGACGAGGCGCTTGAAGCGGGTGATGCCGTAAGGGCCCTGCAGGAACTGGAGAGGGCCAAGCGTCACGATCCCGACAATACCATGGTGAGGAAGAAGATCAGCTTCGTCAGGGTATTCATCAAGATTGACGGGCTTGCCGACATGGCGCGAAGCCGTCTGAAATCCGGCGATCCCGGTTTCGCGGTGGAGAACATAAGGAGAATATTCGATCTCTGGCCCTCCGCTCCCGTGCTTGGCGAGCTGATCGAGCTGACCGAGGAATACACCGGTGCTCCCGCCGGTGACGCCTCTGCCGCCGCCGCTGCCGTGACAGACGAGAGAATACCCTCTACCGAAGCAGTGAAACCCGAGACCCCTCCCGCCGTCAAACCTGAGAAGTCGAAGGAAGCCAGACCGGCCGTCAGGACCCGAAAGCCCTCCACAGCCGCAACCAGGGCCGAGCGGGACAAGGGACAGAAGAAGATCTACGCCATCATCGGGGCTGTGTTCGCCCTCGTGGCGATAATCTTCGCCGCGATGAAGCTCTTCGGCGGCAAGGAGCCCGAGCCCGTGGTCGTGGTCGCTCCCACCGAGCCCTTCGTTCAGACCCTGGTCGTTCCGGACGTGGCGGACGTTTCCGTCTCCATGGACGGCCGGTCCGTTCAGGAAGGGGCTCAGGGCGTCTTCGTCCTCAGCGACACGGTGTTCTCAGAAAGGACCGTGACCATCTCGGCCCCCGGCTACGAAACCCTCACGTGGACCCCGGTCTTCGAGGAGGGGATGATCCGGACCGATACTCTCATCCTGGACACGCTGGGAACTTCCAGCGTCCTGGTCACCTTCGGCTTCCAGATGCCGGATGGGGTGGAAGATCCGGACCCTGAGGCGGTCACTTTCATGGTTGACGGCGAGGTCATCGAGGGGAACGTAGACAGCGTCAGGACCGGAGAGCACGTGTTCCAGGCCATGATAGAGGGTTACAGGACGATGCCCGAATCGGTTCTCGTGGCCGAGCCGCAGGATTTCTCACACACCATGAACGTGCTTGCGGCACAGCAGTCCCAGATCACACTGCAGCTGGCCGCCGACACCCCGGGCAACGCCACGTTCTTCATAGACGGTGAGAGGGTGGCCACCGGCAGGAGGATGAGCCAGGTCCTCCCCTTCGGTAGCTATTACCTGCAGGTAACCATGCAGGACCGCGAGGATTTCGCCGTGACCATCAATCTCAATGAGGAAGGCTACAGCCGCACCATATCCCTGGTGGAAATCCTGCAGACAGGTCAGCTCAACGTCGGACCCGAGCCCTGGTCGAACGTCTATGTCGACGGAGCCCTGGTGGGTACCACTCCGTTCGGAGGCGTGGAGCTTGAACCCGGCACCTACACAGTCAGACTCTCCAATCCCGATTTCCAGGACGATGTCCATACCGTGGAGATCACCGCCGGAGAGACCACATCCATCCAGTACAACGCCGTTGCGCTGGAAGTGACGGAAGTGGTGGAGGATACCGTGGCCACGGTGGAGCCGGTGGAGGACCTGCCTATCTCGTCGCCCTTCCCCGTTTCCCAGCAGAGTCCTTCTGTTCCCTCCCAGGCCAGGGCCCGTGGTGACATACACGGATTCGTGACCCTTGCGGTGGTGGTGGGAACTGACGGGTCGGTCCAGGACGTCTCCATCGTCAGCGATCCGCTGGGGCTGGGATGCGGGCAGGCGGCGGTGGATGCCGTGAGGAACTGGGTCTTCAGCCCCGCCATGCAGGGTGACCGGCCTGTCGAGGTGACCACCAATGTACAGGTCCGGTTCGACATTGAGTAGCCTGCCAGGCCATGTTTCTGCTTCGACAGGGTGAGATAGACTGGACCCCCGCGGTCGATATATACGAGTCGGATGACAGTTGGCTCGTCTTCATCGAGCTGCCGGGACTGACTTCCAGGGATATCGATCTCACAGTGAATTCCGAGAGCATTATCGTAAGAGGGAAGAAGAAACCACCCGTGAGGGAGTACCTTGCTCAGAAACTGGAGATATACACCGGCTGGTTCCAGCGGGAGATAGCAGTCCCCGGACGGATCAATACCGGTCAGGTGACAGCCTCCATGGAGAACGGGATACTGAAGGTGGTCCTGCCATGGGAGAGGGAGAAGAGCGTAAGGATACCCGTCGAGGGCGGGAGTACCGGAAAAGACAAGAAGAGGAGCTAGGACCATATGGCCCGCGTCAACACCATCGAGCTTCCGGAGATACTACCCATCCTTCCCAGCGCGGAGGGCGTGGTCTACCCCTATACCATCGTTCCCAGGACAGTGGCCAGCCAGGACATAGCCGAGATGGTGGACGACTCCGTCAGGAGCAACAAACTCATCGGCGTGGTCAGCATGAGGGAAGACGCGGACACACCGGCCAGGCCCTCGGACCTGTACGAGGTCGGGACAGTCACCGGTATCGACAGGCTCTACCGGTTCCCGGGGAACATCATAAGGCTTCACCTGAGGGGCCTCGTCCGGTTTCGGATACTGGAGTTCATCGATTCTGACAAACCCTACATGCAGGCCAGGGTCGAAAGACTGGACTCGGTCTTTCCAAGGGACGAGGTGGAGCTGGAGGCCTGGCAGAACACAGTGGGAATCCAGCTGAAGCAGATATTCGATCTGACCAGGACCATTCCGGACGACACCCAGTTCATCGAGCTCTCCGACGATCCGGAGAAGCTGGCTTTCCTGGCCGCCAGCAGGATAGAGGCCGGCAACGACGAGAAGCAGAGGATACTGGAGATAGACAGTGTCCTGGAAAGGCTGTGGAGTCTTTCCGGCATCATGGAGAAGGAGATAAGGATACTCAAGCTGCGCAACAAGATACAGGGACAGGTCCGCACCGAGATCGAGAAGGACCAGAAGGAGTACATCCTCAAGGAGCAGATGAAGGCCATTCAGAAGGAACTCGGTGGCGAGAGCGAGAACCCGGAGGCCGGGGAGCTGAGGGACAGGATTGAGGAGAAAGAGCTTCCGGACCAGGTCTACGATGCGGCGATGGAGGAGCTGGAGAGACTGGAGAGAATGAACCCGGGCTTACCCGAGGTGGCCGTGATAAGGAACTACATCGAATGGATACTCAGTCTTCCCTGGCTCGAGAGCACGAAGGACCGACTGGACATCGGCCGCGCGGAGAAGGTCCTGGAACAGGACCATTACGATCTGAAGGACGTCAAGGAGAGAATTCTGGAGTTCCTGGCCGTAAGGAAGCTTAACCCTGGAGGGAAGGCTCCCATAATGTGCTTCGTGGGACCCCCGGGCGTGGGCAAGACCTCCATGGGAAAGAGCATTGCCAGGGCGGTGGGCAGGAGGTTCGTCCGCCTGTCCCTGGGAGGGGTCCACGACGAGGCCGAGATAAGGGGGCACCGCAGGACCTACATAGGGGCCATGCCGGGCAAGATAATCCAGGGTCTCAAGGAGGCCGGCAGCAGCAATCCCGTCTTCATGCTCGACGAAGTCGACAAGATCGGGAGCGATTTCAGGGGCGATCCCACGTCGGCCCTTCTCGAAGTACTGGATCCCGAACAGAACTTCTCCTTCAGGGACAACTACATGAACGTGCCCTTCGACCTGAGCGGCGTGCAGTTCATAACCACGGCGAATCGTCTTGACACCATCCCCTCGCCCCTGCGCGACAGGATGGAGATAATCCGCATTCCCGGGTATACCGCGGCGGAGAAACTGCAGATAGCGAAGAGATACCTGGTCAGAAGACAGATGAAGAACGCCGGGCTCACGGGCAATCATCTCCGTTTCCGGAGGAGCGGCATCGTCGCGATAATAGACGATTACACCAGGGAAGCCGGTGTGAGGGAACTGGAACGCACAATAGGCAAGATATGCAGGAAGGTGGCCATGAAGGTGGCCGCAGGCGGCGAGGACCTGGTAATCGTCACATCGTCCAGGCTGCACGGGTTCCTGGGCGCGAGGCAGTACACCCATGAGAGAATCTCGGACCAGCCAGGGGTGGGTGTGTGCACGGGTCTCGCCTGGACACCCACCGGGGGTGAGATACTCCTTATCGAGAGCACCATAATGAACGGCAAGGGTGAGTTGATCCTCACCGGTCAGCTGGGAGAGGTGATGCAGGAATCCGCCAAGGCCGCGCTTTCCTGGATAAGGTCGCACGCGGAGGAATACGGTCTGGAAAGGGATTTCAAGCATCTCGACATTCATCTCCACGTACCCGCCGGAGCCACTCCCAAGGACGGACCCTCCGCCGGGGTGGCGATACTCATCTCCATGCTGTCTTCACTTTCCGGAAAGCCAGTGGCTCCTGATATCGCGGTCACCGGAGAGATAAGTCTCCAGGGACGGATAATGCCCGTCGGGGGTATCAAGGAGAAGACACTGGGGGCCCTGGCCGCCGGAATAACAAGGGTGTTCATCCCGTCCGAGAACAGCAAGAGCCTGGAGGAGATACCCGAGGAGACCAGAGCCCTGATGAAGTTCGAGCTGGTGGACAGGGTCACGGATGTGGTGGGCAGCTTCATTCCGGATTTGAAAGAGGTACAGCGACAATGATATCTGCAGCATCCGTATTCCATAAAGCCATCATATTCAGGATAACGGTACTGGTATTGATAAGCGCTGCCTGTGTTGCGGGATGCAAACGACGGCCCGACAGGCTGGTCACTGCAGAGGGCCGTGTGCTCTCGGGCCGGCTTGAATCGGTGGATGGCGGGGCAGTCAGGATAAGCGGCTCGGAGATAGCGCTGGAACAGGATGAGGGAAGGGTCTTCCACCGGGAGGTCGGTATCGACTGCCGGGGATATGTCCGATATGCTGACGGAACCTTCACGATAGGGAACGGAACGGGAACCATGGAGATCTCCGACGATGATGTGGCTTCAATAATCTGGAGCCCTCCCTCCAGCGAAGCGCGAATGACCCTGGAGGTCCCCGCCGCCGCAGGATGGGTCGGTACCGGCATGGAACTCACACAGGGCGATCGTCTGGTGATCAGCGCCAGTGGAAATGTTTCCATGGAAACCGGTGCCTGCGGGCCGTCGGGCATAGATTATTTTTCCACAACCATGGCCCTGGTCCCCGGAGCGACCAACGGGGAACTGGTGATGGCCGTGGGAGAGACAAGTCCCGTTGCAGCCGGAAGCAGCTGGACCGGTGATTCTCCGGGCAGCGGGGAGCTCATGCTCGCCGTGAACCGGCCCAACAGGGAATCGGTCGCCGGAGTGGGGGGATCCTTTAACGTGACCGTTATCAGGACGCCCGGAGTTCTCGGCCACTCGGTCCTGTACCCCTCACCGGACTAGTACGCGGATGAGGCTATTTGACTTGAGTAATATGTGAACTTAGAATATTATGAAGTTATGAAGTTCGCTCATTAATATGGACCACCCGGGAGGTCAGTCTGTTATGAAACGCTTCACTCTGGTTCTGTGGGTCCTGGCCATCCTTCTGACCGGGACATTCTCCATCGCAAGCGGCGCGAGGACACATTACATAAGATACGGGGACACCCTGTGGGATCTGTCCATTCAGTACTACGACACTCCATTCTACTGGGACGAGATCCTCAATGCGAATCCAGGGGTGGAGGTCAGATACCTCCAGCCCGGGACCGATCTCATAATCCCCGACATCTACGGTGAGATGATCATCGTGGATCAGGGACCCCTGTACACGGGCGGGATCTACACCACCTCCGGCTCCAGCAGCAGACCCCTCATCAGCAGGCTGGTCCTGGAAACAGCGGGAATGGTCACCGACACACCTCTGCAGCCCTCCGGTTACGTGATAGAAACTGACCTGGAAGAGGAAGATCCCTTCGAGGACATCAACGCCTATCCCGGCGACCTGCTTGCCATCGACATAGGTCGGGACGACGGCGTGCAGACGGACATGGTCTACAAGCTCTACAAGCAGGGAGAGGTTGTAAGGCATCCCGTTACCGGGGCTCTTCTGGGAGATGTCTACAGGGTCTCCGGCGTGTGCAGGGTGGTGGACACCGATCCGGGCTCCAGCGTGGTCCTTCTGGAGCACGCCTATATGCCGGTGACCTACGGCGACATGCTTGTTCCCTACAATGCCGCCTCACCGATCCCGGTGGCATCCTCCGGGACAGCGGAGGACCTTGACGCCTACGTACTGGCTTTCCAGGACGAAGGGTTGGAGAGGATCTACTCATACGATGTAGCCTACATCGACAGGGGCTCGTCGGACGGCCTCAGGCCGGGAGATGTCTACGGTATGTACAAGTACGGCCAGCAGGTGATGGATCCCGCGGGAGGGACGGAAGTGACGCCTGACGTCCAGGTGGCCGAGCTGATCGTACTGGATACCACCGATGAGACCGCGGCTGTCATGATATTCTCCGTCTCGACCTCTGATCTGGTGAGGATCGGGGACAGGATCGAACTCATCAGAAGACAGCTGTAGCCGCCCGGTTCGGAAAAGCGCATGAAGTGGAAGGTCGAGGTCCTCGGCAAGAGTCCGTCCGAGGTGTCAGTGCGGGTGCTCAATGAGCGCACGGGCCTTCCTGTGGAAAGTATACTCCTTCTGTTCAGCCGGGATGAGAAGGTCGTCTCCGGCGGATTCTCGGAGACCGAGGCCCAGGAACTCGCCGACAGACTGAAACGGGACAAGGGGATATCCGTAAGGGTCCTGCCGGACAGCGAGGTAAGGACTGAGCCCGTCCCCCTGTTCAGGGTTCTTCTGGTGAATTACAGACCGGGATACAGGACCCGCCTCAGAAGAAGGCTCCAGGAACTTACAAGGCTCCCGCAGGATCAGATCATCCTCTGGCTCTCCAGGATGCCTTTCGTCCTGAGCAAGGGTGTGGACAGCGAGGCCGCAAGAAGAATAAAGAGGTCCGTCACCGAAGCGGGCGGCATCGTGAGGGTAGAGACCGAGACCCCGTTCCAGGAGAGCCTCTCGGAGAGGAGGAAGTCCAACGCCGTATTCAGGTCGTGGACTCACGCCGGGGAAGAGGAGGACGCCAGCGATTCGCTTTTCCGCAAGGAGCCTGAGAAAGCACAGGAGGCCGCGGAAGAGGTTCCTCCGGTAGCAGACCTCCCTGACGGCTTCCAGGCTGAGCCGCCTCCGCTGGACATCATCGAGACCGACGGCGGGGTAGTGATAATGTATCCGCCGGCCAGATTCGCCGTCGGAGCCCCGGCTGTCTCTCACATCGGGGATTACAGGCTGGAACCCCCCGTACTCCCAGATACGAGTGTCGATGCGGTGCCTCACGTACTGGAGTTCCTGCCTCCCGAAGCTCCCTCGACCGACCCTCCGCCCGTGGTAGGGACCAGGGAGCATTCCCCCTGGGCTGAAGAACCGGCCCCGGATGTAGTGTGCCTCTTTCCTCCGCCGTCCGGTATCGATACGGACAGGCTGCTGCCTCCGGTCCTTGGAGAGCGGGAGGAATCGCAGGCCGACCTCTTCGGGGATGAAGCCGGAACTGAAACCGGGACTATCCTGACGGAAGCAGCTGCTTCCGGAACGGAAACCCCGTTGAAGGAGATCGAGGAATCGGACGAGGAGACCGGGGCTGCGGATTTCAAGATCGCGAGGAACCTCGAGGAGATATCCGGAGGAAGGCCTCTGAGGCTTTTCCTGTGCAGGCCGGCCCCGGAGGACGAGGATACGGTGGCCGAAGCACTCAGGGATGTCATGGGCGTCTCTCTGAGGGAGTCATGGGACCTGCTCAGGAAGGCTCCATTGCTTCTGAGGGAGTACCTGGACCATACGAGTGCGATACTCGCGGTCCACCAGCTGGAGTCCCGGGGAGTATCGGTGTCTCTCAGCCGGGGGGAGAGCCTGAAGGTCCTCCGGTCGAACGGTGAGGGAGAGGGTTTCAGGGCATGGCTGGCGAAGAATGGCTGAGACGCTGATCGGTTCTCCGTCGCTGGATTCATTCCTGGAATACTCCGCCCTGGAGAAGAAGCTGGCTCTGTCCACTGTGGAGGCCTACCAGAGGGACCTGGTTCATTACCTGCGCTGGCTCTCCGAGGCGTGCAGGGATACCGCGGGGACCTCGGAGAGGATGGCCGACGTTTCAAATGCCAGCTATGCCGATCTGGCTGACTATGTGTCCTTTCTGTCGTCGGAGGGTTATTCCTCGACCAGCATAAGGAGGAAGCTCTCCACGGTCAGGGGCTATTACAGGTACCTGCAGATATCGGGACTGCGGGAGGACAACCCGGCGGAGATGATGCCCTCCCCGAGAAAGCCCGACAGGCTTCCCCACGCCGTCAGCGTGGATACCGTCAAGGCAATGATCGAGGTTTGGAACGGGGACTCACCGCTCTCATTGAGGAACCGCGCACTCATGGAGCTTGCTTACGGAGCCGGGCTCAGGGAAAGCGAGATAACCGGCATGACCGTGGCAAGGGTCCACCTTGACCAGTCCATGGTCAGGCCGCTGGGCAAGGGATCGAAGGAGCGGCTGGTACCCATCGGAGGAGCCGCGGTCAGATGGATCTCCAGGTACCTTGACGAGGCGAGGCCTCTTCTCGCCTGCGGTCCGTCAACGCCGATGCTCTTCCTTACATACAGGGGGAATCGGCTTTCCAGGATGACCGTATGGAACATCGTGAGGACCTCAGCCCGCAGGGCCGGCGTGAAGGACAAGGTTCATCCCCATACCCTGAGACATTCCTTCGCCACTCATCTGCTTCAGGGAGGGGCCGACCTCAGGGTTGTCCAGGAGCTGCTGGGGCACTCCGACATCCGTACCACGGAGATCTACACCAGCGTTGACAGAAGCTGGCTGAGATCGGTGATGGACAGGTATCATCCCAGGTCACGGGAAACATGACCCGTTTCCCGTCGAGCTTCAGTGATCCGGACAGCATCTCCAGGCTCCTCTACTATTCCGCGATATGGAGCGGGGGAAGAACCTCCGAAGTGAGGATGGACGGATTCGACACGCTTCGAACCCATGTCGGCGAGATAGCCCGGAGCCCTTCCAGCGGCAGGGTGGACAGGCTCTCCAGGTACCTCAACCTTCTTTCGGGCATTTCACGGACCACCATCCATCTTCCCCCCGACATAGCTGCCGGTCTTTTCGGAGCATGTCTGTGGGAAGCTTCGGCACTTCTGGAACTGGGCTATCCCAGGGACGAACCCGCGATCTTCACGACAAGTCTGCCGCCCCCATCGGCCAATTCCATTCGGACCAGACATCAGATGCGCTCGGCCATGCATCATCTGGGCGGGGATTTCGAACTTTTCAAAGCGCTGCTCAGGACATCCGACGTCACCGACGGCTCCCTGGAGATCTCGTTCTCGGTCTGGCCTCCCCGACGCATCCGTGACGGGTGCTTCGTCCTCCGGCTGGGTCATCCAGGCCAGACGGTCCCTGCGGTGCTCTCCCTTCATCGGAGAATGCTGGGCTACGTTATGCTCTGCTGCTGGGATCTGGCCCTCAGGCTGAGGGAAGCGGAGAAGATCCCCGTATCGGAGCCCGGTTTCAGTTCTTTCGCCATGAACTTCGAAGACGAACGCGGGGGGTTGTAAAGGCCCGGATCCAGAGTCGGCAGGACCCCGCCGCGTGCGTGGAATCAACGTCAGACAACCATTATGGAGGTGCGTCATGCTGTTCATTCTACCCGCTGTTCTTCTGTCCGTGGTCCTGCCGGACCCCGGGGATATTCAGACCCTGACCGCCGGAGAGGAAGCTGTGGTGGACCTCTCCTCCGGGGAGGGATGGGTAAGGATACTGGAAGATGACTACGTCTGCCTCAGCGTATCCTCCCCCGAAAGGATGGACATGGCGGCCTACGATGAGTCAGGGAACATACTCTGCACCGCAGGTCCCGGCAGCGGAATGGTCCTCTCCGCCTTCAGCGACTACTGGTTCTACATCAGCCTCCGGCCATCGGAGCCGGCCGTGGGGACAGCCGTCCTGAGAGTTGATACGGTGGGACCTTCCGCTATCTCATTCGGGGAGGAGCTGGATGGAATCGTGGGAAGGAACGCAATGGCCAGGACCTTCACGTTCACCCCGGAAAGCGCCGGCAGATGGACCTTCAGGCTGGAGGGCACGGGGGGGACCGATCTGGACCTGGAGGTGTACGGGACAGGCATGAGGCTCTGGGGCAGCAGCATGTCACTGGAGGGATTCGAGACCGTTACCGTGTCCATGCTTCCCGCCGAGACGGCTATCGTGGTTGTGAGCAGGTACGGTAAGTCCGGAACGGGCGAATTCCTCCTGTCCGCGGAGCCTTCGGGCCGGTTCCAGTCCGTCGGACCCATGGGAGAGCACGGAACGATCAGCTCCGGCGAGATGCACAGGTTCATGATCCCGGAGCACGACTCAATGTACTTCTTTGACCTGACCATCCTGACACCCGGTGCCGACATCGACCTCCTGCTCCATGACGCGGCGGGTGAATACCTCATGGGAAGCCAGTCATATTCCTCCGTTGAATCCCTCCTGCTCTACCCTTCCCGTGAGGCGGTGGTGGCGGACGTACTGCTTTTCGACCCGGGAACGGGCGACGCCGCAGATTACGTTATCAGCACACGGGAACCCGGTGTCCTCGAAAGGACCCTTCCGGTGATGAAGACGGTGGGCCTCGGCCCGGGAACAAGTCAGCCCGTCGGCTTCTCCCCGCCTGCGGGAGGTCTTTTCAGGGTGAGCGCCGTATTCGACAAGACAAGGGACGGGGACGTGCGCGTATGGAGGGGCGAGGGCGAACCGGTTCTGACCTTCGCGTCGTTGAGGGGTGACGAGGATTTCCTCATCTACATTGCCGCCGGGGACACTGTATGGATCGACCCGTACTTCTCCGCTCCCGATACCCAGGGGGACGCTCAGGTCACGGTCTCACCGGCGGACGCCCGGGTCCTTGACCACGCCTCCACCGGCAGGATAACGTCTGAGAACCCCGACGCTTTCTACACGGTCTCCGCAGAGGCCGGGACCATCCTGGACATCGGGCTCTCAGGCGGGGACAGGGATGTCGATCTGGACATGTATGTCACGGGGCCCGGTCTTGACCTGGTGGCGGAGGGCTGGCTCAGTGCCGTGGACGCAGCCGGGGACGAGGCGGTGGAGGTATACGCGGAAGAGGATGCGGAGTACGGCGTTACCGTTTACCTCTACGAGAGGTCGGGGGAGACGACCTACGACCTGGAGGTTAACCGGATCCGGAGGACGGGACTTGCTGATCCCTCGCCTCTTCCGGAGACCTGGGCCATCAGCGCGGGCATCAGCGGCTATCCCTCCTCCGCCGATGTCCTGAACAGGGCAAGCATGGATGCCGTTGAATTCTACGAGTTCCTGACCGTGGACCAGGGGATCCCCGAGGATCACGTGATTCTGCTGGTGGACGCCATGAGCACCGTCGACGAATTCACGGGAGGCATGGCCGCTCTCCTCGAAAGGGCTGGAAGGGAGGACAGGGTCGTAGTTTTCTACAGCGGCCACGGGGACCGTTCACACCCGGGATCCGGAGGGCCCGAGGAAGCCGACTCGGCAAACGAGTACCTTTGCCTCTACGACGGGGACGTCTCTGACGACATGGTTGCCGGGCTTGTGGACTCTCTGGCCCGGGCCCCGGTCTTCCTTTTCTTCGACGCCTGCCATTCCGGCGGTTTCGTGAACGATTTCTCTCCGGGAAGCGGGGTCATGGTTCTCACCGCGGCAAGGGAGGACCTCAGTGTCAGCGAAAGGATACTTACGCCCATTCTCCTCAGGGGATCCCGCGGAGATGCGGATGCCGATGGAAACGGTTATGTTTCCGCACTGGAGCTGATGACCTATATCGACGAGAGGCTTCAGCTGATCTGCCCCGAGTGCGATGCGGAGCTGACCGCAAACACCTATGTATGCCCCCAGTGCGGAGCGCTGCTCAAGGGTGAGAACGCGGTGCCCAGGCCGGAGCAGGGAATGTTCCTCACGGAGGACCTTGAGCTCTGGAAGGTGCCATGAAAGGCGAAAGGACATAAGTGACTGCCGACAGGGACCTCCATCCGCTGGAGAAGACACTTCTTGCATATCTTGAAGAACACGGAGCATCCACTGACAGGGAGATCATCGAGAACAGCGAACTCCCCGAGGAAGGTTCGTACAGGAGGGCGGTGGAGTGGCTGCTGTCCAGAGGCCTTGTCATCGAGGTCTCCAGGGAGGAGCAGGAGTCCGTCCAGCTGGGGCCTCTGGGGATCTCCAGCCTGAAGGTCGGCGTTACACCCGAGCTTGCCATCCTCCGTCGGCTGGCCCATGGGGCCGGGACGCTTCAGGAGATCCAGGAGGATGCCACTTTCGACCGCGGACGGTGGGGGAGCGGTTTCGGAGCCCTTCTCAGGAGCGGCCTGGTCAGGAAGGATGGCGACCTTGTCCATCTGGAGGCTGATGCAGAGGATAATCCCTACGGGAAGCTGTGGGACCAGGTCTACCGGGTCCTGGAAGACGGCGGAGAGATAGACCTTGGATCACTTTCCGATGAGATCGCGGCCATTGTTCGGGAGAGAAGCCCGAAACGCGGAAGGGACAGAGCCGAGTTCGTTGTCGTGACCCTGATCACGCGGACGGTTGCTGTCACGGATGAGGGACTTGAGGCTCTGAAACGGGCAAGGGAGACGGTAACCATCGGAGCCATTACACCGGGTGTGCTGGCAGATGGAGAATGGCGCAATGCGGCATTCAGAAGGTACTCCCTGGATATGCCGCCTTCACAGATCCATACGGGCAGGCTCCACCCCTACAGGCAGTTCCTCGACACTGTCAGGAAGAGGTTCGTGGCCCTGGGTTTCACTGAGATGAGGGGCTCCCTGGCAGAGAGCGAGTTCTGGAACAACGACGCCCTTTTCATGCCCCAGTTCCATCCCGCCAGGGACATACACGATGTCTACTACCTCGAGGAGGGCTGCAGCGTTCCTCCCCCCCCTTCCCACCTGGAGGAGAGTGTGGCCGCCGCCCATGAGAACGGCGGAGACACTGGGGGCAGGGGATGGGGTTACAGTTTCAGCCTCCGGCAGTCCCTTCAGGCCATAATGCGCTCCCAGGGAACGGCTCTGTCGGCCAGAACCCTGGCCTCCGACCCTGAAATCCCCGGCAAGTACTTCGGGATAGCCAGATGCTTCAGGTACGACCAGGTGGATTCCACCCACCTTCCGGACTTTTTTCAGGTGGAGGGTATAGTACTCGGCGAGGGGATCAACCTCAGGCATCTGATGGGTCTCCTTGCCATGTTCGCCTCGGAGATAGCAGGAGCCTCCGATTACAAGTTCCTGCCGGGATATTTCCCCTTCACGGAGCCCTCTGTGGAGATGCACATACACCACCCGGTCCTCGGCTGGGTCGAAGGCGGCGGCGCCGGCCTCTTCAGACCGGAGGTCCGCCTTCCTCTGGGTATAGATGTACCTGTAATAGCGTGGGGACTCGGACTGGACCGGATGGCCATGCTGGCCATGGGGCTGGACGATATACGCGATCTAGTCACACCGGACCTCTCCAGGCTGCGAACCATGAGGGTGAGACCCGACAGCCTCCTCAAGGGCGGGGGGGAGTAATATGCCCAAGATCGATGTTAGCAGAAGGGACCTGTTCCGTCTGGCCCGGATCGAAGACCCAGGAGACGGCGGGCTTGCCGACCTCCTTTCACTGGTCAAGGGGGAGATAGACTCCTCCGAGGGCGATTCGCTGAAACTGGAGCTGAACGACACCAACAGGCCCGACCTGTGGTGCGTGGAGGGGGTGGCAAGGGCTCTCCGATGCCACGCCCACGGACCCGAGTATCACCTGTCGGACCTTCCCGTGAGTGACCTCGAGATCCTCGTGGATCGGAACCTCAGGAATGTGCGCCCGTTCGTGGCCGCTTTCACCGCCTGCGGATGGGCCCCTGACGAGGAGGAGCTGGAAGCACTGATAGAGGTCCAGGAGAAGCTGGCGGCATCCTACGGGAGGAACAGGAAGACCGCAGGGGCAGGATTCTACAGGCTTGGCGAGATCCGGTTCCCCGTGAGCTACATGGCAGCCTCGCCGGATCTGTCCTTCGTCCCGCTGGGGGAGGATGGGGAGATGACACTGGCCCAGGTGCTCAGGGATACCGAGACCGGCCGGACATACGCGCACATTCTAAGCGGGGCGGAAGTCTACCCGGTTCTCCGGGATGATTCAGGTTCGATCCTGTCCTTCCCTCCGATACTCAACAGCCAGACCACGGGAAGGGTCCGTCCCGGGGACTCGGAACTCTTCTGCGAGGTCACCGGGACCGACTGGGAGACGGTCCAGCTCACCGCCACCATACTGGCCTGCAACCTTCAGGACAGGGGAGCCGCGATCTCGCCCGTAAGGGTCATCTACCCGGATGAACACCCCGGCCGCACGGTCTCTTGCCCCGTGGTCTTCGCCGACACCTTGACGACCACGATGGAAGAGGTCCGCAGGATACTGGGGCTGGAGATTGCTCCCTCCAGCGCCGTTGAGGCGCTGCGAGGGATGGACTACGCCTCGGCCACGGCCCGGGGCACGTCCATAACAGGTATGCTGCCTCCCTACCGGCGCGACGGGATTCACGCCGTGGACATGATAGAGGACATTGCCGTATCCATGGGCCTTGGATCCTTCGGCCCCCTCCTGCCGGACCGGTTCACCCAGGGCAGGAGCGCCCCCATCGAGGAGCTGGCGGACTCGGTGAGGCTGCTGCTTGTGGGAGCAGGGTTCGAGGAGGTGCTGCGCCCGGTGCTGTCAAGCTTCGAGAAGGTCTCGATCCAGACCGGGACCCCCGCCCCTCCAGTGGCCATCGCCAATCCGATGACCAGGGAGTACGGCGTGGTCCGCAACTCGCTGCTCCCGGGTCTTCTGGAAGTGGAGAGCGCAAGCGCCCACTCGGCCTACCCTCACCGCATCTTCGAGTCCGGGGAGGTCCTGGTCAGGGATCCTGGGGGTGTATGCAGTACCGATGTGATGCTGGCCTGCCTGATCTGCTGCAACGATGCGGATTTCGGCGATGTACATTCGATTCTCGGTTCCCTGTGCCATTCAAGAGGGATCTCGCTCCGACTCGAACCGGAGGATGACGGCAGATTCGTGCCGGGAAGGTGCGCGGCGGTGATCATCGACGGGCGCAGCTCGGGTATAGTCGGAGAGGTTCATCCTGAGATACTCTGCAACTGGGGCATAACCCGGCCGGCCTCCGCCATGGAGGTCCGCCTCCCCTGCCTGAAGGGATAGATGTCCCTTTTCAAGCTGGTGAGCGATTTCAAGCCTTCCGGCCACCAGCCCGCGGCCATCGAGTCCCTGACCGAAGGTCTCAGGAGAGGGGAGGAGTGGCAGACCCTGCTGGGTGTCACCGGTTCGGGCAAGACATTCACCATGGCGGGAGTGATAGCCGGGATGGACAGGCCGGTACTTGTGGTAAGCCACAACAAGACACTGGCCGCTCAGCTGTACAGCGAACTCAGGGGGTTCTTTCCGGACGCGGCGGTGGAGTACTTCGTCAGTTATTACGACTACTACCAGCCCGAAGCCTATATACCCACCACCGACACCTTCATCGAGAAGGACGCCGATCTGAACGAGGAACTGGACAGGCTGAGACTCCGGGCCAGCGCCTCGCTGCTTTCCAGGAGGGACGTCATCGTGGTGGCTTCCGTCAGCTGCATCTACGGCCTGGGAAACCCGTCCACTTTCGCGGAGGGGATGCTCCATGCCCGCAGGGGCATGAGCATGGACATGGGCAGGTTCATGATGGACCTGGTGGACATGAGGTACTCCAGGAACGACGTCGCCCTGACAAGGGGAAGGTTCAGGGTCAGGGGCGATGTGCTGGACGTGGTCCCGGCCTACGGAAGCATGGCGGTCAGAGTGGAGTTCTTCGGCAGCAGCGTGGAGAGCATAAGACGGATAGACCACCTGACCGGGGCTGTCCAGGAGGACCTGGAGGAAGTGTTCATCTACCCCGCCAGGCATTTCGTCACCTCGGAGAGGGAACTGAACCTGGCCATCGGCAGGATAGAGCGGGAGCTGGAGGAGACCCTCGGGGACTTCCGGCAGAGAGGGAAGCTGCTGGAGGCCCAGAGGCTGGAGAGCAGGACAAGGTACGATATCGAACTTCTGGCCGAGACCGGTTACTGCAGCGGTATAGAGAACTACAGCAGACACCTTTCCGGCAGGGGTCAGGGGGAGAGAC
Organism: Candidatus Fermentibacteraceae bacterium; assembly: GCA_016936235.1. Lineage (GTDB taxonomy): Bacteria > Fermentibacterota > Fermentibacteria > Fermentibacterales > JCC-6 > Aegiribacteria. The sequence goes on along the minus strand of JAFGPK010000054.1, from coordinate 22,759 downwards.
CCGCATGCCTGATCGACTATTTCACCGGCGGCGACATGCTCGTGTTCATCGATGAATCACACCGGACCATACCGCAGCTGGCCGCGATGTACAGGGGGGACAGGTCAAGGAAAGAGACCCTGGTGGAGAACGGTTTCCGCCTTCCCTCGGCCCTGGACAACAGACCCCTCTACCTCGAGGAGTTCGTGGAGGTGACCGGGCAGAAAGTATGCATGTCCGCGACTCCGTCCGAGTACGAGCTCAGCAGGTCAGCCAGAGTCGTTCAGCAGATCGTAAGACCCACAGGGCTCGTGGACCCTGAGATGGAGGTCAGACCGGCCTCGACCCAGATAGACGATCTGGTGTCGGAGATAAACAGGGCTCTGGAATCATCAGGAAGGGTCCTGGTGACCACCCTTACCAAGAAGATGGCGGAGGAGCTCACGTCCTACCTTCAGGACCTGTCCATAAGCGCAAGGTACATCCACAGTGAAGTTGACGCCCTGGAAAGGGTATCGATACTGAGGGAGCTTCGGCTTGCGGATTTCGACGTGCTGGTGGGTGTAAATCTGCTGCGGGAGGGCCTTGACCTGCCGGAAGTCTCTCTGGTGGCAATACTCGACGCCGACAAGGAGGGTTTTCTCAGGTCAAGGACAAGTCTCATCCAGACAGCCGGAAGAGCCGCCCGGAACATGGCCGGGAAGGTTATTCTCTACGCGGACAGGATGACAGATTCGATGGAGTTCGCCATGGGGGAGACCGCCAGGAGAAGGGCCATACAGCTGGAGTACAACGAGAAGCACGGCATAACCCCGGAGAGCATCAGGAAATCCAGGGACCAGATCATCAGCGCCACCAGCATAGCCGATATCTTCCATCCGGCCGCGGAGAAGAAAGACCTTCTCGATGGGATGCCGGGAACCAGGGAGGAGGCGGTCCTGTTCCTCGAAGGGAAGATGCTCGAGGCGGCGGAGAGACTGGATTTCGAGACCGCCGCAAAATACAGGGACGCAATGAGAAAGATGGAAGCCTGATACTCACTGCGGGCATTTTTTTTCAGCCTTGACAGCAATTTTCACCCCTTGCATAGTTACAGAGCTGTTGGAATGAACCCATAAACCGAAAGGAGTACAAATGAAGAAGGTACTTATTGTACTTGCTCTTGTATCAGCCTTGGGCTTCGCCATCGACGGTATCAGGGTCGAAGGTCTTGCAGGCACCGGTACAGACGATCTTCTGCAGTACGACGATGGAACCCCGAAGTGGATCTATAGTGGAACCCCCTACTTCGGCACCTGGTTCGACATAACCGACTTCCTGCCTGGCGCCACTGATTTCCAGTGCGATTTCTGCGAGTGGTGGTTCTACCATCACCCCAACGCGCCCTGGGACACAGACCAGATCAGTGTCGAGCTCTGGACCGGCGACGCAGCCATGCCCGTAAGCCAGCTGCAGGCTGATGATGTCACGGCTCTCCACTACACCGCGACCATCGTGAACTACAGCACGCCCATTTCCACTGGAACCGATTTCTGGATGGTGGCCAATACCACCATCTACTCCGCAGCGGGAGTTCCCTCGGGCCTTTACGATGAGTTCGGCAACTTCACAGGTGTAACCCACACCTTCTACAGCCAGGACTTCATCCTCTGGGATCCCCTGATCCCCGTTTCGGAAGCCATCGACTGGTTCGCCAGGGCCGATGGCACCCTTCCTCTCGACAACGAGAGCTGGGGAGCCATCAAGGGTCTCTACAGGTAGTCATTCCCTGAATGTCTGCAGAGGGGCGGCGGTTTCGACCGCCGCCCCTTCTTTGATGACCTCGCCGTGCCGCCTGCAAGGAGCAGCTATTGGGAGTAATAACCGCACGCACAGCCGGTTTCTGCTGGGGGGTCCGCCGGGCGGTGGACATGGTCCTGGCCGCCCTCAGGGAGGGTGAAGACCCCTACGCCATCTACGGTGAGCTGGTCCATAACCCGCAGGTCCTTCAGGCCCTGGCGGACAGGGGGGTAGCCGTGTGCGTAAGCCCGGAGTCAATGGAAAGGGGCACGCTCTTTCTCAGGACCCACGGCACCACACTGGAGAAGCGCAGGGAACTTGGAGAACTCCCCCTTTCCATCCGCGATCTTACCTGCCCGAGAGTGGGCAGGGCCCTTGCCATGGCCAGGAAGAAGAGCGAAGAGGGCTACGATGTGATAATCCTGGGCGATCCCTCCCACCAGGAAGTCAGGAGCATCAGGTCCTACGGAGGGGCCGGGGCCAGGGTCATAACCGGCCCTGATGACATAGGGTCCCTGGGCGATGTCAGGAAGCCGTTCCTCCTCTCGCAGACCACTCAGAACACAGGCACTTGGGAGAGGACAAGAGACAGACTGGCCGAACTGTACCCCGACCTTGAGTACTGCTGCACGATATGCAACTCAACCAGCCTGAGGCAGGAGGAACTCAGGATGATGTGCGGCAGGGTGGACTGCGTGGTGGTCGTGGGGGGACGGAACAGCGCCAATACGGCGAGACTGGTGGAAGTGGCCCGTGAGGAGGGGCTTCCGGCCTTCCATGTGGAGACCCACGATGATCTGGACCCCGTGGAGCTTGGGAAGTATGAGAACATCCTTCTCACAGCCGGCGCCTCGACTCCCAGCTGGTGCATAAGAAAGGTGCGCGAGAGGCTGCTGGAACTCCAGGGTGGCAGGCTCAGGACGGGCAAGGTTCGACGTTTCCTGCAGAACGCGATCTTCGGGAATTTCCACGTTCTTCCGGTCACATTTACCCTCGGAGCTGCGGGAGCCTGCGTTCTGGGCCTTCATGACTGGCTGATGCCGGTGCTTTCGTCCTCCCTCTTCCTTTTCGCCGTCCATCTGGTCACATCCGTTCTGGAGTCCGGCTATTCACATCCGTCGGGGATAGGAAGGCAGGAGTTCCTCAGGAAACACAGGAGTCTGCTGATGACGCTTTCGGTCACGGCATTCGCGTCATCCCTGGCGATATCCGTTCATCTCGACCCTCTCTGGCCGCTGGTCCTGGGCCTGATGCTGGCGGCTTTCCTGGTCTACTCAATACCCCTCATCCGAAGGGTATACCCCTTCAGGGGGCTCAGGGCCCTGCCCGGCTCACGGGACCTCATGTTCGCCGGGGCCTGGTCATTCCTTCTGGCGTTCCTGCCCGGGTACATCTCCTCAGGGATCCAGGCGGGAACCATCCTGTGGGCCGGCATGCTCTTCTTTCTCTTCCTGGGCCGGTGCCTGCTGGCTGACCTCGTGGACCTTCAGGGCGACGCCCTGATGGGAATGGACACCATTCCCATACATGCCGGCAGGGCTGCCAGCGTACTGCTTTTCTGGCTCTGCTTCGCCATTGCCTCACTCCTAATGTTCTTAGGCGCCGTCTCCGGGTACCTCAGTCGCATAACGCTGTACTCCGTACCGGGACTCGTTTCCCTGGCCGCGGGCTTCATAATCCTCGGGAGGGTACCGTTCCCTTCGGAGCTTTCCAAGAGAGCGATGGCCGACGGGAGTCTGTTCCTGGCCGGATGTGTTCCCGCCGTCATTCTTCTGTCAGGAGTCATCTGATGCCCGGAACCAAGGCAGTCGGACTGCTTGCCCTTATCATCTGCTTTGCAGGCAGCGGCTGCGGGAGCGGCGGGGCGGTGTCGACACCGTCGGACAGCCCCTCGACCGAATGCCATTCAGCATGGAATACCGTGGAAGTGACAGGAAGCGCTGTCAACCTGAGGGCGGGTCCGGGGACTGAGTACGCGGTGCTGGCCCGGGTCGGACGAGGTGATACCCTCCAGGTCACCGGCGGGACTTCGGATTGGTACAGGGTCTACGTTCCTGACATGTCTCTCTTTGCGTGGATCTACAGCCGTTTGACCACGGGAACGGAACTGCCATGAGACCGACAACGGTGTTCAGGGCACTGGCAGCCTTCCTGCCGCTTCCCGTCATGGCCCTGTTCCTGTCATGCACCGGAAGGATGGAGAGGCCGTCGGTGGTCCTCATAATCATAGACACTCTCAGAGCGGACCATCTGTCATGCTACGGCTGCGGCAGGAGCACGTCACCCGTGATCGACAGCCTTGCCCGGGCGGGAGTAATGATGGAGAACGTCTCTTCCCAGGCCTCCTGGACCCTTCCCGCCACGGCGAGCATCATGAGCGGACTGACCGCACTGTCCCACGGTGCCCGCATGGACGTCCCCACAGGGAATGTATTCGGCATGGACCCGGAGATGCCGGTTCTTCCCATGGTTATGAAAAGGAACGGCTACGCCACCGCCGGGTTCTTCAATGTCTACCTTCTGGGAGCGGATTTCGGATTCCACAGGGGGTTCGACATCTTCAGCTGCAGGGAGAACGGCGACGGTCTTGCGGACAGCACCGTATCGGCCGCGATCGACTGGCTGACCGGCCTGCAGGATGACAGACCATTCTTCCTGACCTTGCATTTCTTCGATGTCCACGATCCCTACGACCCGCCGCCGCCGTTCGACAGGTATTTCACCGATGACGGAGCCGGGGGCGGAGTCTACTGGGAGTTCACGCCGGAAGGCGGCGTGGCCCGGCCGGAGCAGCGGATCCACCTGGAAGCTATGTACGATGGAGAGATAGCCTATGTGGACCACCATCTTGGAATACTCTTTTCCAGTCTCAGGGAGATGGAGAGGGAGAGGGAGATACTGGTGGTTCTCACGGCGGACCACGGGGAGGAGTTCCTGGAGCACGGCTTCGTAGGTCATGGAAGGACTCTGTATCCGGAGATAACTTGCGTCCCGATGATACTCGCCGGGCTTGAAAGGCTTGATTCCATTCCCTCCACCGCCCTGTGCGGGCAGTACGACATACTGCCCACGATCCTGGACCTGTGTTCGATCCAGGCGCCGCAGTCGCTCGAGGGCAGCTCCCTTCTGGACCTGGAGCCCGGTGGGAGGCGCTCGGTGCCGGCCAGCGGCATAAACACCGGTGCCGACTTTCACCAGGTCTCTGTCAGGAACGGTGGCAGGCAGCTGATCTGGAATGCGGACACGGACCGCATGGAGATGTATCTCCTGGACACGGACCCGCTGGCCCTTGCTGAAGTCCCTCCTGACAGCGTACTGCTAGATGAGGCCCTCATTTACTGGTCGACCCCCCTCAGGTGGGATCCCGTGCTCCTGGAGGACTGGAGGGTGACACCCGTTCTCCGCGATCTCGGCTACGTTAAATAACCCGGCTGCCCGCTGCTCCCGCGGCATCCTTCTCCGGAGACCGCCTGGTTTTTGATATATTACGGTTGTCAAAACCCTGATATGGATTTCCGAAAGGGGTTCCCATGATAGAACGGTACTCCATTCCCGAGATGAGTGAGATATGGTCCACCGAATCCAGGTATTCCCGCTGGCTTGAGATAGAGATACTGGCCGTGGAGGCCAGAATGGAGGCCGGTCTTGTCCCGAGGGAGGACTTCGAGAGAATAAGGGCGAACGCCTCCTTCGACCCCGGGCGGGTGGCGGAGATCGAGGAGACGGTCCGGCATGATGTCATAGCCTTCCTCACCAGTGTTTCCGAGAGCCTCGGACCGGAGTCAAGGCACATCCATTACGGAATGACTTCCAGCGATGTCCTCGATACCTGCCTGGCCACCCAGATCAGGGACAGCGGCTCCCTGCTGATGAGGGAGCTGATGAATCTCGGGGAAGCCCTGAAGGGGCTGGCGGGTAGGACCAGGGGCGTCCTCTGCATGGGCCGGAGTCACGGTATGTTCGCGGAACCCACGACCATGGGGCTCAAGTTTGCCGGGTACTACTCCGAGTTCCTCAGAGTGAAAAAGCGCCTCAGCGCCGGACTTGAATCCGCCTGCGTGGGCAAGGTATCCGGCGCCGTGGGAACCTACGCCTACCTTGACCCCTCTGTGGAGGAGTTCGTCTGCGGAAAGCTGGGCATAGGCCGTGAGCAGGTGGCTACACAGGTGGTGGCAAGGGACCGTCATGCGGACTTCATGTACGCCCTGGCTTCGGTGGGCGGCATGCTGGAGAGGCTCGGGACTGAGATAAGGCACCTGCAGAGATCGGAGGTCGGGGAAGTGGAGGAATCCTTCGGTAAGGGACAGAAGGGCTCCAGCGCCATGCCTCACAAGAGGAATCCCATTGTCAGCGAAAGGCTCTGCGGACTTGCCAGAATGCTTCGAGGCTACCTCGTTCCCTCGCTGGAGGACACCGCCCTCTGGCACGAGAGGGACATCAGCCATTCATCGGCGGAAAGGTTCCTGTTCCCCGATGCCTGCGGAATAGCCCTGTATATGCTCAGAAAGTCGGTAGACCTGGTCGAGGGGCTCAGGATATTCCCCGACAGGGCCATGGAGCTGGTCCGCGCGGCGGGGGACAGGTTCTACTCCCAGAGCCTTCTGCTGGCCCTGATCGACAGAGGGGTTTCCCGGGAGAAGGCCTACAGGATCGTCCAGGACGTCGCTATGGAGTCAATGGAACGGGATTCGGGTTTCCTGGAGGTAGCGGGAAGGGATCCCTCGGTGACGGAGTTGATCAGCGAAGATGAGATGGCGAGCATATGCACACTTGAGTATCATCTGAGGAACGAGAATAGTACACTTGACAGGTTGGGCCTGGTGGATGATCTGAAATGACTTTTCGGAGGGTGAAATAGATGATTGAGGGATTGATCGCAGGGCTGGCCGGAGGCCTGCTCATAATGTGGCTGATCCAGATAGGGATCGGCAGGAAGAAGGCAGCCGAGTACGATGAGCGGATCAACGAGCTGAAGAACAGCGTGACCTCGCTTCGTCTCCAGCAGCAGGAATCCGACGCAAGGCACACAAGGTTCGACCTGGAGATTAAGAAGCACAGGGACCTTGCAGTTCTCTTTCCGGAGTTCGTTAAGCAGATCTTCGCCGCCAGGACTCCGGATGAGCTGGCGAACCTCGTGGCCAGGTCGATGAAGAAGCTTACCGATTGCGAGAAGATAGCCATTTTCCTTTCTGACGTAAGGGGCGGCAAACTGGGACTTGTCCACTCCGAAGGGCTTGGTGACATCCTCAAGCAGCCCCTGGTCGTGAACGTCGGTGACGGGCATGTCGGTTTTGTCGCAGAGACCGGAATGGTCTTCGAAAGGAAGAACCTGGAGAAGGTAAGCGAGCTTACGAGGAACAGGCTGGAGAAGACCGAGATCCCGGGATTCATTCCCGATATCGCCGCTCCCATGATGTCTCAGGGAGTGCTTTACGGAGTGATATGCCTGATCGATATCCCCATCACCTCCACACTTCCCAGGGAGAGGACGGTTTCCATCGCCGCCATCGGTGCTGCGGCCCTGGAGGGCATCAGGCTTCTGGGAAGGTTCGAATCAGCCGCCGACCTGGATCCCGATACCGGTCTGCCGGGCAGGGGAAGGCTTGTTCCTGTCCTCACCCAGGAGCTGGAGAGGGTCAGGAGGTTCGAGAGTCCCCTCGCGGTCATGGAGCTGGTTGTTGAGAGAGGTTCCATGGAGGATCGATTCAGGGCCAGGGAATTCATGTCCATCGCGGCGAACCATCTCAAGGCGAAGATGCGGAACATTGACATCGGTCTCCGGACCGGTACCGACAAGATAACCCTGCTTCTGCCGGGAACCGATCAGGACGGTATGGAAAGCGTCATGCACAAACTCCTCGATGGACTTCCCGCGCTTAAGAACGACGTGAAAGAGAACCTCGGATCGGTGAGGCTCCGATACACCGTGATCGAGGCAGGCAGACACGAGGAAGCTGAAAAGGTCCTTCATGATCTGGAGTCCAAGGCTTTCATATCATCCATAGGCTCTTAGGCGGGACTCCGGCATTCGATCTGCCCGGGCCGACACCGTTCTATCTGGAGAGGTATCGATGGATCTGAGGAATGAGCTTCTGGAGGTCATTAGAAGCAGGAAACTGTCCATGAAGCCCGAAGAGGCGGAGAAACTCGCGGGTTACGTGGGAAGGATGCCCACACCTCTGGAGTTCCATCTATTCGACACCATGTGGAGCGAGCACTGTTCGTACAAGAGTTCCAGGACCTTCCTGAAGCGACTGCCCGTTGCCGGACCTCTGGTGGTGCTGGGACCGGGTGAGGACGCGGGGATAGTGACCTTTACGGAACACCGGGGTCAGGAATGGGACCTCGTAGTAGCCCACGAGAGCCATAACCACCCCTCCCAGGTCCTGCCCGTGGAGGGTGCGGCCACCGGGATCGGCGGTATAGTCAGGGACGTATACTGCATGGGGGCACAGGTGATCGGCTCTCTGGACCTGCTCCGTTTCGGAAACCCCTCCGGCCCCTCCGGCGAGAGATGCAGGGCCATCTGCCGCGGCGTGGTGGAAGGCATCTGGAAGTACGGGAACGCCCTCGGTGTTCCTAATCTGGGCGGCGATACCAGGTTCCACCCGGGTTACGATGACAACTGCCTGGTCAACGTAGTGGCCCTTGGACTCGTAAGAAGGGACAGGATAGTCCACAGCTTCGCACCCCGCGAGGCCCACGAAGAGCAGTACGTGCTGATACTGGCGGGCAAGCCCACCGACGACACGGGTTTCGGTGGAGCCACCTTTGCATCTTCGGACCTGGAGGACGAATCGGAAAAGGGTGCCGTTCAGGTTGCCGATCCTTTCCTGAAAAGGGTGCTCTCCGAGGCCAACGCCGCCGTGCTGAAATACCTCTTCGAGACCGGTGTGAGTTTCGGGTTCAAGGACCTGGGGGCGGGAGGGATTGCCTGCGTCACCAGCGAGATGGCCGCCCACGGTGGACTCGGTATCCTGGTGGACCTTGACAGTGTGCCGGTGTCCGTCGACGGCCTTCCATCGGAAGTCATTGCCTGCGCGGAGACCCAGGAGCGTTACGGGCTTGCGGTACCTCTCAGGGTGGCCGAGGATGTGATGGATATCTACAACGAAATGTACGAGCTTCCCAGGCTCTTTCCCGGAGCGGGCGCCACCCTCATAGGAAACTTCTCCAGTGACCCGTCCTACAGGGTGATGCATCGCGGGGAGGAAGTCGCCAACGCTCCGGTAGCCTGCATAACCGAAGGCATCGTATACAGCCGGGAGTCAAGACCGGCTCCCGTGATTCCCGTCGAACCCGGGAGACGGCCCTGCGATCCGCCCGGAGATCTTCTGCGGATGCTCCATTCCCTTGATGGAGCCAGCCGATCGCCGATCTGGAGCTATTACGACAGTGAAGTGCAGGGCAACACCAGGTTCCGCCCGGGTGAGGCCGATGCCTGCGTTACTGTTCCGATACCCGGATGCAGTACCGGACTGGCGGTATCGGGCGACGGCAATCCATGGTACGGAGAACTGGATCCCTTCCTTGCGGGCGCCCACGCCGTAGGGGAAGCGTACAGGAACGTGGTCGCCGCAGGGGGAGTGCCCATCGCGATCACCGACTGCCTCAATTACGGGAACCCGGAAGACCCGGAGGTCTTCTGGCAGTTCCGGCAGGGAGTGGAGGGTATCGCCCTGGCATGCGGGAAACTGGGGATCCAGGTGGAGGGGCAGCCTCTTCCGGTGGTCTCTGGAAACGTGAGCTTCTACAACCAGTCGTCCTCCGGGGGGGCCATCCCGCCCTCTCCCATCGTGGCCGTGTTCGGGAGAGTGGACGATTTCACGCGCGCCATGGACATCTCCTTCAAGGAGCCGGGGAACCTCGTGCTCCTGGCGGGGATCAGAGAGGATGAACTGGGAGGAAGCCTCTACTACCGTCAGTGCCTGGACCACAAGGGCGGCAGGGTGCCCGATTTCAGGGGTGACCTGGAACGGGCTATGGCGAAGTTTGTACTGACCTGCACCCGGAGCGGTATATCCAGATCGGTGCACGACATCTCCGAGGGAGGACTTCTGATGGCCGCAGCGGAGATGTCGCTTGCCTCCAGACGGGATGCCAGACGGGGTATGGTGCTCTACGGGCCGGCGGATGATCCCGTTTACCTGTACTCAGAGACACCGGGTTATCTTCTGGAGGTCACGCCGGAGGACTGGGAGTCCATGGATCAGGTGCCGGATTTCGTTTCCGTCGCAGGCAGGGTAACGGACGAGTTCGCCGTTTCCTGCGGCGGTTGGAGGATCGATCTGCAGCCGCTGGTCGAAAGACACACCGGTCTTCTGGACAGGCTCATCTGGAGAGAGGAGGGGGAGGAATGAGTACCCTTCCGCTGGTGGCCGTCATCCAGTTCCCCGGTTCCAACTGCGAGTACGAGACGGCCAGGGTCGTCCGGGAAGCCGGCATGAACGGCCTGGTCTTCAGGTGGAACCAGCTTTCGGAGCTGAGGGATGCCGACCCCGATGCCTTCGTTCTTCCGGGTGGTTTTTCCTTCCAGGACAGGGTCAGAGCAGGAGCCGTGGCCGCAAAGGAGATGATGATGGACATCGTCTTCAGCGCCGCAGCAGGGAAAAGGCCGGTACTGGGCATATGCAACGGCGCCCAGGTCCTGGTCGAGAGCGGACTCGTGCCCGGGTGGGAGGCGGGACGGGTCGAAGCGGCGCTGGCCGCCAACCACATCGCCGGCAGAAGCGGCTACCTGAGCAGATGGGTATTCCTTCACGCCAGGGAGACAGCGGTTTTGAAGAGTCCCTGGCTGGGGAAGCTGGGAACTTCGCCGATCCCTGTTCCCATAGCTCATGCAGAGGGACGCTTCGTGTTCTGGGAGGAGGATCTCAGCCGGACACTTCCCGTGGAGGCTCTGGTCTACTGCGACGAGAACGGCGTCGAGCGTCCGGAGTATCCTACGAATCCCAACGGCTCCGTTCACAATCTGGCCGCCGTCATGAATACGGATGGGAACGTGATGGCCATGATGCCCCATCCGGAAAGGGCATTCCGCCTCTGGCAGCTCCCTCCATGGATACCCGGCGAATGGGGAGACCGCATTCGCATGTCCATCAGCGCCGGGACCCTGGCTGACGCCCCCGGTCCGGGAGCCCTCTTCTTCCAGGGCCTGGCCGATCATTTCGGGGGAGGCCGCCATGAGTGAGACGTCCATACTGGTCGGTCTGAAAGCCCCCGACCCCGCTGCCATGACGGCGCTCTCCACGCTGATGCGGATAAGCCCTGAAACCGCTCCCCTGCATCTTTCCAGATACGACCACTGGCGATTCACGGGTCCGGGCGCCGTCAGGGAGTTCGTGAGTGAGCTCGTCTCACACTACACGGATATCGTCAACCCGAACAAACAGACCTGGTCCTTCTTCGAAGGTGAGACCGACCCCATTCTTACGGACCCGGGAATGACCTGGGCGGCGGTCCTGGTCACGGACAGGGTCGACAGCATCTCGGAGAACTGGACCGGAATCCTGGGGAGAAGGCACCGGGGAGTGGAGTCCGTGGGCTATTCCGTCCTGTGGCGCCTCGGTTTTAGTCGAAGCGTTTCCCTGGAGGATGCCCGGGACAGGACCATGACCATGGCGGTGACCACGCACCGTGACAGGGGTCTGCTGGCAAATCCCGTATCGCAGCTCATCGAACTCCTCGGAACCAGCAAGACTTGATATTGACGCATCATCCCTACGGCGGACACCTTCTGGATGTCAGCAGGCCGCAGCAATACACGGGCGGAGAATGGAACCTCGCCCGCCCGGAGGGCAATGGACCGAGGATCACTCTGGTCTACCCCGACATCTACGAACTGGGCATGTCCAATTTCGGACTTGCGGTACTAAGGCACGTTCTTGTCCGGACAGGCGCCTTCGATGTAAGGAGGGCCTTCAGTCCCGCTCCCGACATGGACGCCATCATCCGGAAGGAATCCCTCCCCTGGGTTGACCTGGAAGGATGGGAACCGGTGCGTGACAGCAGGGTGGTGGGTTTCACCATTCCCTCGGAAGCCCTCTACACGAATGTACTGCATCTCCTTGGACTGATGGGCCTTCCCCTCAGGAACCGGGACAGGCATGAGGATGACCCGGTGGTGATATTCGGCGGCGGGGGGCTCGCCAATCCCCTTCCCCTCTCACCCTTCGCCGATCTTTGCTATCTCGGTGAGATCGAGGAGAGTGCGGAGGAGCTGTTCGGTATCCTGGCCGGCGACGGTCCGAAGAGCCGCCGTCTCCGAAGGGCCGGCGAGATCCCGGGAGTTTTCCTCCCCGGCAGCGGACAGGATCGTGTGGAGTTCCAGCGCATTGGAACCCTCGGCAGGGAGTCCGCCCCTGTGGACCAGCTCGTGCCGAATTCCAGGATATCACAGGACAGGGCTGTGGTTGAGATAGCCAGGGGCTGCACAAGAGGCTGCAGGTTCTGTCAGGCCTCACAGCTCTACCGGCCCGTAAGGGAGAGACCCGCCGGTGAGGTCGTGGAGATCATGGACAGGGTCCTGGCCTCCACAGGCTGGGAAAAGGCCGGTCTTCTCACACTCTCGTTTTCGGACTACTCATGCCTCCCCGAACTCCTGGCTGGAATGGATGCGGTCGCGTCGAAGCACCATGTCGGATTCAGCATGCCTTCCATGCGGCCTGACACCATCCTGAGGATGAAAGAACGGTGCGACGTCGCAGGCAGGCTGACCATAGCGCCGGAGGCGGGCAGCGAAACCCTCAGGGCCAGGATGAACAAACCCATGACCGACAGTACCATTCTGGACGCGGTCAGCACCGTATTCCGGATGGGGGCCAGGGGGATCAAGCTTTACTTCATGATAGGCCTCCCCATGGAGACGGAGGAAGATGTCAGGAGCATCGGCGGGCTGGCCCTGAAAGTGGCCTCCATATGCAGGGAGCACCGCCGCAATCCCAGGAAGAGCGTTACCATTGCTCTTTCTCCCTTCGTGCCCAAGGCCCAGACCCCTCTGCAGTGGGCTCCGCAGCTTGACGAGGAGATTCTCCGGCACAGACTCGACCTGGTGAGGAAGATCTGCGGCAGGAAGGTGAATCTCGGGTGGAACAGCCCCAGGGTAGCCCGCGTGGAAGCCCTGCTCTCTCTCGGCGACGACGGTGACACATCGGATATGCTGGAGAAAGCCGCGGTCCTGGGGGCACGGTTCGACGCCTGGACAGACAATTTCCGCTGGGATATCTGGAGTTCGGTGATTGATGACTATCCGCATCTTTCGAATAGACTGAGGAATGGTCTGGACCCGCTGGAGGCGCTTCCATGGGATTTCGTATCCACCGGTGTATCAAAAGGATACCTTGTGAGGGAGTACGAGAGGTTCATGGAGGGTCTGCCCACGCCCGACTGCAGGACGGCAGGCTGTAACGGCTGCGGTGCCTGCGAAGGAGGCGAAGCAACCGCCGATCCGGTCCCGGCAGAGCTCAAGGGTCCGGGACCCTTTGAAGGGGACGGTTACGATGCAGTGCTCAGGATAAGGTTTTCAAAGACCGGCGCATCTGCCTTCACCTCTCACCTGGATTCGGTGAGAATGTGGGGAAGGGTGCTGAGAAGGTCTGGTTTGCCTGTTGTGTGGTCTGATGGTTATGTTAGCAGGCCAAGAGTAAACTTCGGACCACCTCTGCCCCTGGGCATTGAAAGTGTTGCCGAATATGTGGATATTAGATTGAACGCTTTCCCCGGAGGCAATCCCGCGGAACTGCTCAGCAGCTTCATGCCCGAAGGTTTCAGGGTGGAGGAGACCTGGATCCTCGATCCCGGTGCGGCCCCGCTGGACCAGGCACCCCTGGCCGCGGATTACACAGTGTCGCCTGCAGGCGGGTGGACGGACGGGGAAGCCGGCAGGACCGTGGAGACGTTGCGGGGGCTGGATTCGGTGCTGGAGGCGGAGTTGGATGACAATGCCGGTGTTCATTTCATGGCCCCGGCTGATGATAAGGGATCCCGGCCGGACCGCATACTGTCAGAGGTGATGGACGGGCCGTCGAGGATAAGAAGGAATGAGATATTTCTCAAGCTGAACGGAAAAGGCTGGAGATCAATGAGGTCTCACAGCAAGGATTTGGAGAAGATGTTCCTTGAAAGTTGATTTTATAATAAACTCCCATCCCGAGGTCACCAGGATCGGTATTCTGGAGGACAACCGGCTGATGGAGATAATAGTGGAGGATTCCAACGAGAAGAGGCAGGTGGGCAACATCTACCTGGCGAAGGTGAACGCGGTCCTTCCGGGGATGCAGGCCGCCTTCGTCGACATAGGCCTCGAGAGGAGCGCGTTCCTGCATGTGAGCGATGTCCGTACCGGAGCGGTGGACACCGAGAAGTTCGCCAGGTCCCTGGCAAGCGGTGCGCCGGCAAGTACGAGGGAAGCCCATGAGTCCATAGAGAAGGTCCTCAAGAAGGGCCAGGACGTTCTTGTCCAGGTCACGAAGGAACCCATAGGCACCAAGGGGGCAAGGGTGACCACCAGGGTATCCATAGCCGGAAGGTACATCGTAAGCATGCCCGGCGAGAACGTCGCCGGAATATCACGCAAGATAAGCGACAGGACGGAAAGGTCCCGTCTCCGCAAGATACTCTCCAGCGTCAAGACCCAGGGATACGGGATAATCGCGAGGACAGCCGGTATCTCCCAGGACGAGAAGGCCTTCAAGACGGACATGGAGCGGATAGTAGGCAAGTGGCAGGAGATAGGCCAGTCGGTTCTGAAGAAGAAGGCCCCGGCGCTGCTCCATCAGGAGCAGGATATAGTGACCATCGCCATGCGCGACCTCGTCACTCCGGACACCAACTCCATAGTGACCGACTCCAAGATCGTGGCCAGGAACGCCAGAAGATATCTGAAGACCTTCGACAGCGGGATAACGGGTAAACTGAAGTTCTACAGGGGCAGGACTCCCATATTCGACCATTACGGGATCGAGGAGGAGATAACGGGCATAATGGCCCGGGAGGTGCCCCTCAAAAGCGGGGGGTCCCTGGTGATAGAGCACACAGAGGCACTGGTGGCCATCGATGTCAATACCAAGAAGTATGTGGGCAGGAGGAGCCAGGACAGCACCATCTTCAAGACCAACATGGAGGCCGCCAAGGAGGTGGCGCGGCAGCTCCGGCTCCGAGACCTGGGCGGGATCATCGTCATCGATTTCATAGACATGGATATCCCGGAACACAGGGAGAAGGTGCTGAACGCGCTGCGCAGCGAACTCGGCAGGGACAGGTCCCCCACCAAGACCTGTCAGGTCAGCGCCATGGGGCTGGTGGAGATGACCAGGAAGAGGGTCAGGCCCAGCGTCTTCCAGGCACTGTCCGAGCCCTGCACATGCTGCGGAGGTTCCGGCAGGGTGATGTCGACGGTTTCCACCGCCACGAAGCTGGAGCGGTTCATAGAGAGGGCGTCACTGGACAAGAAGCACAAGAACCTCGTGGTTTCCGTCCATCCCAGGCTGGCCGAGTTCCTCTACGAAGAGGAGGGCAAGAGGATGGACCACATAGCCTCGATCTCCCAGCTCAGCATAGAGTTCAGGGAGGATCCAAACCTGCGGGTGGACGAGTTCAGGGTCTACTCACTCGATCTTCATGAGGAAATAACAAGTCTGTACAGCGGCTCCGGGTGACCCCTGGTCACTCCGGGGCGGTATCCAGTTTATCACGGAGGTGAATGATTTGTACGCGATAATCGAAACCGGTGGTTTTCAGT
This sequence comes from Candidatus Fermentibacteraceae bacterium, assembly GCA_016936235.1. Classification (GTDB taxonomy): domain Bacteria; phylum Fermentibacterota; class Fermentibacteria; order Fermentibacterales; family JCC-6; genus Aegiribacteria. The sequence continues at coordinate 7,263 of JAFGPK010000054.1, read as the reverse complement.
TCAGGGTCGAGCCGGGAATGAAACTGAACATTCCCAGACTGACCTCGGAGGAGGGTGAATCCATCACCCTCGGAAAAGTCATGCTCCTGGCCGACGGCGAGGAAGTGGCCGTGGGAAGTCCCCTTGTGGAGGGAGCCTCTGTGGAGGCCCAGGTCCTGGAGCACGGCAGGGGAGGCAAGATAACGGTCTTCAAGCGCAAGAGGCGCAAGGGGTATGAGAAGACCAGGGGCCATCGCCAGGATTACACAAGGATAGAGATCAAGTCCATCAACAGGGGATAGGGGTATCATGCGCGACCCCGTGGTCCTCTCGGGAAGAGAGTTAGCATCGGAGGTCAGGAAGTCCCTGGCCCTTGAGATAACCGCAACCGCGGGCAGGCCTCCCGGCCTTGCAGTGGTGATGGTGGGAGACGATCCCGCCAGCGGTGTGTATGTCTCCATGAAGGAGAAGGCCTGCGCAAAAGCCGGGATCTCCAGCAGCATCGCAAGGCTTCCCGGGACCGCGACCCAGGATGAGCTTCTGAGGGAGATAGAAAGGCTCAACGGAGACGACTCTGTGGACGGGATACTGTGCCAGCTCCCTCTCCCCGGTCACCTGTCCCCCGACTCCGTGGCCTCCGCCATCCTTCCCTGGAAGGATGTGGACGGCTTTCACCCGGTCAACGTAGGGAAGCTCTGGAGGGGCGAGGAGGGACTGTTTCCGTGCACTCCCGTAGGTATAACGGCCATGCTGGACCATTACGGGATAGCCATTGACGGCGCCAGGGCCGTGATAGTCGGCAGGAGCAACATTGTGGGCAAACCCATGGCGGCCCTGCTTCTCCGCAGGCATTCGACGGTCACCGTCGCTCATTCCCATACGCCTGACCTCCAGGACCTGTGCTCAACGGCGGACATACTCATCGCCGCGGTGGGGAAACCCCGTTTCATCACTCCCGATTTCGTGAAATACGGGGCCACGGTCATCGACGTCGGGACAAGCCGCACGGCCGATGGCCTGTCGGGCGACGTGGACTACGAACCCGTTCTCGAGAAGTGCGGGGCGATAACACCGGTTCCGGGAGGTGTGGGACCGCTGACCATAGCCTTCCTGCTCAGCAATACGGTGGCTGCATGGAGAGCGGCCCGGATCAGAGGCTGACACGGCCCAAAGGACGCCGGGAGCTTGACATTCGCAGTCCCGATGCTTTATCCCTATATTCGTGCAGGAAACGGAGTCGTCAGTACCTGCCGACCTGTGCCGGGTATGCAACAGGAAGATGCACGGGGTGAGCCTCCGCGGTAGGTCACACTATGGGATTGGGAGTGCTGATGGAAGGTTTATTCGTTGTAGAGCTGGTCGGTGTGGCAGGCCTGTTCATCGGTCTGGGCTTCTTCATCTCCATCGTCCTGAAGATGCGCGGGACCCTCACCGAGATGGAGGGTACCCTCAGGACCCTGGGGAATGAGATCGAGGAGCTGACACCCAGGTTGTCCTCGGCGCTTCAGGAGCTGGAAAAGACCGGAGAGGACATAGGCATTCTGGCCAATGCCACCACGGTCCTTATCAACAGGATCAACGGGAAGGAGGGTTCCTCCCCCATGGTGGACGGTGTTGCCAGGATGCTGCCGGTCATGGTCTCCATCGCCCGGCACATGATTCCCGTGTTCACTTCAAGGAAGAACAGGACATGAAGTATTTCCTGTTGATGACTGTGCCCGTTCTGCTGTCCGGCTGTGCCGGTCCGGCATCCGGACCCCTCAAGGGAGTCCTTGTCGTCTACCCTGACGAAATGGAAATGGACCGGATGGAGAGCTTCCTGAATGATATTCAGATCCAGGTCACTACCGTTGAACCGGAGGACGTGTTCGATTTTTCCGTCTGCTCAAGCCAGCAGTTCCAGGGCGACCTCAAGACCCGTCGCACGATCCTGTTCCTTGTCGATGATCCGTCCGCTCTTCCCGATGATCTGGAACCGATTGACGGCATCTATCAGGGAGATGACCTGTGGGCCACCGGGCAGACGGTCATGGGAGTAGTCCTCCCTGAGTTCGATGATCCGGACCTGCTGTCGTCCAGGCTGGAGTCAGCCTACGAGCGGCACCTCAGCGATTACATTTACGGCAGTTTCGTTTCGACCCAGATGAGCAGTCCTGCCAGGATAGACAGCCTGCTTGCCCTTGGGTTCAGCATGGACATACCCAAATCATACTCCCTTGCCGAATGGGACCCTGATGGAGGGTTCCTGCAGTACCAGAGGAGGGTCTCCGACGAGTGCCTGCTCCTCCTGAGTGTCCGCTGGATAGAGGACGATGCCCTGCTTTCGCCGGAGGACGCCGTCATCTGGCGGGAGGCGGTGGCCAGGCATCATTTCCATGATTCCGCTGCCGATTCGGTGGATCGGTCCATGGTCCAGGTGGAAACCCTGGATCTGCGCGGTCTCGGGGGCTGGAGGCTCCTGGGCATGTGGCGTAATCCCGAGCACCTGAACGCCGGAGCGTTCACCAGTTATGTTCTGAGGGACGGCGGGCGGAGGTTCCTGCTGGACATGGAGATCTTTCATGAGCACAGGGAAAAGGAGCCCTACATCCGCGAGGGCTGGATAATTATGAATACTTTCATTCCGGGGGAGCAAAATGGCCAATAACGTATCCATGCAGGAGCTGGAGCAGGTAGAGAGCGAGTGGGTAAGCAACCCCTCGCCCATACTCTGCGCCAGGTTCGCCGACCTTCTGAGGCAGACGGGGAGGTTCGACGAATCCTTCAAGATAGCGGAAGAGGGTCTCAAGCAGTGGAAGGACAACAGTTCCATCTCCGTGGTCCTGGGCAAGTGCTATCTCGACGCCGGACTCCTGGAGAAGTCCCTGGAGATGTTCGAGAAGGTCCGATCGGCCCAACCTCAGAACCTGGTGGCCCTGAGGAGCCTGGCCGAGATCCATTTCCGCAGGGGGGAGTGGGAGAGGTCAGTCAGCCTCTTCGAGGATTATCTGTACGAGAATCCTGGTGACGAGGATGCCAGGGAGATGCAGGAGAAGGCAAGGTCCGGCAAGGGCACATCCATCGAGGATATCTTCTCGGAAGACGGGCCCGGGGAGAGCGACGACATGTCCATGGGTGAAGGGTCGGATGATGACCACATCTTTCCCGATACCGACAGGATGAAGAAGGTTCTGCAGTCTCAGGGTTACGCTTCCGAACCCCCACCTGGAGCCGCTGCGCCGCAGGAGGAGACCGATGCCGCGGCCGAATATCCCGCCGAGAAGGACACGGTCTTCGAGCGGACGGTTCCGGCAAGCCTCCTGGAGTTCTTCACCGACAGCGAGAAAGAGGAACTCAAGCTCGAATCCTACGACGGAGAGGAGTAATGGGCCCATCCCCCGCAGTGGCCGTGATCAACGGTCCCAATCTCGGAGAACTGGGCACCAGGGAGCCGGAGATCTACGGAGGGGTGACCCAGGAAGAGCTGGTGGAGATGGTGCGTGCAAGGGCGCAGCAGCACGGGCTGGATCTGGAGTTCTTCCAGTCCGACATTGAAGGTGAGCTCGTCCGGGCGGTTAACTCCGCATCGGGCCGGACCGTGGGACTGGTCATCAACCCCGCAGCATACTCCCACTACTCCATCGCCATAATGGACGCCATGCAGGCCTACCAGGGACCGGTGGTGGAAGTGCACATAAGCAGGGTCCTGGCCAGGGAACCTTTTCGAAGCAATCTCGTTACCGCCGCTGCGGCGGACGCATTCATCTCCGGAGCGGGAACCGAGGGTTACCTTCACGCTCTGGATATCCTGCAGGAGCTCAGGAAAAGAAAAGACGGAGGTATGGTCAGTGCCCACCAGCAATGATTTCAGGCGTGGCATGGTTATAGACGTGGACGGGACCCTTTGCCAGATAGTGGAATTCCAGCATGTGAAACCGGGGAAGGGCGCCGCCTTCGTCAGGTCCAGACTGAAGGAGATCATCTCGGGTAAGGTTCTGGACCGGACCTGGAGGGCCGGGGAGAAGGTCACCGAGGTCAGGGTGGAGCACAGGGTCTGGGAGCTGCTTTACAAGACGGACATGGCCTGGGTTGTGATGAACCCGGACACCTACGAGCAGATCCATCTGAGTCACGACATGGTCGGGAACGCCGCCAGCTACCTCGTGGAGAACAGCGAGATCAAGATCGCCTTCGTCGACGACAATCCGATCATGGTGGAGCCTCCCGATACGGTTGAGCTCGAGGTGGTGAAGACCGACCCCGGCCTCAGGGGCGATACAGCCAGCGGAGGGTCCAAACCCGCTGTCCTGGAGACCGGCCTGAAGGTCCAGGTTCCCCTCTTCATACAGGAGAAGGACATCATAAAAGTGGACACCCGGAGCAACAGCTATCTCGAGAGGGTCTCGTCCTGAACCCACGCCGCATCGTGCTCATTCCGACCTACAACGAGGCGCTCAATGTAGGACCCCTTTACAACAGCATCAGAGAGCAGTGCGATTTTCATCTGATGTTCATAGACGACGGTTCGCCGGACGGGACCGCACTGAAGATCGAGGAACTGGCGCGGAAGGACAAAAGAGTCCTGCTCCTCCGACGGGGACGGAAGGAGGGGCTGGGCAACGCGTACCGTGACGCCTTTCGGAGAGTCAGGGAAGAGGGCGGATGGGACCGTATCTTCATGATGGACGCCGACCTCTCCCACCAGCCTGTCCATCTCAGCGCCATCGACGATGCACTGGAGGATCATGTCCTCGTTCTTGGCTCACGGTACATCCAGGGGGTCAGCGTCCTGAACTGGTCGATCCTCCGGCTCAACCTCAGCTACTCCGCAAACAAGTACATAAGGCTGCTCACCGGCATGCCGTTCTCCGACTGCACCAGCGGGTTCCGGGGATTCCATTCCAGCCTCATACCCGTCCTGCTCTCCTCCACCAGCAACGCATCCGGTTACGCCTTCCTGGTGGAGACGCTTTTCGACGCATGGAAGGCCGGTGCCGACGTAGGGGAGGTGCCGATAGTCTTCGTGGAGAGGAGGATGGGCAGTTCGAAGGTGTCCCCCGGTGTCTTCATGGAATCACTGCTCACGCCCCTGAAGCTCAGACTGCGGAGTCTGTTCCGGACCTGATCCCGCCTTATCAGGTCTCGACGGACCTCCCGATGCTCCCGCGGATCCCTTCGGGCTAGCCCGCAAATCTCACCAGCATATTGAGAGAGGCCCTTTGAAGCAGTATAATAGTCTCTGCAAGAAGAACTTAAATACTACCAAGGAGGGCCCCATGTCTCACAGCCTGTACGTACATGTGAAGCGGCTGGTGGAGGCGGCCGGGGACGACCCCGGGAACGGCACTCTGAAGAAGCAGTTCGAACGTTACCTGATAATACGGCGGTCGAAGAAGCGGGAAGGCGGTTACACCGTTTCTGACACTCAGTGGGCAGCACTTACATCTCACAGATCCGGCCTTCGTGGAAAACACCGGACCGCCGGTAGTTGCGGTTCATACCCGGGCGAGAGAACCTTCGACCAGACGCTGACTGCTGCCCCGGCCAGCGGCATTCGGCCAGCCATGGACATGGTCCTGTGAAACCGCAAAAGGTGCCTGACATCTCCCCATCTCAAGCGTCGACCCATGCGGATCCGTTCTCCCGGGTCTTCGTGGGCAAGCGATGATCTCCCGGTTACCGCCGAACATTGTCTGGCTCCTGTTGTCTGGTTATCTTAAATTGCAACAGTGCTCAATGGGACTGGGGGGGACAAAATGGCGGGAACTATCACGATCCTTCTGATAACGGCTGGTTCATTGCTCTCACAGGGAACCGGATCGTACATGAACGGCTCCAGGGACAGCTGGAACAACGACACCATAGACACGGGCATACTCCAGACGGACCCTACCATCAGGATAGATACTCAGGGCTATCCCCACGTGGCCTACGTCAGGACCGACGCTTCGACCACGGTCAGGAGCATCGAGTATGCACACTTCGACGGTTTCTGCTGGCGGTACAGTACTATTGAATCCTACGATGACTTCAAATACTGCTTCCTCGCCCTTAACGGGAACGATCCGCTGATCGTCTATCAGACCGGCGCCCATCCCTATACGCTGAGCCTGGCAACCCCGGACGGAGGAGGCGGCTGGCAGATAGAGGATTTCCTTACGGACACCGACTGGGGAACGCTCTACGATCTTGAGACGGACAGTTACGGCAACCCTCATGTCATTTACTATAATGGGAACGCCATGGCGGAAAAGGATCTCCACCATATCTACCACAACGGTTCATACTGGGAGAACGAGATAGTATGGTGGTTCGGTGACGGGGCACTGTGCACGGCTGTTTCACTTGCTCTCAGTTCCTCCGACGTGCCCCATCTGGCGCAGTACAACATATGGACAGGCTGGGAGGGTAACCAGGATCCGTACATAAGGCTATACCACACGACTTACACCGGATCATCATGGACCGGGACAAACCTGGGAGACTCCGACGGCGACGACACCGACATAGCCCTGGACGGCAGCGGTCTCCCGCGGATAGTGTACCAGTCGAACACGGACCTGAGGATACAGAGCTACAACGGTTCCACCTGGGAGATGGCTCAGATAGATCCCGCCCGCCAGGCACGCTACTACTGCGCTCTGGCCGTGGACGCCGCCGGCGTCAATCATGTAGCCTACCACGATTCACAGAACAACGACCTCAGATACGCATGGGGGGCCGGTTCCTCGTGGAATACGATGACCGTAGACTCCGTGGGAGTGGTGGGCACTCAGCCGGAAATCGCCCTGGACGGCAACGGGAACCCCTTCATAGTCTACAGCGAGGAAACCATAGGCCAGATCAAGCTTGCATGGTACGGCGACTCCACCGGGACGGGAGGTCAGGGACCGGAGAGCCCCGGAATCCTAACCATCACCGGAGTGTCTCCAAATCCCGCGGACCGCAGCATCAGCCTGACCGTCGCAACCGCTTCCGGCATGCCTGTGGAACTCTACTTCTTCGATGTTGCCGGACGGCTGGTTAGGGAATGTCTGCCGGAGGCCCGGGAAGGCAGGTACACGCTGTTCGAGGAGGATGTCTCGGATCTCCCCCCGGGAGTCTACAGCGTCCTTGCCTGTGATGGAGAGAACCGGGATATCACCCGCCTGACCATCATGCGCTGAGATCGCGTCCGTCTCACTTCAACCAGCAGGAAAGTGGATTATGTGCGATCCCATTACCGGTTCCATAAGCAGTCCATTTATCCTAAACAGCCTTCAAACACTTTCTAAAACGAACCATACCGAGTGAAACATGTTCAGG